>JBFYNQ010000102.1:0-9993 GCA_041304265.1 Candidatus Bathyarchaeota archaeon | reverse complement strand
CGTCGACGGCATGCGGTTACCACTGTAGACCTCCCACTTTTTAGGTCTAATTCATCTATATTCCCTCATGGCTGGACGTAGGGTCATCCTCATCGTCCGAGACGGCTGGGGGTACTCGGAGGAGACGAAGGGCAACGCTGTCAGGCAGTCTAAGGTGCCGAATGACGCGCGATATATGAGGGAGTACCCTTGGACGCTCCTGAAGTGCACGGGTAACGCCGTTGGGCTCCCCGAGGGGACGCAGGGTGGCTCGGAGCCGGGGCACCTCACGATGGGAGCGGGGCGCATCGTCTGGCAGCCTTTCGAGGAAATAAATCAAGCCATCTATAATGGTAGCTTCTATGAGAACCCCGCACTCCTCGGCGCCGTCGAGAACTGTAAGGTGAAGGACTCCACACTCCACCTCATGGGGCTCCTCAGCGATCAAGGTATACATGGTTCTACTTTTCACCTCTATTCACTCCTCGAACTCGCGAAGCGCAACGGATTGGAGGAGGTCTATATCCACTGCTTCCTCGACGGGCGTGATGTCCCAGAGCGCTCCGCCAAGGGCTTCATCGAGGAAACGCTCCGCCAGACCAAGGCGAAGGGTGTAGGCAGGATCGCCAGCATGATCGGGCGATACTACGCTATGGACAGGGACACAAACTGGGACCGTACGCTCAAGGCGTACGACCTGCTCACGCAGGGAGAGGGGTGGAAGGCTGAGGACCCGCTAAGGGCTATCGACCACGCCTACAAGCGTGGAGACCCAACTGACTATTATGTACAACCCATCGTGATTGTGGAGGACGGAAAGCATGTTGCCACAATCGACGCGGGGGACTCCGTCATCTTCTGGAACTTCCGTAGCGACCGCGCACGCCAGATCACGTACGCCCTCACGCAGAATGGATTCGACCACTTCCCCCGTAAGAAGTTCCCGCGCGTCCACTTCGTCTGCATGAGCGGATACGACAAGCACTTAGCCCTCTCAGTCGCCTTTCCCCAGAACACGGTGGAGAACAACCTAGCTCAGGTACTCGCTGCTAGGGGGTTGAAGCAGCTTAGGATAGCTGAGACTGAGAAGTATGCACACGTCACTTTCTTCTTTAACAGCCAGATAGAGGACCCCGTCATGGGGGAGGACCGGGTACTCGTCCCGAGCTTGAAGGTGGCGAGTTATGAGGAGAAGCCCGAGATGAGTGCCTCTGAGATCACCGCGAAGCTCGTGCCCGAGATCATGAGGGGTGTTTACGACTTCGTCCTCGTCAACTACGCGAACGGTGATCTCGTCGGACACAGTGCTAACCTGAAGGCGGGAATCAAGGCGTGTGAGGTTGTCGATGAATGCGTGGGGCACGTTGTGGACGCCGGACTCGAGAAGGGTTACTCGATCCTTGTCACTGGGGATCACGGCAATATTGAGACGATGTTCTACCCAAACGGTGAACCGAACCCAAGCCACGGCACTAACCCGGTCCCACTCATCCTGATCAGCCCCGATAAGAGGGAACTAAGGGAGGGGCTCGGGCTTAGCAGCGTCGCCCCCACGATCCTTACCTTAATGGGTATATCAAAGCCGTCCGAAATGACGGCGAAGAGCCTCATCTAGCCAACGTTTTATCTCCCCGGAACCGTGAGAAAAGCTATGAAGTTCCACTTACGCCGACTTGACAGGGAGGTCACGGATCAGAAGGCACTCAAGCAGTTGCTTGGCTATCAGCAGTACTTCGTTATGGGTATGGCGGATGCTGGCGAGCCCTACATGGTACCTATGGGTTACGTATACGACGAAGAGACGAACACTATCTACTTCCACTGCGCAAAGGAGGGAAAGAAGGTCGAGTTCCTGAAGAAGAACCCGCGGGTCTGGGGCGTCGTCGTCCTTGACAAAGGCGTCCAAGGAGGAGCCTGCGTCAACTTATACGCGTCTGCCATGTTCTCGGGAAAGGTCGAATGGGTAAACATCCCATCAGAGAAGAGGAAGATCATGACCCTATTCGCCGAGAGACTCAGCAAGGACGTCGCTGGAGTCAAGGATAGGCTCGAGAAGCTATTCGGCGCCGGTGAAGCCACAACAGCGAGCGTTCTCTTCGGCAGGATCAAGATAGAGGAGCTGAGGGGTAAGCGTAGCACTGAGATGACCGTCGAGAAGCTCCTCGAACTCACAGCCTAGCAGGTTTAATAAGCAGCCGCTGCCACATCTCCGATTATTAACGAGACAGGTACCCGTATTGACCGGCGAAAGGCTGAGCGGATCGGACGACATCGCCTTCTACACCTGTCTCCCTCTGAGGAATAACGCATGACACAGAAGATCGGTTTCAACACTGAAAAGTACCTGAAGGCACAAATCGCGAAGATCGAGCAGAGAGTCGGGCTATTTGACAAGCTCTATCTCGAGTTCGGCGGTAAGCTACGCTGGGACAACCACGCCAGCCGAGTCCTCCCGGGATACGCACTCGACACAAAGATACAGATGCTCCAGAGACTCAAAGGTCAAATAGAGATAGTTCACTGCATCTCCGCCAAGGATATCGAGGCACGCAAGATCAGGGGGGACAGCAGGCTCCCATACGAGGATCAGATACTCAAAGACATTGGCGAGCTTGCTGAACTTGGACTACCTGTTTCCGCAGTAGTTATCAACCGCTTCAGTGGCGAGTGGAGCGCCCAGAAGTTCAAGCAGCGCCTCGAGAACAGGGGGCACCGTGTCTTCATCGGATACGAGATACCCAACTATCTAACAGACCTCGATAAGGTGCTGAGTGACGAGGGCTATGGTAAGCCTGAGTACGTGCCGACGGAGAAGAGGATAGTCATAGTAACCGCCCCCGGTCCGGGTAGTGGAAAGATGAGCTTCGCCATGAGCCAGGTCTATCAGGACAGAAAGAGGGGCATAACCAGTGGATTCGCAAAGTTCGAGACCTTCCCCATATGGAACCTCGACCTCAACCACCCCGTTAACACCGCATATGAGGCGGCGACCGCCGACCTCGCCGACTACAACCTCGTCGACCCCTTCCACCTCGCCGCCTATGGTGTTACTTCGATCAACTACAACAGGGACGTTGAGAACTTCGCCATACTCCAGAAGATGATCGAGAAGCTGGTGGGGCCTGACGACCCAATGGCGAAGTACAGGTCGCCGACGGACATGGGTGTGAACATGGCAGCGGAAGGCATCATCGACGATGAGGCGTGCAGGGAGGCTTCGAAGCAGGAGATCGTGCGACGCTACTTCCGTTATAACAGGGACTTCGTCGAGGGCGCCACCGGGCGGGAGACGCTCCGCAGAATGGATGTAATTATGGCGAAGGTCAGCGTCAAGCCCGACGACCGATCAGTCGTCTCACCCGCGAGGGATGCCGCCGAGGAGGCGGAGAAGGACAACGCGCGTGGGAAGGGGCACAGGGGTATCTACTGCGGCGCCGCAATAGAACTCAGCATCGGTGGGAAGAGCATCATCACGAAGGGCAAGAATAGCCCGCTCATGCACGCCGAGTCCGCAGCGATCTTGAACGCGGTCAAACTACTCGCGAGGCTCCCCGACGATACTCTACTCATTAGCCGCCCTGTCATCGATAGCATGATCCTCCTCAAGCGCATCTACGGCAGCAGCGCCGCGAGCCTCGACGTGAAGGAGGTCCTCGACGCACTTGCTGCCAGCTCCGTAGCCGACGCAAAAGCGAGGACATGCATCGAAGCACTCGCCAAGTTGAGGGGGTGTGAGATGCACTCGACCCATATGCTCAACAACGGGGATGAGGCGCCTCTCAAGATGCTCGGGATCAACGTCACGACTGATGCCAAGATCCCGCTCCCAACAATCTAATAATAAATGAAGTCGTTTTCTTATAATATCCGATGCATATAATTTTCCAGCATACAACTCGTAACTTTTATGGAAAAAAATACTTTACGAAGGATTTATACCAAGCTTTCGGCGAGTCTTCGAGTATTATGGGCAGGTATCCCCCTTGACGAAGTACGTTTTTATTACCGGCGGGGTGCTCAGCGGCATCGGTAAAGGACTCGTCACGTGTAGCGTTGGAAAGATGCTGCAGGTGCGCGGATTCAACGTGTCCGCTATCAAGTGCGACCCCTACCTCAATGTTGACGCAGGCACAATGAATCCCTACATACACGGTGAGGTCTTCGTCCTCGACGACGGCTACGAGGCAGATATGGATCTTGGCATGTACGAGAGGTTCCTCGGAGTCGAACTCTCGGGACTCAACAACGTCACGAGCGGCCAGCTCTACCAGCAGGTAGTACGCAGGGAGCGCGAGGGCGGCTACCTTGGGCGCTGCGTGCAGATCATTCCACACATCACTGATGAGGTGAAACGGCGCATCCGCCTCGTCTCGGAGAAGAGCAGGGCAGATGTCATTCTAGTCGAATGTGGCGGTACAGTAGGTGACATCGAGAGCCTCCCCTTCCTCGAGGCTTTCCGCCAGATGAGGCAAGAGGAGAAGCGGGGCGACACTATCCTCGTCCACGTCACACTCGTCCCCGTCCTCGACGCGGTTGGCGAGCCAAAGACGAAACCAACCCAGCACAGCGTTAAGGAGCTGCGTGCCATAGGGTTACAGCCAGATATCATAGTCACGCGGTGCGACGCAGGCGAGCTGCCGGCGAGCGCTAAGCAAAAGATCGCCCTTTACTGCAGTGTCGAGGAACGGGCTGTCTTCACTAGTGTCAACGTCGAATCTCTCTACGAGCTCCCCCTCGTGCTTGAGGGACAGGAGATGGGGGACGTCGTCTCCGAGTACCTCGGTCTCGACAAGCCGAAGGCTGAGTTCAGCAACTGGAGGAAGATGGTTGTACAGTACAAGGATCCAACAGATTCGGTCCGCATCGCCATGTGTGGCAAGTACGCCGAGCTGCGGGACTGCTACGTCAGCGTCAACGAAGCTCTCCGCCACGCTGCGGCCGCATCAGGCTGCAGGATCAACATCGACTGGATAGAGACGGAGGAGTTCGAGAAGCACCCCGAGAAAGTATCGGTGCTCTCTGGCTTCGACGGCGTCATCGTACCCGGCGGCTTCGGGAAACGCGGTGCACTCGGTAAGGTTCGCACTATAGAGTACTGCAGGACGCAGGACAAGCCTCTCCTCGGAATCTGCTACGGTCTTCAGCTCAGCATAGTCGAGGTGAGCCGCGACATACTAGGGCTGAAGGATGCGGACAGTACCGAGTGTGAGCCGAAAACGACGAATCCCGTCATCGATCTTCTCCCCGAGCAGAGGGGCGTCAACGAACTAGGGGGCACGATGCGCCTAGGCTCTCACCCCGTTCACGTATAGTTGGGGAAAATCGCACACAGGCTCTTTGGCAGCGAGCTCATCCATGAGCGCCACCGCCACAGGTGGGAGGTCAACCCTGAATATTGGGAACGCCTTGAGAAGGCGGGAATAGTCTTCAGCGCGTGGAGCACGGACGGTCGCCGCAAGGAGATGATAGAGATACCGAGCAACTACTTCTTCTTCGGCACTCAGTTCCACCCCGAGTTCAAAAGCCGCCCATGGAAGCCCAGCCCACCCTATTATGGCCTGGTCAAGGCGAGCTACGACAAGAAACGCGGCAAGCCAAGACCCGAGTTTTAAAAGGATAGGGGAATTGGATACACCTTCCTAACCGTGAGTAGCGCGCGCAAATGGATCTAAGCAAAAGAATACACGATCGTTTAACTCAGTCTACGAAGTGCTTGTATGTTCCGTCCCTGAGTTTCTTGTAGACAACATCAAGTACGTCGGGCGGCGCGACTTTGAGAGCCTCCTGACCTACTGATTGAGGCGTTCCCTTTAGGGTCCCTTTCGTCCACTGGTCGACAGCGTATACCATCAGCTCCCCCGCGAGGGCGATCGTCTCCCAGCAGAGCTTTTCGTATGTGTCGCCCCTGTGAACGGGGATGATCTGCTTCTTGATTATGGGACCGGTGTCGATGCTCGGGTCGATGAAGTGGACGGTGCAGCCGATGGGTATATCGAAGTAGATACTCCAAGCTACGCTCGCGGAGCCCCTGCACTCGGGGAGGAGTCCAGGATGGCTGTTCAACATACCGTCTTTCGGGATCGTGATAAGGGTGGGCTTAATAATTCGCGTACCCCCAAGGACGACGAGGTCCGGCTTAAGCCTCTCCAGTAGCTCCCGTGACTCACTCTTGTTGTGGTGTGGGACAGTGTAGCGCTCAATATTCGTGCCCTTGAGCAGCTCTGTGAAGGTGGGGGCAACGGGGAACCCCTTGATGCGGGTTAGAAACTTTTCTCTCTCCTCGTCGCCGATAGGCGAGTCTTCCTCGATGATAGCCCGGGGCTCGAAGCCTGCAGCGAGGAGCTGGCGGAGCATCTCCCTCCCATAGGGGTGTTCCTTCAATACCATGAAGTCATACTTGAGCCTAGCCATGTGGAAGATGAGTGTGCAGGGGATAAGAAGATTCGGCTACATAAGGGCGAATTTCAGCGCCTCGCCACAGCCACAGGTTCTCTCCGCAGGTAACCCGGGGAGCGCCCCCATGACCAAATTCTTGAAGTTCGACGCGTTTTGGAGCATAACCTCGACAACGTCCGTGGCGCTTACGGGCTTCTCCGCCCAGACGTCATAGTCGGTCACCATTGCGATGGAGACATAGCATATCTCCGCCTCACGAGCCAGCACAGCCTCTGGGTAGAGAGTCATCCCGATTATGTCGCAACCCCACTGCTTGAAGAGCTTAGACTCGGCACGAGTACTGAAGCGGGGTCCTTGTATGCACACGTATGTTCCGTTCTCGTGTACGGGGAGCTTGATCTTCCTCGCGTACTTCAGGAAGTAGTTGTGGAGTTGGGGACAGACTGGGTCGGCGCTGCTTATATGGCAGACCTGTCCGCCATCGTAGAAGGTGTCGGGGCGAGCCTTCGTTCTGTCTATGAGCTGGTCGGTGAGTACGAACTCTCCTGGTTTGTAGTCGACACGTAGGCTTCCCACGGCGCTCGAAGCGACTATCTGCTCGACTCCCAACGACTTGAGTGCCCAGATATTCGCACGCGCGTTTATCGCGTGTGGCGGTATGACGTGCCCGTGACCGTGGCGTGGAAGGAAGGCGACTCTCCTCCCCTTGATTGTGCCCAGTGTGATGAGGTCAGACGGTGCCCCATAAGGGGTATGTACCTTGATGTCCCGCCTATCATCTAGCATCTCGGGGTCATAAACACCCGTACCTCCAATTACACCGATCTCGGCCCGCTTATCACCAGACATCGCAGAGAAAGTACGTGGTATTTATGATAAGGTTTTGTCCGCAACGCCCCGCTAAACATTTAAGAATCGCCTCAGCGTCCCCCACGGGCTAAGTGGGTCCCTTGGAGAAGAAAAGCGGTTTTGCGCTGATACTACTAGCGTCCCTCTGGATCACATACTATGGCGAGAACTTTCTTAAGGCGGCCTCCTCGGCGTTGTCGCCTGTGCTCATACAAGAGCTGGGTATTAACAAGGGGACCATGGGGCTTCTCATCACCGCCTTCTTCATCATCTACGGTATCATGCAGATCCCCGCTGGAATGTTCACTGACATGTGGGGGCCCCGGAAGACAATCCTCGGCTTCACGTGCCTCACCATCGTCGGCATCTTTCTTTTCTGGGTGAGCTTCCGCTTCGAGATGCTCATCGTCGCCCAGATAATCATGGGCGTTGGTTGCAGCGTCTTCTACATTAATGCAGTAAGCATGATCACGCATTGGTTCCCCGTTGAGCGAAAGGCGACCGCCATCGGCATCTTGAGCGCCGCGAGCGGGCTCGGTAACTTCACCAGCTATATGGGTTTCCCAATCGCTATCTCGATGTTCGGTGGCTGGAGAAACCTCTACGTAATCGTCGCCCTGATACTAGTAGTCAACACGGGGATGAACTTCTTCATACTCAAGGATAATCATGCTTCGAGGACTCAGAGGAAGTCGGCGATGACAACACTCAGGGCTTTTGCCGAGGTCCTCAAGGATAAGCGCATTTATCCCTTCATAATCGGTTATCTACTCCTCAGCTTTGGTTGGGTCCTCAACTCATGGATGACCCTCTTCCTAATGGAAACGAAGGGGCTCACATATGTCGAGGGCGGGCTAGTAACCAGCCTCGGCACAATTGCGGGGATACCAGGGTGCATCGCGATGGGCGCCATCTCGGACAGGCTCAAGAAGAGAAAGCTCCCCCTCATGATCTTCTCGTGCCTTTACACTCTTATTGTTACAACATTCATCTTCGCCCCCGCGGGTCTGCCTCTCCCCCTCCTCATGATGCTCTCATTCGGTATCAACTTCTGCGGTTCCATGTGGGTACTTTTCTTCAGTATGGTCCCCGAGGTGCTACCCAGCGAGAAGGCGAGCATTGGGCTAGGCCTTGTCAACGGGCTAGGAACCATCGGCTACTCGATAATCACTCCATTTTACGGGTCGCTCATCGACATCACTGGAGGCTACTTTGCCTCGAACATGGTGATGATTTGCAGCGCACTCGTCATGACTGCCACTATGGTGCTCTTCACGAAGGAGACCTACGGCGGGATAAAGAAGACCAGTTAGTCGAACGCGCACTTGCATTATAACTGGTTACTTATTACAGGGTTTTAGGGGACTTTCGTATAACGAATATGATGCACAGCTGGCTTGTCGGGTTCAAGCTCGTTGCGGCCTTAGCCGAGCACGAGTACAGGCTACACTAACTTACTAAATGAAAAAGCCGCCACAGGGAGAGCGCGCGAAAAAAAATACTCATCGCGACGACGATGCCGACGCCCTTTTAACCTCTACCCTAGACGGTGGATTTAGTAAATGAACACCACAGAACCTCATACTAATGCTGAGGAGACCATAAGACGTCTCCCGAAGCTGGAGCAACACATACACATTATCGGCTCGACTAAACCTGAGACACTCCTTGCGATCATCGAGGACGGCGGCGTCGAGATGCCCTTCAAGACCCTTGAAGAGGTTAAGACCTTCTTTCAGTACAGCGACTTCAACCACTTCATCAGCGTCTACAGCACAGTTAACGATTGTATAACCGACCCTAAGCACTACGAGAGGATAACATATGAGATGCTCGAATCTGAGGTTGCATGCAACGTCAAGCACGTCGAGGCAATCTTTTCAGCCAACGATCACGTACGCAGGGGACTCGACTACGGTGAGATGCTCGACGCGATAAATAAAGGGATCAGGCGCGCGAAGAGAAAGTGGGGAATCACATGCACAATCAGGGTCGACCTTGTACGCAACTATGGCCCCAAGGTCGCCCTCAAAGAGCTTGACTGGATAAAGGAGAAGAACGACAACATCGTCGCCATCGACATCGGGGGAAGCGAGGACGGCTTCCCACCAGAGCCCTACGAAAAGGCGTACAAGAAGGCGAAAGCCCTCGGGCTCCACCTCATCGCCCACGCAGGCGAAGCAGCGGGGCCTGAGAGCGTCTGGGGTGCAATAAAGACACTCGGGGTAGAACGTATCGGTCACGGGGTCACGGCGGCAACAGACCCAACCCTCCTCAGCGAGATAAAGGCGAGGGGTATCGCGATCGAGACCTGCCCTGTCAGCAACCTCCGAACCGGGGCTGTGAAGACAATAAAGGACCACCCCATACGCAGGTTCATCAACAACTGCATCCCCGTCAGCGTCAACAGTGACGATCCTCCCATGTTCAATACCGACATAAACAACGAATACCTCCAACTCCACCGCGAGCAGGGCTTCACAATAGATGAACTCATGAGAATAAGTCTCGACTCCATATCTACAAGTTTCCTTCCAGACAAGAGAAAGGAGGAGCTCCACGGGGAGTTCTTAAGCGAATATCGTGAACTGAAGAGGATCTAGAGCTCGAAGTGGAACTGGGAGAAGTCAACGTTGGGCGAGTAGTTCTGTGTCAGGTCCTCACCTGTCGAGTGTATCGCCTTGACCTGCTCAGCTATGGTGTCGAACACGTTATCGATGAATATCGGCGGGGGGACGAAGTGGTTGTAGAGTAAACCAGCAGCGACTA
>JBFYNQ010000101.1:0-2775 GCA_041304265.1 Candidatus Bathyarchaeota archaeon | reverse complement strand
AGGAAACGTGCTTAGTTCATTTTTTATCAAAAAATGGCGCCATTTTCTATCTTATACTCGTAAAAACGGCTTGGTGCCCAACCTTCTATAACTAATGCATGGTTGAAATCTAAGCTCTAACTGTAAAATACACGTGATTCTTCTGAACGATTGGTTGAGCCTTCAACACGTTGAGGTTCCCTCCCTCTATCACTTCCCCATCTGCAGAGGCTGAAACTACCTGACCAACAAAGAGTGTATGGTCACCACAGGTAATGCGGTTCACTACTTCGCACTCGATATGTCCAAAGCACTCTTTTATGAGTGAAGATTTGACCTTCTTTGCTGGGATCGGCGTCAACCCGCGCGCGCGATTGGGCAACACGACCTTGGGCATGAGATGTCCATGGAACTATGCAATAAAAAACATTAGTCATTTAATCAAGCCTGGCTTTTGGATACAAATTATATCCGAAACGTGATTTTCGGCATCTTTATTAGCAGTATCTGATTATGTTCGGCTTTCCAGCTTCGTCAACACAGGTGACGAGCACGACTGGGGCGATAGGCCCAGCTTGGCTGTATCTGAGCCTAGGGAGACTCGTCTTCATGATTCTCATCTTTCCTGATGGCCTCACCGCATCTGCGGCATTTCTTCACTTCCTCGGTTCCTTGGAGCTCTCCCCACATGCTGTAGATTGTCATCATGTCGTCGTCGAACTCCTCGGAGCCACACTTGGGGCACCTGAGTTTGCTCATGCTTGGGGAGAATGCGCGCCCGGATTAAAAGTCTAGTCAGAGTGCCACGGCTTGACTGGCGCTGAGGGGGCGCCAATTTTCTCCTTCCCGTACCTTTTAACAGGTTTGGTCAGATGCCTCTCCGCCCTCGGCGGTGGGAGATACACGCCCAATTTCAGGTCCCTTTGGATCTCCTCGTTGACCCTGACCATCTCGGCGCCTCTGTATCCGCACCTCTTGCAGCGGAGCCCCTGTCCGCGTCCCATCGACTCTGTCGATCCGCTGCACGATGGGCATCTAGGATTCACGAGCCTATGCTCGATTGCCAGCGACAGGACCTCAAGGCGTTCGAGGTTGAGAGTGAGCCCACCTTCCATCTCCTTGACTCCGCCAGCGACCTTGACCTCGTCCCCCTCCCTGAGTCTCGACACGGTCTCCCTGAAGCCCCCTGAGGGCTCGTAGGCTGCGCAGTCAACACTCCCCGATCTATCCCTGATAGTGAAGATGACGTGACCGCCCTCGATGACCTCGAGCCCACCCTCAACTGACCCAGTTACAATCGAAGGGATTCTGGGTTTCAGTTTGGAGATCGGGTAACTGCGGTTTAGATGAGCGTCCGTCCCCTGGTTCGTCCTGAATATGCACCAACTTTCAACGGGCTCGCCGACCTCGATCATTTTCATGGCGCCGAAAACGGATTCCGGGGTCTCGCCCCTAACACCATAGAGGACGGGGTCGGGTCCACGCGGCGCGATGAGCACCTGCGCCGTCTCGGTGTCGACGCTGTTGAAGGTCTCGGGAATGGACGCTTCTACCCTCCTCACGGAGTCTGCGTTGACTAGCCTTTTCGTTCCCCTGTTTTCGTGGACCCTGTAGGTGAGCAGTTCGTAGGTATGATCGCCCTCAAGGGTGCCGCCGATAGCAGCGAGCGCCCCGATGATCCCACGCCTGTTCTTCCAGCCCACAGCTCCGGCGCAGTGCTCAGTAATCAGCCTCTCCGCGTCCTTAAGGTGGACGATCGTCTGCACGACCTCGTCGTGGAACGCCTTGAGCTCTCTCGGGATCTCGCCGATGTGGAAAACGACGCCCGGGTTCGTGTTCTCGCACTCGAACTCGGCGCCCGCCTCGATGACTTCGACGATAAGCCTCTTTATCTCCGCCTCCTTCACCTCCGGAGCCTCGATCCTGAGGCAGACTGAGCCATTCCCACGGGTCTTCCAAGGCGCGTTCGGGTTCAGCCTGAGGAGGTTCGGATAGTCGATGAACCTGCACCCAATTGCCTCCAGCCGCCCCACTAATAGCATTCCGACATACGTTGTGCACCCTCCCTCTGGGGAGTCCGTGTCGTCAATGCCGATGTGGAGTAGCACGTGGGTTCGCTTCCCCTGATGGTTAAAGCTCTATAAAGGTTGTCCGTGGATACCTTCTACGAGTTCATTGCGGCTCATAGGGCGCGTAGACAAGCTCAAGCAGGCGCGGGTAGAGGGGTACATAAGATACGCGCCGAACTGGGACAATCATCCCATCACGTTCCTCGTCGACACCGGGGCGAGCAATTCATGCATACTCCCCGATGATGTCTTAAAACTCAATTTAGATAGCAGCACTCTCCAGACGGTGACGAAGACTATCGTCACCGCGAACGGCCCAGTCAACCTCAAAGTCATAAAGAACGCCGAGATAGTCCTTCCCGTCTTCATCGGGCTCCTCGATAACAAGAAAGCCTACATCAGCTTCCCAATGGACAACCTGCCGGTCCTTCCACCATCTCCTAACTACGCTCCTCTCCCGAAGGTGCTAGTATTCAGCATACTCGGCATGGACGTCCTGAGCCACTTCCCTCGGTGGAGCTTTGGGAAAGAACGTCTAGTCATGGAAAACGAGGAGGTTGTGGGGTTGAAAATGAGTTTTAAACTCTGAAAAGAAGGACCGCTGTCTTAGACAACTATCATCGTCAGCGTGCTTCGTACTTTATCGAGGCGCCTTATCTTCCAGCTAATGATGTCCTTGAGCTCTTGCATGGTATCAGTCTCGATGCGTGCGATGATGTCGTAGACG
>JBFYNQ010000100.1:0-4191 GCA_041304265.1 Candidatus Bathyarchaeota archaeon | reverse complement strand
TGTCTGCGCGCATGTCCTTGATCGCCTCGATGGCGATCTTGGACTCACACGGGCCGACCCTGTCGACGGTCTCCATAGCTGCCGCGATTATGGCGGTCTCGGGCCTGTCTAAGCTAGAAGGTACCACAAGTGTGCCTATGGTCTTGTCGTTCGCGGACTTTAGGTCGATGTCGATTCTGCCGATCTTGCCTGTTCGCTGTAGCTCGCGTAGCTCGAAGTCCTTGGGGAAGAGCCCCTCGGTCTGGCCGAAGATCGCCCCGATCACGTCGTGGCGCTCGACGACTCCCTCGATTATAAAGCGTGCATGTATCGTATACTTGACGCCTGTGTAGCTGTCCTTATCTCCCATTGCTATATGCAACTCTGTTCGTTGTTGTCCTGATTCACACTAGCCGCGGTGCGGTCCCCTCCTAGCTCCCTCTGGGGTTTCGCCCGGGTACTAAAACCCGTCCTGCTATGCTTCCATCCGGTGACTTGCGGGTACCAAGGGCGCTGTCGCGTCCTTTTCTACCCGCGGTGAGTGTGAATCACGCCTTCTCGGCGCGCTACTGAGTCTTTCACCTAGGAATAAAAACCTTGTCGATCAAGCCTCCAGCCCACCGAGCAAGGTTTTAAGAGGGTTTCACGGACCCTTATCTGAGGTACGTCCTCATGGTTAAAGTCGCGATAAATGGATTCGGTAGGACGGGCCGCCTCGCTCTGCGGGCGGCGCTTGAGAGGGGCTCCAAGCTCGAGTTCGTCGCGGTTAATCGCGGCGACGCGAAGCTCCTGGGGCACCTGCTAAAGTACGACAGTGTTCACGGTAGGGCACCCTTCCCCGTCGAGGTGGAGGGGGACACGATAATTGCCGCCGGGAAACGCATCAAGGTGCTCAACGAATCGGATGCCGAGAAACTCCCTTGGAGGGACCTCGGGGTTTGGCTCGTCATCGACTCCTCCGACAAGTTCAGAGATAGGGACGGCGCTGGCAAGCATCTGAAAGCGGGGGCTAGCAAAGTCCTCGTCGGCGCACCGGGGAAGAAGCTTGATGCAACCATAGTCCTCGGTTGCAACGATGGCATCTACGAACCAGCGAAGCACCATCTGGTGAGTAACGCGAGCTGCACTACGAACTGCGTAGCTCCAGTAGTCAAGGTGCTCAATGACCGCTTCGGGCTTGAATCCGCGATGGTCTCGACAATCCACGCCTACACTGGGAGCCAGATGCTCCTAGACAGGGCGGACAAAGACCTGCGCAGGGCACGCGCCGCGGCGATGAGTATAATCCCCACGACGACGGGGATGACGAGCGCTATAGGCGAAGTGTTACCTGAACTAAAGGGGAAAGTCGACGGGACCGCCTTCCGCGTCCCGACGCCCGACGTGAGCCTCATCGACGTCTCCGCAGTCCTCAAGGCAAAACCTAATGCAGATGAGATAAACGCCGCCTTCAAGGAGGCCGCTGCGGGGAAGATGAAGGGTATACTCGGCTTCGACACGGAGCCCCTCGTCTCAGTCGACTATGTGCACAGCCCCTACAGCGCAGTTGTGGACGGCTCATCGACGGTGAGTAACGGCACGATGGTCAAGGTCGTGGCGTGGTACGATAACGAGTTCGGGTATAGCTGCAGGACGATTGAGTTGGCCGAGAAGATGGCTAGCTATGCAAAGTAGAGCCTGTTTTTTTTACCGGGTAACCCTTAGCTTCTTCATCTTCTCTAGGTTCTCGGGCTTTGTCTCGAAGTACTTGCGGACTGGTTCGAGGAGCTTGACCATGGCTTCAGCCGTCGCCGTTTTTAGGTCCATGGGGTGGAGCTTGCCGTCAGCGTACGTTTTGGCTAGTTCTTCGTAGCTCTCGAAGCTGATGTTGCCCCCGAACTTGGCTGGGCGCTCGACGTCGAGCCTGGCTAGCTGGGGGAAGATGATCATGCGGGCGTGCTCGAGCACTGGGTTGCCCTCAACGACCTTCTGGGGGCAGAATGCCTCCTTGTACTTGGCTCTGATGTCAGCGGGCTCGTCGTTGACCCAGATGGCCCCCTTGGCGACACTCTTGCTCATCTTAGTCGAGATGACCTTATTGATCTCCTCGTTCTCATCGAAGTTGCCCTGTATTGTGGAGTCCTGGAGGCCGGGGAGGAGTGGGTTGTGTAGGCAGACGGGTGTCTTGAAGCCGAGCTTCGGCGCGACCTCCCTAGCAAGCATGTGTACCTTTCTCTGATCCATGCCCGAGCAGGCGGCGTCTAGGTCCATCTGGAAGATGTCCGAGGTCTGAAGTGCTGGGTAGAGTACCCAGCTAGACTCTACGTCCTCGGCGTCGGCGCTGCGCCCCATGATGGGCATCGCCCTTAGCGCTCTCTTCATGGTGGTTGCCTTCATGACGCGTACGACCTTCTCCCAGTAGTCCTTGTGACTAACAATGTCGCTTGCCCAGAGGTATTGGACCTTCCCCTCGGGGAGTCCGAGGGCGGTGAAGCAGTCCTTGAAGTACTCGGCACCGGCTCGTATGTTGTCGAGGTCTCCGCCGAGCTTGTTGTTGATCCAACCGTGCCATTCTGCGAGGTAGATTATGAAGTGGAACCCAGCGTCAGCGTAGTCCTTCATCTTCTTGCCAACGATGAGGCCGGTGCCGGCGTGCATCATGCCGCTGGGCTCGAAGCCGACGTATCCGCGTGGGTGATCGTAAGTCTCTAGTAGCGTCCTAACCTCGGAGGGGGTGATTATCTCTTGGAGGTCCTGCGTGACTAGTCTGAAGCGGGTCTCGGTGTCCATTCTCCTCGCCTTTGGATTCTTTCAGAGGCTCCGCTATTAAGGTTTGAGGGCGGGTGGGGCTGCCCTGAGTGGTTAACGGTATAAGGGGATAAGCCCCCCATTCTCTATGAGTTGTCCCCTAGGAAGGTTACCGCCGCATCGCTAGCGTTCGCCTCCGCCTCAGCGGCTGCTAAGGCGGTCTCCCGCGGCGACGTGACATCCCTCGACCTCACGAGGGCAATCCTTGACCGGGTCGAGGCGTATAACCCCAAGCTACATGCAATTGCCACACTCACCGCCATGGAGGCGATAGCCGCCGCGATGAAGGCGGATGAGGAATCGAAGGGTGGTGAAGAACTCGGTCCTCTTCATGGTGTCCCAGTTACGGTGAAGGATTGCTTTGAGATCAAGGGTGTACGCACGACGGCGGGTTCCAAGACGCTTGCTAGTCACGTGCCCGCACGCGACTCAGCGCCCGTTAAGCGCCTCAGAGAGGCAGGGGCAATCATCATCGGGCACACGAACACGTCGGAGCTGGCGTTCGACTGGCAGAGCTACAATGATCTCTATGGCACGTCGAATAATCCTTGGAATCTCGGGCTAACTCCCGGGGGGTCTACGGGGGGTGGGGCGGCGGCGCTCGTTGCGGGTTTGAGCTTCCTCGAGGTCGGGAGCGACGTTGGCGGTTCCATACGCGTCCCCTCACACTTCTGCGGTCTCTACGGGCATAAGCCAAGCCTAGGCACTGTCTCAGCTCGGGGCCACATCCCGCCTGTACCCGGTATACCCGTGGGGGAACCCAACTTCAGCGTCGCTGGTCCCATGGCGAGGAGCGCCGACGACATAATGCTCGCAATGAAGATACTTGGCGGGCCTGACGGCGAGGAGGCAAAAGCATACACGTGGGAGATGCCGGAGCCGAGGAAGAAGAAGCTCGATTACTACAGTATCGGCTACGTCATCGATGACCCGGCGTGCCGCGTCACCTCCGAGGTCAAGGCGCTGCTGGAGAACATGGTAGAGACTCTCAAGAAGGCGGGAGTTGAGATCGCTGAGGGATGGCCAAAGGGAATCGATCCGAGGAGGCTCTTCGATGACTACAGGTACATTCGCTTTGCTTCGTCAGCGGCCTCACGTAGCGTGGCTCAGATATTCGATCTGCTCAAGGCAGAGAAGGTGAACGACGGCTCCGACGAGTACGCGGCGGCGCACGCCTACGCCTCCTCGGTCAAGGATTTCGAGGATGCCCTCTGGCGGAGGGAGCTGGCAAGGGAGGCATGGCGCGACTACTTCGGTGCCTTCGATGCCTTTCTCATTCCACCCGCCTTCGTCCCGGCGTTCCCTCACGACCATAGGATGCCCCTGAAGGCCAGAGTGCTAAACACACCCGAGGGGCTGAGAAGATACAATGAGCTGCGCTTCTGGATCAGCTTTGCAACCCTCTGCGGGCTCCCTGCGACCGTC
>JBFYNQ010000099.1:0-11700 GCA_041304265.1 Candidatus Bathyarchaeota archaeon | reverse complement strand
GGATTACCTGTCTTCTAAGAAAGAGATCCTCAGCATTTAGGACAATCCGTTGAAGTCACTTAAAAAAATGGGCAGGGTGAATATCTCTAAGCTTTAAATTGGCCAATTAGTTGGGACACCACCTCCCCCGTAATTCCGCCTGTGGATTCTCTCTATTAGGGGTTTATGGAGCCACAATACCGGATACCCTGTCACTTGGGGCACTTGAACCTGTTCTCGACGAGGTCTGTGATGTCTATGTCCTCGCCAACGGAGTAGAGCCAGAGGGGTATGGATGTGGCGCCGACATGCTTGAAGCGTGATGCTATCCTCTTGATGACGCCTTGGTAGTTGTTCGACTTGTCGAGGCCATCGAACCATGCTGGGATGCCGCTGCGCTCCTTGACGATCCTCTCGAACTCTCGGGCGTTGTGGATTGTAGCGAGTATCTTGTTCCTGTTCCGGATTATACTGGCGTCCCCCATAAGGCGCGCAATATCATCGGAGCCGTAGCCGGCGACGCTTGTGATGTCGAAGTCGTCGAACGCTTTCCTGAAAGCTGGCCAACGGTTAGCGATAGCCACCCAATTGAGCCCGGATTGGAAGACGCATCTACTCATGTTCTCGAAGTAGGCGGAGTCACTCGGTGGTCTCTTGCCCCTATACATCCAGCTAGTATAGGGTGATTCGCCGTCCATGGCTTGATAAGCTGTTGAGAGCCGTTTGAAGATTACGGCTTCATGTAGGCGCGGGTTATGATTATATCCTCGACTGGCCACTTCTCGAAGGGATACTCTCCGTAGCCGGGTATGTTTACCATGCGTGTCTCGACTGGTACCTTAGCGATGTTGTTCACTACGTCCATGCCCGAGACCACTTTACCGAAGACTGCGTAACCGGGACTCGAGGCGGATTTGTAGTCGAGTAAGGCGTTGTCTACGAGATTTATATAGAACTGACTGGTTGCGGAGTCGGGTGCGGTCTGACGTGCCATCGCGATAGTACCCAAAGCGTTGGAGAGCCCGACGTTCGTTTCCAGCTTTATCGCGGCGCGCGTCGTTTTCTCGCTCTCATCAGGAGTGTACCCCCCAGCCTGCACGACGAAGCCCGCGTAGACGCGATGAAAGATCGTGCTGTCGTAGAAGCCTTCCTTGACGTATTGGACGAAGTTCTCGACGGTAACTGGGGCGTGCTGGCGGTCGAGCTCTACCTCTATCGTCCCCATCGTGGTCTCGATGACGACCACCTCCTTGGGCTGGAAGAATTGGGTCCAGGCTACGACGCCCGATGTGAGTAGAACGAATACGGCAAGCAGGGACAGTAAAGCCTTACGGCTGAGCTTCATAGTTCAGGAAGACGCCCCGGTCACTCTAAAAGGTTTGTCACCTAGGCTAGGATACCGAGCAGATCCGCTTTCGTGACTATTCCAGCGATCGTCCCCTTCCTCTGAACCAGTACGGCGGAGTAGAACTTGAGTAAGTTGGTGAGCAGGCTGACTGGGGCGTCCTCGCCGACCTGGGGGAAAGGCTCGTCCATAATCTCGGAAACTGTCATTGCTTGGCTCTCGTTCTTCTTCGAGGCGAGCATGTGGTCGAGTAGTGTCCCCTCACTGATACTGCCGATGCTCCTCTCCCCATCCATGACAGGTAGCTGGCTGAAGCCGTTCCTTCTCATCAAGTCGATCGCGTCTGAGATGTGCATACCCTTCTGTATGCCGACGACAGAGCGGTTCATAATCTGTCCTGCCGAGACCTGCTTCTCTTGCTCTAGCCTATCAAGCGCCTCAAAGAGTGCCTTGACCTTGACATAGCTTGGTTCAATGTTGCCGGCTTCCAGCTTGGCGATGTAACTCTGGCTAACGCCAGCCAGCTCTGCTAGCTGGCTCTGTGTCAGCCCGAGCTTGCGCCTCCTCTCCGGGATTATTTCGAGTGCGGGCAGCATAGAGGGATAGGAAAGCTAGGTAGGAATATATTCTTTGCGGGATACTATTTGGGTAAGTTTAAGTAGCCAAGGGATTTTCGGCGCCTGTTCCCTGGCGCTAGACAAGGCGCCCCTCATCTGCAAGGCTCGTGTGTCATGTTTCTCGTTTCCTTCTCCGCTACAACAATTTTCCCTTGTTTTGGTCTTGTTTTCGTGTTTAAGGCCTTTTTCTAGGTTTATTGGTGGTAGAGGGTGATAGATGAGTAGTTGCTTTAGCTTCTACTAATAGACATGTGCCCAAACTAATTCTTTAAGGAATGATCACAGTCAAGAATGCTCATATATAGGAATAGCTTTCATACGCCTACGCATCGGAGGAAACCAAAACTCATAGAAATAAAGGAATGGGGCACCTTCGCAGCAGTCGGTGCCGGGCAAGGATTCCACAAGGATGGGCGATTCTACTCCATCCTTGAGACAAAGGTGGGGGCTTATAGAGGCAACCACAAGCACCCATACAACCAGTATACCTTGCTTCTATCGGGCAAAGGTAAATACGTCAGATATGACAACGGTTCGATAACTGAAATTCCCCTCATCCGAGGGGAGATCTTTAGGGTCGAGGCGGGAGTACCGCACGTTATGGTACCCGAGGAGGACTGTTTCGCCTTCGAGTGGTGGGACGGTGACTTCGTTGACCAGGAGTGCCATCCCATATTCGGTGAATACGTCAACACGCGGATTGGGCCGGATAAGCTCAAGAAAAGGTGATAGCCGCTCTTCGAGAAGCGCCACCCTCTAACCCTTGAGCTGCTCCCCCCGCGGGGATGCGAGACAAGCGGCTTCGATAACATCGCGCCGATAGTCGACAGGCTGAACGCCGTAACCGTCACTGACAACCCCATGGCGACGCTACGAGCAAGCAGCATAGCCTACGGCTCACTGGCGAAAGACAGCCTACACGTCGACGTCATACCCAACCTCAGTTGCAGGGACAGGAACCTGCTCGCCCTTCAGTCCGATATTATAGGAGCGGACATGCTGGGACACCACAACCTCTTCATAATAACCGGTGACGCGCCTCAGGACCGGGACGACTTCAGACCCGTTTGGGAGGTCAATAGCATGGAGCTCTGCGGCGTCGTGAAGAGACTCAACGACGGAAACGCCCGTGTGAGGAGAGGGAATCAAGCCATAAAGGGGAGCACTCGATTCACCATCGGGGGTGCACTCGTCTTCGACCGCCCCCACGAGCAGGACACCCTCAGGAAGAAGGTCGACGCTGGGTTTGACTACTTCATCAGCCAGATAAGCTACGACTCGGGGCAAGCCCTCGACTTTTTCGCCGAAGCTGAGGAGCGTGGCGATAGGATAGACCGTCACGTACAGATAGGGCTTGCCCCTATATCGACGCCGCAGCGGCTGCGAGCCGTCTCCCAGATGCCCGGCATAAAGATCAGGGGAAAAACCCTCGAGAAACTACAGAATAACCCCGACTTCATCAGCGGCGTCGTCCAACAACTTGCAGGCTTTGTAGACGATTTAAAGTCGAGCCTCTCAACCTACAGCATAGGCTTCCACCTAATGCCGATAGGCAGCGACGAGGCGACGAACAGACTAGTGGAGGAAATAACATGATTGGAACAAGCGTATCCGGGAACCTACCGAGACCGCAGGAACTCATCGTCAAGACGCGAGCCTACGACAGGGCGAAGCTAACGGAGGAGGAGTTGGAAGCAGCGTACTTTGAAGCCACGAAGAAGTTAATTGAAGGACAGGCAAGACTAACCCATGTCAGCGATGGGCTTCTCAAATGGAACGACCTTCTCCGTCCATTCACCATGGGGCTGGGGGGCGTCTCACTCGGCCCCATGGCGCGGTGGTTCAACAACAACACATTCTATAGAGTCCCCATTATCGAGGAACCGATCACCTACAAGGGATCTGTGACAGAGAGGCTTGGATATAGGAGACTGCTACCTAAGGGAGCTACCCTGAAGGCGGTCCTCCCGGCACCCTTCACTTTCGCCTCACTCGCCGACGATCGGCACTACGGTGACAAAATTAAGCTACAGATCGCCTATGCTGAGGCACTCAACAGGGAGGCGAAACATCTCGAAAAACTGGGCTACGGTTACATCCAGCTCAGTGATCCCGCCCTCGTCTACGTCACTACGAAGCCGTTGAAGAGGGAACTCAAGACATACGGGAAGGTGCTTGAGATCGCCACGGCAGGGTTAAATGTGAAAACTTGCCTGCAAACATTCTTCGGAAACGCCGCAGACATACTCCCGGAGGCACTCGCCTACCCAGTCTCTGACCTCGGATTGGACTTATACGAGACTGCGCCAGATACTCTGAAGGGGCTCAAGCTGAGGGGCGGAATTTCACTCGGCATAGTTGATGCAAGGAACTCGACCATCGAGGATGTGGGGGAGATCACAGCAGTCGCTAGACAGATATTAAAGACCATGAAGCAAAAAGACGTCTACGTCTCGACGAACTGCGACGCCGACTTCCTCACTTGGGAGAAAACAGAGCAGAAGATTAGTCTACTAGTTCAAGTGGCGGATAACCTCAGGAGGGACGCTTGATGGCGAAACTCTTCGAGACCTATGAGATAGGCAGCCTTTCTAAGCATGCATGGAGGCTCAAGGGCTACAGCGGCGCGAAGATAACTAAGGCGGACATCTCCGAGGCGGAGATATGGGGAGAGAGGCTCAACATCGACTATAATCCACTGATCAAGCTGCTCAAGGGCGACTCCCCAGAAAAGCGCCATCAAGTCGTCAAGTGGAGCACACTATATGCTGTCAAGATGTTTGAGAAGCTCGGTCTAGACTATGTCTACACGGGTGAGCAGTGGCGTGAGGAGATGTACGCACACGTCGCCAAGAACGTTGAGGGTTTCGAGTTCACGGGGTGGATAAAGAGCTTTGACTACCGCTACTACCGTAAGGCAGCTGTTGTGGGAGAGATCAAGTATAACGACCCCTTCTACATCAACGAGTTCGAGTACATCAAACCCCATACAGAGTCGCAGCTCAAGATACCAATAACCGGTCCATACACTATGACGGACTGGAGCTTCAACGAGCACTACTGGCGAAAGCTAGACAAAGTCAAGAGCCTAAAAGAGAGAAAGAACCGCGCACGAAGAGAGCTGATGCTCGACATCGTCGACAACGTTCTACGCCCCGAGATCGAGAAGCTCATCACCGCAGGAACGAAGTGGATACAGATAGATGAGCCCGCCCTCACCACCCAGCCCACCACAGAGGAGATGAGCCTCTTCGTCGAGGCGTGGAACAGGCTCGTCGCTGGGCTCCCCTGCAGATTCAGCCTACACAACTGTTACAGCGACTATGGACTCCTTGCACGCTACGCCCCCGACCTCAAGGGGTGCCACCAGCTAAGCCTAGAGTTCGCCAATAGGGACACGAAGGCACCAGGAAGAAGGCGCCCCGCCTACGACCTCATCAGAAGCTTTGAAGACCACGGCTACGAGGGTGCCTATGCCCCCGGCTTCGTACATGTCCACACCGACGAGATCGCCACACCAGAGGTCATCAGGGACCGCATACTCTGCGTCGCCGACATAACAGGCGCCGAGAGAGTCTTCGTAGCACCTGACTGCGGCCTTAGAACCCGCACTTGGGAGGTCACCTATAGGAAGCTTGACAACCTCGTAAAAGGCGCAGAACTAGCTCGTAAGGCGTACTAATCCTACTTTTTCTTCTTGCCTTCGACCTTCTCGAGGGCACCTGCGATGATTAGGGGCAGTATACTCGTGACCTCCCCGAATATTGTGGCGGTCATGTCCATCCTCTCACCCTTGAGCTTACCCCAGCTTATTGACTCCTTCAACGGCGCGCCACTCAGGCTCCCGTCCTCGACTCGTGCGGAGCCTATCTGGATCGCCGCATCGAGGCCCTCCCTGAGAGTGTGCATGTACTGTGTGTGGTGCTTCGGCGTCCCGCCGCCGAGTATAATTGCCCCTGCCTTCTTCGCCTCGTAAACCATGTCCATGAATCTGTCAAAGTCCTTCAGGGGATTGATCACGAGCTTTCTCTGCTTAGAGTACATATAGAGGGGTATACCGAGCATGCAATCAAGGAACCCGGGGCTGAAGATTGGAACGTCCCTCTTCGCCGCGTTGTAGAGTATCGAATCCTCGTCCTTGAGCCTGAGACCTATTTCCTTCAACATCTCGTTGATGGCGATACCGTCACGAGTCTTCTCGGGGATGTCGTCAAGAAGCTTGTAGACGTGTTTCTCGAGGTCTTCGAAGACCTTGCCCTCGAAGTAGATATCGTAGGCGCGGTTGATGCCCTTCTCGTAAAGCTCCTCGTCGTCCGCGTCGACCTTCCCAATGTAGTGATGAGCGCCTATAGCCTCGATGAGGTCGCCGACCATGTTCGCGCCGTTTGTCACGACGGCGTCCACATAGCCGTTCTTGATTAGATCAGAAAATACAACGCGCAGCCCGCCGTGACAGAGTGGGCCAGAGAGGGTAATCCAAGTCGTGTATTCGGGGTCGGAGAACATTTCGGCGACGATTTCTGTCGCTTTGCCGACTCTGCCCGCCTGCATGACGCCGGTCTTTCGCATCTCGTCAGTTAACTCGCCGACGGTCATCCCGGCTCGGAGGCGCATCTGGTGGACGCGCTTCAACCAGCCGCTCAACTCTTGACGCGGTTGATCTTGTACCGGCCCATTATGATCCAGTACTCGACCTCTTTCCCGGCGGCGATCTTGCCCGTGATCTCTTCGTCCGTCGGCGTTGCAATGTCGATAGTCTCGTAGGTCTCGAGGTCCATTAACTGCACACCCTGGCCGGGGGTTATTGAGACGATCTGAGCGCTTCTCTTATCGACGATGGGAACCTGGATACCCGCGTCGGCTTGGCCGAGGTAGGTTTTCTTCTTCCCGTCGAAGAGGCTAATACCGCTGGCACGTATCTTAGCGCTACCGTGCTTGCCAGGCTTGCTCTTATCGATGTCGACGATCTGGCAGGGCTCATTATCGATGAGGGCATAGCTGCCGATCTTTAGGTCGCCCGCCCTTGAGTTCTTGTATGACATGGTTACACCTATTGTTTCAGTTTCAACCCACTGAGGAGTATTAAAGATTATGCAGAAAACTGTTTGAAAGCGCAACAACAGTGCTTTTATATATTTTTAACAGATTTATGGGGGGGTATAAGGTTCGTGGAACCCTCCCCGCTTGAGGATGATCGCCAACTAGGCAGTAGTATAACCGTGCAATAGCAAGTGCACAACCTGTAATCTCTGTGAAGTCTCTACCTCGACCCCGGTGCCGTCTGGCCCCACCTATTCGTAAAAAGGGAGATCGGGATATTAGAGATACTCAACTGAGTGAGGTGTAGCGATCAACTGTCGCCACTTAAATCTAGAAAATGATCGCTAGCGGGTATTGCCCCGGGTGTAAAAGGGAATGCGAAATGGTGAGAGATAAGAGAAGAGACAGATTCAGTCTTGCGCTGGTCGCCATATATGGGCTTAGATTCAGCCTCGACCTCAACTCGTCCTTTTTATGATATGGTAACCGAACTGTGTTTTTATCGGCTGCTCGGTCACCTGCCCCGGCTTCAGCGCGAATGCCGCCTGCTCGAATTCGCGGACCATCTGACCTCTGCCGAACTGGCCAAGGTCACCGCCCCTCTTCCCCGAAGGACATGTACTGTACTTCTTTGCGAGCCCCCCGAAGTCTGCGCCAGACTTTAACTCCTCGAGCACCTTTAGTGCCTGCGACTGCTTCTCGACTAGTATATGTGATGCCCTTACCTTTGTGGACATTTCAAAATGATCGGGACTCGCCCCGAGATAAGTGTTGGGTGGGCTAGTACTTGACCTTGTAGATGAGCACCCAGCCGAGTTCAGACTCATAGGCGAGTTCGTAGTGGTTTTTGTCGATGTTTCCAGTCATTAATTTATAGATAGTCGTCTGAGCAAATTTCTGTGAGTACTGGTACTGGCCCGAGGTTGAGTTATACGTATAGTAAGAGTTGACATCGAGACCTGTGATTAGGGCCATCTGGGGCCACTTCGCGTTGTCTCCAAAGGGCCATTCATCACCTGTGTTGGGATTATAACTGAAGAAGACGACTACGTAGTCCACATCGTACTTTTGCATGATTGGGAGTGACTCATTCTGGGGCAGCATCATCATGTCAGCGATGTTGACTATCTGGGTCCAGTTCATCGTCGAGCCGTCGGCGAGCGTCGTGCGGTTTGCCATCGTCTCTATCCAGTACCCGTAGTCCCACCACGAGCAGATTATGGAGTCCTGCGTCGTATTCGCCTTCATCCAAGCTAGGGCGTCCCTCCAGTCCGTCGCGTAGTCGCCTCCGATTAGGACCGGGACTCCGCTGTATACGATTGGTCCGGGGCTTGTAGCTGAGGCGGAGGCGTTGAGTGTATGGGGAAGGAGGGAGCCGGCGAGTAGGACCATAAAGATTATTGCGAGCCCCTTGCTGACGACGAAGGCTTGAGCCTTGCGCCTCTTGCTCTGGGTCTCACCTGCACTCATTATGGCTGGACGGAATGACCCAACGAGTTTTACGAGGGCGTATGCGGCGAGGAGAGAGGCGGGGAAGGAGAGTATGAGGCTTATCCTGACGACGGTACCCGTGAAGTAGACGGAGGTTAGGAAGAAGAGGAGCATATAGTTCCGGTCCTCTCCGCCCTCCTTGAGTATTATATAAGCACCGAGAGTCGCGAGCATTATCGTAATACCGAAGTCAGTGAAGAAAACATCCCAGCTCGAGACCTTGTTCTCGCCGACGGACGTGTATAGGAGGGTTGTCTCCTGGAATGGGTTGAGGACCTTGGCGAACTTGCCTGTTATTGGGTTCCCGATGCCGAAGATGGGTAGCACAATCATAGCGGCTACGCCGAGGACGACGAGGCCGACGGTGACCATGCGGGCGTTTCGCTCTGGAAGCCGCGTCTTCACCGCCTCGTAGAGGACGAGGAGGCCTATAGCGCCTATGGCGGCGAGGTTCTCGATGTTCATGATGTAGTCGATGCCGAGACGTGGAACGGGCAGTGTTATGAGGAATCCTAGCAGGGTTGTGATACAATAGGAGATGATGTGACGCCTCTCGATCTTACCCGTGGCGAGGAGGACGCCGACGTAGAGGAGGAGCATGCTGGAGATGTAGCGAGCGGCGCCCCAAGAGGCGAAGGCGTACCCCATAGATAACCCGCCGGCGAGTGCGTATGCGACGCTTTTAAACATCGAGTTCTCTTTGCGTATGCTTCGGAGGAAGAAGAAAGGTGTCGCAATTATTCCGAATATGCCTATGTTCTCGGTGTCGAAAAAGCCCGCAACCGTCCTGCTGAGGTAGGTGGGGCTGATGGCCATGAAGAGGGCGGTGAATATGCCAACGGCTCGGCCGCCGAAGTCTTTTCCGAAGAAGTAGGAGAGGATACAGACTAGGATTGCCATGAAGACGGGGAAGTACATGGCGACGCTGAAGACGGATACCTTGATCTGTATCGTGTTTAGTAGTTGATAGAGGAAGAGGGCAGAGAAGGGGTTGCCTGGATAGCTACTGAGCGCTATGTCGCGTCCCTGCGGGTACCAGCTTAGTGTGTCGTGCCAGGTGAAGTAGCTGGCGTAACCGTTCTGGGCGATGTACTCTGTGATCCTGTACCAGAAGAATGGGTCGTACTCGTTGAAGTATTCTCCCCAGCGTAGGGGCATAATCCTGAGTATGATTGCGACTGCGAGTATGGTGACGAGGGCAGCGATCTCTATAGCGGCGGTCCTCGTCAACCTAATATTGGATAGGAATCCGCCGCTCTTCTCCTCCGCGGACTTGATTTCGGCGGGTTTCCCCTTCGCTGCCATGGCTTGTCACCCATTAGGGGTTTCCGCTTTTATTTAAGTAACATTGCCGGGCTAAATGCCCCTGTACAAGCGGGTCGCGAACCTGTGGGGGAGCCCGGCTCTGTCAATTGCCTCAGCGGTAGCGTCTATGCTATACTCACTACGTCTCAGCTCAGCAGTAAATCGGTCGGTTTCGAGGACTAGGTAGCTTGCGCGGGCGTCGCCGTCCCTAGGTTGCCCAACAGAACCGGGGTTTATGATGAATTTGCCTTTCCTCTCGACTATGTAAGGGATGTGGGTGTGGCCGAGAATGATGACGTCGGCGCCCGTATGTTCCAGCAGGCTATCGCACCGCGCCTTGGCGTCCTGTGGGTATATGTAACTAGTCAGGGGCTCGGTCGGGCTGCCATGATAGACTGCGATGTCAAGCCCTTGGAGTTTGAGCCGCAGCTCCGTGGGCTGCGAGCCGACCCACCTCATGCTCCTAGTTGATAACTGGCCCCTGTTGATATTGATCGCGTCCTGAGCATCGTCATTGAACCATGACGAGTCTCCGTCACAGACGGCACTATCGTGATTCCCCCGGGCACACCTAAAGCCCTTGAACATGAGAGTTTCGACACACTCCTCGGGGTTTGGGCCGTAGCCGACGACGTCGCCGGCGGATATAGCGGCGTCCCACCGCCCCGCATCTTCGAGCACCGCTTCGAGGGCGGAGAGGTTGCTATGTACGTCGGAGAGTATGAGGAGCCTCATTTTTCTGATCCCAAGTAGGGAATACCGTGGGATAGGCTTAACTCATGCCGGGGGTAGTTTCGGGTAATGAGCCTGGCTTTCAGGGTTGGGGAGGCGGAGATGGAGGGAAAGGTGCTCCACTGCGGGGTGCTTGAGCTCGAGAACGCTGTCATCGCCCTCTTCTGGGAGGGGGAGGAGCCGAGGCTTGGATCTACGACGGCCACAGTTCCCGGGATGGCCTCCTCGCAGCTGCTCGGCGACAGAGACCAGATGCTGGGCAGGATGTTGGGAACGCACATCTCGGCGAAGACAGGGAAATTGAGCCTAGTCTCGACCCACATCTCGCAGGGTTACTCTGAGGCAATCGGCAAGACCCTGATAGATATCGCCAAGCGCGTGATGGAGGAGAAGAGTTGAGCGACCTTAGAGCATTCTTGAAGCACTTGGAGAAGAGTGGAGACATCATCAAGATCAATGAGCCACTGAGCCCAAGGCTGGAAATGGCCGCGGCGCTCCAACGGTTCGACGCCGGCAAAGCGATAATGTTCGAGAAGACTAAGGGTTTCGATACAAAGGTAGTCGGTGGCATCTGTGGGACGCGTGGGCGTATCCTGCAGGGGCTGGGGATCGAGGCGAAAGACCTATACACGCGCCTTCAGCAAGCGATAAAAAGCCCGAAGAAGTGTGAGGTCGCGGAGAAGGGTCCCGTTCTAGAGGTCGTCGAGGAAGGCGACCTAACAAAGATACCGATTCTTACCCACTTCGACGGTGACCCGGGTCCATTCATAACCTCAGGCATCCTCTACGCGAAGAGCCCTGACGGGAAGGTGGAGAATGTGAGCTTTCACAGGCTCATGGTTATAGATGCCAAACGGATGACGATTAGGATAGTGCCCCGGCACCTACACAGACTGACGCAACTCGCACGTCAATCGGGGAAGAAGTCACTTGACTGCTGCGTCTCCATCGGACTGCACCCGGCCGTGTTGCTTGCGGCGAGCATGCCCGTCGGCTGGGGGGTCTGCGAGTACGATGTCGCCAACAACCTCCTCGGCGGACTTAAGTTGGTTAGGTGTCCGAACGTTGATGCCCTTGCGCCAGCCGATGCTGAGCTTGTCCTTGAGTGCAGGATCAGGTTGGATGAGGATGTGGATGAGGGGCCATTCGTTGACCTCTCTGGCACGTTCGACGTGAAGAGGAAGCAACCGG
>JBFYNQ010000098.1:0-5315 GCA_041304265.1 Candidatus Bathyarchaeota archaeon | reverse complement strand
GTGTACTGAGCTGAGATCGATGGAAAATTACTATCGGATTCCTGACCACCCTGACCACGTCTCTGGCGCGGCTGTTCTTACTCGGATGCTCGACGGCCTCGGGTTCCGCTTCTACTGGGCTACGGAAGGGTTACGCTCAGAGGACTACGAGTTCCGTCCCGCCGAGGACACGATGACCATCGGGGAACTCGTCTCACACGTTTGGGAGCTCATGAACTGGGTGAGCAGTTCAGCACTGAAGAAGCCATACGAGCAGCCAGTCGATTGTCTAGCCATGAGGGCGGAAGCGTTGAGGATAATACACGATCTCAGGGAAACGATGCTGGCGATGAGCGACGAGGACCTCAGCAGGCTGCAAATCCGAGACAAGCCGTTCTGGAATATGGTGAACGGCCCCTTCTCCGACGCCCTGACGCACACGGGTCAGATAAACAGCTTCAGGAGGCTCGCCGGAAACCCAGTCGCGGGCGCCAACGTCTTCCTCGGAGAGCCGCCTAAGAAAAAGTAGGGTTACTGCGTCGTCGTCTTGCTCTTCCTGAGCATCGTAGCGAGGAGCGCGTTGACGAGGTTGCCCGAATTCTCGCCGCCCCCGGTGACCTGTACCTCGGGGGTTATCACTATCTTGCCGTTAGCGATCTCTTCGAAGAGCTTTAGGGCGGCGACGTTCTGTTGTCCCAGCACCTCAGTCTGTGCCCTGTACGCGGCGGCCAATCCCTCACCTACCTGCTCGTTCTCGTAGGCGGTACCGTCCGCCTTGGTCTTTGTGGCGTCGCGTATGCCCTCAGCCTCGCGGCGCGCCGCCTCGGCGCGGTCCGTGGCAATCTCGATGCTGAGCTTTGCAGAGATGACGTTCTCCTGCTGGTTAGCCCTAGCGGTCTTCTCTGCGACAGCGATACGCTGCTCTTGGGCAAGTGCCTCCTGCTCATACTGCTTCTGCTGCTGTACAGCGATCTCCTTCTTGGTCTGTGTCTCAAGGAGCTGCGTGTCGACGTTGATGTAGGCGATGAGGAGGCCCTGTACCTCGACGTGGTACTTGCTAAACTCCTCGCGTGCCTTCTCGAGTGCTTGTAGCTGTAATTCGGTGCGGCTGTGGACGAACTCCATCGCCGCCTTCTTGCCTGCCTCGTTTCGGAAGCTGCTGTCGATGAGGGGGTGGGCTACCTGCTCGATGAGGTTGCTGACAGTTCCGAAGCGCGCGATTACGAAGGGGGCGTTCGGCGGCGGGATACGTATGATGAGCCTGACATCTACGTCTAACTGGAAGCCGTCCTTCGATGTGACCTTGAGCTGGCTGAACTTGAAGAACTCGGTTATCTTGGCGCTCTGGCCTACCTCCTCCTTCTGGTGGCCGATTATCTTTGTCTCGGCGGGGCCCTGGGAGCTAGCCCAGTCGATTGTGATGGCGCTTGTCGGTACCAGCTCTGCCTTGTAGGCGATCATGTTGAGGTTGTATGTACCCGGGGCGATGGGGTCCCTGAATATCCCACGCTCATTCCTATCGGTTATGAGGAGGGACTCGACCGCCTCGTGTAGGGGTTGGCCGAGGTCAGGCGTCACGGTTATGCTCGGCGCTATTGGGGAACTGGCAAGCTCCTTACCGACGCTCGAGATGACGACGGCGACGTAGCCTGGCGGGACGACGGCGACGCTGTAGAGGGTGACTGCGAAGAGACGCTTGTTAATATAGTATTCACCGGGTTGTAGGGTCTCAAGTTGAGGACCCCTAAAACCCTCGGTGCTGATGAATGCCTGGCCGTCCTGGAAGTGCTTGTGGTCGCCATTGGGTGCGGGTGCGACTATGTAGCCGGATGGGAGCGGTATACCATCCATGGCAACAACTACACCCACCATCTCCTTCGGCACCTGTAGTGCCGGCGTGAGCTCGATTCTGAAGACCGCTGTGTTGATGCGGTAGGTACCCGGGAGGAGGATGGCTACCTGTGGGCCCTTCCTGCCCCCGTTCCTGAGGAACGCCCCTGCGTCCTGGAAGGAGTTGCACTCGACGTCGTCGGCGAGGAGTCTGCCCTTCTGGAGGGGCTGGCCGTCTATTGACTCGATTATGCCGACGCTGCCCTGGGGTATCTGTGTGACTCGGCTCTTGTTTATCTTCCAGATTATTGGGAATCGCCAGTATAGCCCGGGCATCAGGGTGTCGGCATGGACACCGATCTCGCCCTCAGTGGCGATGATCTTGCCCTGCGGGAGCTTCTTGCCTGACATCTTCTTCGTTAGTACACCTACCTCATTATCCCGGACTAAAGCGAAGCCGGGGAGGACAAAGATGAGCAGCAATATGAGCAGCACGATGGCTATGATTAGCCACGTGACCATCGAACCGCCTGCCGAACCGAACAGCGACATGGTTTTCAATTCCTCCTATCTTCAGATAAGAGTTACATTTCTGGGGGTATAAGTGCAACCCAAATAGTTTCTATATACTCAATAATTGGGGCGGGTGGAGTTTAAATTCCCGCCTCCATTGTTCCTTGAGGGGTAGTTGAAGCGCCTCGGATTGATCGTTAACCCCGTTGCGGGGATGGGTGGACGCGTCGGGCTCAAGGGTAGTGACGGCGCGGAGACACTGAAGATGGCGAGGGAGCTGGGCGCCACTGAGACCTCGCCGGGGAGGGCTACTGAGGCACTCAGGCACCTCGTTACCGTGAAGGATGTCGAACTTGTCACCTATCCTGGGGAGATGGGGGAGGACGAAGCGCGCACGGTGGGCTTCGCACCGAGGGTCGTCGGTAATATCAAAGCGGGTGAGACGACCTCCGCCGACACGAAAAATGCCGCCTCAGAGATGGCTGGGCTTGGCGTCGATCTTCTCCTATTCGCGGGCGGCGACGGCACTGCGCGGGACATCTTCGAGGCTGTCGATGGTAGGGTCGTAGCCCTCGGCATACCTACGGGGGTCAAGATGCACTCCGGCGTCTACGCGGTCTCGCCCGCAGCCGCTGGAGCACTTGCGGCGAAGTACCTCGCCGGCGATATCGCATTCGTCCAGCAGGCGGAGGTCATGGACATCGACGAGGAGGCGTTCAGGGACAACAGGTTGAGCGCCCGCCTCTACGGCTACCTGCGCGTGCCCCGGGATGAGGCGTACGTTCAGGGGAGCAAGGAGGCGAGCCCCGTTGATGAGGGGGAGAACCTCAGGGCGATCGCGGTGGACCTCACCGACGAGATGGACCCTGAGACGTTCTATGTCCTCGGTCCTGGCTCCACTGTAAGCAGCGTCGCCGAGCACCTCGGACTCGTGAAGACGCTCCTCGGCGTCGACGTCGTGAAGGGTCGCAGGATAATCGCCTCGGATGTGAACGAGGAGCAGCTCCTCAAGCTAGTCTCGGGGAAGAAAGCTAAGATTATAGTTACTGCCATCGGAGGCCAGGGATTCGTCTTCGGACGAGGCAACCAGCAAATAAGCCCACGCGTAATACGCGCAGTAGGTCGGAAGAACATAGTCATAGCGGCGACGCCGGCGAAGCTCGCCACTCTACACGGTAAGTCACTCCTAGTCGACACGGGCGACCCGGCACTCGACACCGAGCTCACCGGATACGCGAAGGTCGTCACCGACTACGGGAGACGCGTCGTCTACCGCATCAAAACCATCTAGCGCCCGAAGTTGTCGTAGCTTGGGTAGTAGACGCAGCCGAGTGTTTGGTCAACGATGAGGTAGAGAGCGTTATCATGCATGTAGACGATGGTTGCTTCCCTGACCTTAATGATTTCCGTGAACTCACGGATAGAGTAGATCGTGTACACGTGATCCGGCGGGTAGACGTTCTCGAAGTATTGGTTCTTAAGTAGGCGGGGGTCTTGCGTATCCGGATAGATTCTCGCCCCGGTGACACCCACCCTGTTAGCGGCGTTCACCCAGCCCGCCGTTGTATCCACCATCGAGGCCTCCTTGGAGTTGAAGTAGACGACGTCGGATACGATCGCCATTCCTACGAGCGCCAGTACGATAAGGTAGACGACGAAAAGCCTTCACCTGAAGAGCTTGAAGCCTCCCCTTATGTCCGTGTATAATTCCTTCACCTCGACGAGGCCGCGGGGGATGAGAAGCATCCCGAAGTAGATGAAAGCCATAGAGAAGAACGGCCTGTATACCCCAACCCACGTACCGAAGTTGACCTGCCCCCAGAGTGAGCCCATTATCTCGGTGACGCCAACGATGTACGATGCGATGACAACGACGAGCAGGTACTCAAAGCCACTTAGAACGCCGACGGCGAAGATCGGTAAAAGAAACGGGGCCTCCCATCCAGGATCTATATGCCAGAACGGCGGGAATAGCGAGCCAGCGAGCGCCGCTAGGCCACCCGAGAACACCCATATGTTGAGTTTCACCCTCCACGGGTTCACGCCCTGGATCATCGCCAGTTCGGGAGCCTCACCCGAGGCGGTGATCAGCGACCTCAATATTGTCATCCGAGACAGCGCCAGAATCACGAAGTATACGGCTATGCAGACGAGTGGCACGACTAGGAAGATGCCCTTTGTATCTATTATCGTGAAGTCGTACTGTTGCAGGCTGTGGAAAATGTGCAGTCGTTCCCCCGGACGCGTGTCGAACCCATAAGCTATGCAGGCGAGGAGCGCGCTGCCAATGATCTGGAAGCCGATCGTCCCTAAGGAGCACCTCACCGCATCATTGCCCCTCCGCTCCATCATCCCAATGACGCCTCGGTAGTGGCGAGACCCAAGAGGCAACCTGCCGCGAAGGCGAATACCAGCCCGACGTAGAGGTTTAACCCGATAGTCACGGCGACGGCGGACATCACCACCCCCAACCCGATGTACACAGTAATCGAGAAATCGGGTATTCCTGACGCCCTATGCCTCAAGACTACTGCTAACTCAAGCAGAGAGAGAAGCCCCGACCAGCAAAGGGTCTGAGCCAGAATGGGATCCGGGGACAACCCGAGTGTAACTTTCCCGTGAAGGATATTAAACGTGATATAGTGTGGGTATAGGAGTATGACGCGTTCGTCGCCCCCTCCCCCCCAACTCAGTAAATAAAGCTAGTTATTACCGTCGTTATCCCAGAGGAAGCGGCGGCGCCCCACGCATTGACAGCTACGCCACCGACCTCCTTAGCCAACCACCACTAAACTACCATAAAAAAAGCTTCAAACATGAAAAACAAGCCGAAAACAAGGCAATCGAGTAATTGAGGAAAAGCCCCTGGGAAATCTATACAAGCCACAAGACACGTGTTCGCAACTACCCTACTTTGGGAAGTAGGGTCACAGGTACTCCTCCTGTAGAATGTTCCCCCCGTCGATTAATACTTCAGAGCCGGTGAGGTAGAT
>JBFYNQ010000097.1:0-10874 GCA_041304265.1 Candidatus Bathyarchaeota archaeon | reverse complement strand
GCACAGGCGGCTTTCACTCGTGTCGTCGTGGACGGAGTGCCGATTATTGGGCACAGGGGTATAGAGCTGCTCAGAGGGGTGGTGAAGACGAGTTTCAGGGTCTTCATAAGGACCGCCGCCGCAGCGCTCCCTCTGACCTTCCTTGCCGCCATCGCCGTGGCCCTTCTCGCCTAGCGCTTCGACTGTAAGTACTCCCACGTGCGGCAACCGTCACTCCTTTTATCCTAGGTGGAGCAGACTAGACCTCGAAGAGGGTGAAGTGGTTGAGTTACCCGAAGATCGTAGTCACGCCTCCAGGCCCTAAGGCGCAGAAGGCTGTCGCAAGGGACCAGAGGTACATTTCCCCCTCCTTCGGCAGGGCTTATCCCCTAGTCGTTAAGGAGGCGAAGGGCTGTATAGTAACCGATGTCGACGGTAACCAGTTCATCGACATGAACTCGGGCCTCGCCGTCATGAGCGTCGGACACAGCCACCCCAAGGTCTTAAAGGCGATCCACGAGCAGACGGATAAGTTCCTCAGCTACAGCTACACAGACTTCTTTTATGAAAACTACCTGGATCTCGGCGAGCAACTCCACAGCATCGTGCCTGGGAACTTCGAGAAGAAGTTCTTCATGGGAAACAGCGGCGCTGAAGCGAATGAGGCGGCGATAAAACTCTCACGCTGGCACTCGAAGCGACAGCTCATCCTCGCGTACATTAGTAGCTTCCACGGACGCACAATGGGCGCCGTCAGCCTAACGGCTAGCCGCCCGGCTCAGCGCCGATACTTTCACCCACTCGTACCCGGTGTAGAGCATATCTTCTACCCATACTGCTACAGGTGCCCATTCCACCTAGAGTGTCCAAGCTGCGACTACTACTGTGTAGACTACATCGAGGAGTACCTTTTCAGTAAATTCGTGCCACCAGAAGAGGTTGCGATGCTCATCGCAGAGGCGGTGCAAGGCGAAGGCGGATACGTCGTTCCACCTGCGGGTTACTTCAAGAAGCTCAAGAAATTACTTGATAAGTACGGCATACTCTTCGCGGTCGATGAAGTGCAGTCGGGCATGGGCAGGACGGGAAAGTGGTTCGCTATAGAGCACTTTGGTGTCACACCCGACATCGTCACAATCGCCAAGGCCATTGCCGCGGGCCTTCCGTTGGGCGTCATGGCCTCTCGGGCTGACCTGCAGGACTGGACCCCGGGCAGCCACGCATCCACGTTCGGGGCGAACCCCGTTGCCTGCGCTGCGGCAAACGCCGTTATCAAGGCGATGAAGGAGGAAAAGATGCTTGAGAACGCCACAAAGCAGGGCATACACATCATGAAGAGGCTCAACGAGATGAAGGAGAACCACTCCATGGTCGGTGACGTTCGCGGACTTGGCCTCATGTGCGGCCTCGAGTTGGTCAAAGATAAGAAGAGCAAGGTCCCCGCCAGCCAGGAGACTGAGGACGTGATGATGGACTGCTTCAGGAAGGGCATCGCCGTCGTCAACTGCGGGAAGAGTGTCATACGCCTCATGCCACCGCTCGCCATCACGCAGGATCTAGTTGATAAGAGCCTCGACGTCCTCGATGCGAGCATAGGCGTGATGGAGAAGGCCCACAAGTAACCGGGCACTCCAAAAGCCTACTTTTTCCTCTTAACAAACTCGGCAAAGGCAGCGTAGCTGTTCCTCAATCTTTCAGCAAGAGGCCTGCCAGGTATCTTCGACCTATCAAAGATCCCCATGAAGCCCTCTGGTTGAAGGAACAGAACGAGAACGACGAGCACCATGGGGAAGAGCGACTCGTAGGCGAAGATGTCTACCCCCACGAATGTGACGCCGAGGGCGGTGAATATCTTCTGGGAGGCGACGACGAGAATGCCCCCCACGATGGCTCCCGCAACCGTGTTAAGTCCACCTAAAACGCTGCCAGTCATTACGAGTATGAGGAACTGATCGTTCGCGTCGAGCCCCGTGTATCTCCAAAGAGGAATTAGCCCGCCCGCCAACCCCGCAAGCAGACCCGTGATAAACCAACTCAGGAGATGTATTCCCTCCACGTTGACGCCTAAGCTGGAAGAGAGGATCTCGTCCTCGGCGACCGCCCTGAAGGCTATGCCCTGCTTGACACGTGTAAGAAAGAACCATAATGAGAAGACGAGGAGTAGGCACGTCGGTACTGCGACAAGAAGCACGCCGGGGTAACCTTCCCACGTGAAGTCGCCGCTGAAGAAGTAAAAGCCGCTAGTTGGGGCACGCATCTCGTAAAGGTACCAGTAGCTGTAGATGTTGATGAGACTTGAGAGGACCTGCGCCATAACGAAGAACGCGAAGGTAAGGGTGATCTCCCGTGCTCCCGTCGCCTTTATCGGGCGTACAACGAACCTGTAAAGCCCCAACCCGAGCAGCCCACAAAAAAGCATCGAAGCGGGGATCGCTCTGTAGGGATCGAAGCCGCTGAACTTCACTAGGGTGAAGGAGACGACGGTTCCGACTGTAGCAAACGCGGCGTGGGCGAAGTTCGGGAACTTCTCCATCATGTACGTGAAGGTGAAGCCGACGCAGAGGATGACAACGACACTGACTTGGATCAGCGTGCTGACGGTGAGAGGGGAGAGCATTCTCACCTTCCCCCCACGATGACGTCCACTAACACAGGAAGGCGCAGAGCCCAGACGGAGCACGCGTCTCGCTTGTTGACCATCGTTCAATAATGCCTTTGGCAACAACCATATTAAAGCCTTATGAACATTGTTCAACAGTGATGTGTTTGGCAGCGTATACGCGCGACGCGGAGGCCAAAAAGAGGCAGATACTGGACGCCTTCGCTGACCTCGTTAGGGAGAAAGGCTATCCCACCATCACCATACGCGACATAGCGGACGCTGCTGGCGTCAGCGTCGGCATCATCTACAGGTACTTCCCCGCCGGTAAGCCCGAGGTGGCGAGCAAGCTCTACGAGAGCTATCTCCTTACAACTACCCCATCCGAGATAGATCCAGACACCCCTGGAACCCTCGAGGAGGAAATACGCCGCCATATCAAGACCCATAGAGATAACGAAGCCCTCTACAGGGCCTTCGATATCGCAAACCTTGAGGATCACGACATCTTCGCAGGGAGCAAGAGGACACGCGACGCCGTTCTAACCGAAAGGTACAAGGACAAAAAGAGGCTCCAGAGGATATCGCTGAACTACGCCATAGTGGACGCTCTCGTCCACAGGCACGTACTCCTCGAGAAGATAACAAACACGGATGAGGAGCTGGTCCAGTTGCTCGTCGGGCTACTTTTGCCTACTTCTTGAGGACAGTTATCTTTGTGAATTGGGTGCTCGTCGCCTGCATGAGCCCGTCGAAGGGCTCACGTATGTTGCAGTTCTCGAAGCGTATACGGGCGCCGGCTGTGAGTCCCTCAACTGCCTTGCCGTGCTCTCTCCATAGGCTTATCCGGGCCTCGCCGGTGCCGTCATCTACTCGGAAACTGACGACGTTCGTCGGCCCCCTCATCGTGTTCACCTCGCGGCTGATTGGGTCGTCGAGCAACTGACCTTCAATAGTTATGTTTTTTGTGCCTTCACGCAGGTCCTTGATCTGTGTGACGCGCTCCGAGGCGTCCACAATCTCAACCATGACGCCGTCGGGGTTGATCTTCATCGCGCCCATTCGACCCACGTTCAAGTCGATAGTGTTCCCGAAGCCGGCGCGCGTGTAGCCATTCTCCACGGCGACGATCGTGCCAATGGGCATGTCGCCGAGGGCGTTTACATCATCGTCCCAGAGGCTTAGGCGTACAATGCCCGTCTCGTCCTCCAGAACAACGGAGGCTACTCGCCCCTTCGTGCCGTCCTTCCTCGTGAACTCGCGTGGCTCGTTGACGCTCATCACCCTGCCGGCAACACTTACACTGCGCATACCGTCGCGAAGCTCACCGATCTTCGTCCACATGCTAAGTGGCTCACGTGGGAGAACGCCCTCCTCTAAGACCTCGACCTCGCTGCTCCTGTTAAGGTGGACTTCAAAGCCTCCTCCTTGACGGACTTTAGAGTTGGCGCCGATTATCCGGACACGTGTGCCGTCGCCCCACTTGGCGGCTTCGTCGACCTTCTCGTCCCAGAGGACTGTGGTTATCTGTCTGCCGCCCTCTTCGAGTGTGAGTCGGGCAACCTTGCCCTCGGTACCGTCCTTCCTGCTGAAGGTGGAGGGTTGGGACCTGCCCATGATTACTCCCTCGACATTTACTGGGCCCGTGGAGCTTACCTGCCCCGGAGATTTGAAGAAGGAATCCATCTTGGGGAACTCGGAGTCCGTGACGTCGAGAGGCTCCATGTAAACGGTGCCCCTGTTGCCGACGTTGACCTCGATCTCTCCGGTTCCCTGCCTCTCGCGGCTGTAGCCATGGAGAACCCTGATTATCTTACCCCTGCCGACCTTGCTGGCGACTACGTGGTCCGCCTTATCGTCCCAGAAGACGACGGCAACAATGCCCGTGGTATCCCCGATTAACATGCGTAGTACCTTGCCCTGTCTGCCGTCGGCGCGTTGGAAAGTCCGGGGAGGCAGAAAAACATGCAGAACACGCCCAGTGAGGCTGACGTCGTTGAGCCCCGAGGTGAGGGCACCTATTTTGAGCTTCGCCTCAATGCGCTCCCCGGCGCCGTCCATGCCGAGGCTAGATGCCACGAGGTGCGCTGCAGCCTCGTCGGTGAGGAGCCCCGCAGCCTTCGCCTTCTCCTCCTGTATGAGGCGCTCAACCGCTTCACGTGTAAGGGTCGGCTTCGTAGCAAGAATCCTCTTTATGACGTCCTCAGTGGCGGACATGGCTGTAACGCCCCTAACTGAGAATCAGAGCTATAAAAGTACGTTTATGGCCTCGAAGTTCGTTTACTGCTTCTTATCCTCGGGCTTCGAAATGAGGACGTAGACGACACCGAGGACTATTACTGCCGTAGAGAGCACCCAGGAGAGGTCAACGAGGATCGTATAGTAACTGGCGATATCCATACCGATCATAGATGTGAGGGAGAGGGTATTTAGGCTTAGTCTTCCTCTGCGCGGACCTGGGCTCGCCACTCCCCGGTGAGTAATCTGTATGCCTCGTCCTCCTCATCTACTCTGTCGTAGTTACCGAGGGCGTCGGCAATCCTCTGGCCGAGGAGGTGGTAACATAATCCCGCCTCGCCGTCGACGACGCGGAAATAGAAGTCGTCGCAACCGCAGTAACCAGCGGTTGGGTATATCTGATACTCCCCGCCCTGACCGACAACCACCCACGTCACCCTCCCCGATGGGCGGAATGTGTACCTCTTTACACGCCTCTCCTGCACAAGACGCCACGCCTTATCGAATCGGTCCCCAAATGTGCCCTTGAGCCTCTCCCAGTTGCTGCGGCTAAGCTGCCTCTCCGTGCGCACCTCGTCTAGCACACGCTCAAGGATGAGGCGCTCCTCGGTCACCATACGGGATCAAGGGTATTCCACGGCACGCCTTTTCACGGTTGCGGAAGGGAACCGGTTTAAATCCGGCGGGCAAAGGAGGTTTCAGGGATCCCTTGATACGCCTGCTCACCCCCTGGCCCGCGCTGCTGGCGGAAATAGGCGAAAGGGTACTCATCGTGGCCGACCTCCACATCGGACTAGAATACGAGTTGAGTAAGGCAGGTGTGAACATCCCCTACCAGACAGAGCGCATACAAGGGGAACTCGTAGCGCTCTGCAAAGAACATAAGCCGGATCGACTCGTTATCGCCGGTGATGTGAAACACGGCGTCCCAGTAACCAGTTTCCAAGAGAAACGTGAGCTGCCCAGACTCTTCGAGGTGTTGCGAGAAGTCGTTCCAAAGATCGATGTGACCCGAGGCAACCACGACGGAAACATACAGGACCTCACCACCAAGGAGGTGGAGATACACAGTAGCAAGGGCATAATCCTTGGCGACGACTTCAAGATCGCAGTTTTTCATGGCCATGCCTGGCCAAAAGCGAAAGCACTTGAGGCTGACTGTCTCATAGCTGGGCATAACCATCCCACGGTGCTCCTTCGCACACCCCTAGGCATCAGGATGGTGCAACGGGCATGGATCAAGGGCGTCGCCGAGCCCGAGAAGCTTGCCAAGGCTTTCCTGGAACAAAACGCCGTAAGATATGAGGGCAACCCGGTTACAGCCTTCAACGACAACTATGAAGCAGAGATCGGTGCCCCTGAGATGATACTCATGCCTACCTTCAACGACCTCCTCGGTGGACTACCCGTAAACGGCGAGGCGCCACAGAGCCTTTTAGGCCCCATGCTCAGGAGGAACGCAATAAACACAGAGGACTTCGAGGTCTTCCTCCTCGACGGCACGTTCCTAGGCAGGGTAGGCTTCCTGCGCGAGCTGAACGCGCGGTAGGTTCAGATATATCTATCAGGCTTTTCCAAGGGAACCCGGAGGAGAAATTGCTGCATCGAAGTTAAACCAGCCTCATGAAGCACAGATTTTTGATCTACCGATAATACTAGTCGAGGTATGATAGAGACCTCGACGAGGTGTGCGCCGAGTCGCACTTCTGTGACGCCGTAGACACCATTAGAAGCAAGTAATGAGCTAGGCAAGCAGTCTGCCGAAGACCTCACTGCAGAGGTGGCACTTGTTCACGTAGACGCCCACAGGCGGCCCATTGAGTAGCCCTATGGGTCCTTTCTCGCTTAGAATATTGAACACATCGGCATCCCACGCCTTGTCCAGCATCTCACCAAGCTCAAAGTCATCGAGTTTACCTAGACTGAATCCGCGTATCGTCGCCGAGGCGGAACAGCATGGGAGCACCTCGCCGCTCGGCTTCACGCCCAGGTCGCGGAGCACGGCCTTACACCCACCTGTGAGAGGGGAGGCTTCGGGGTGCCACTCTCCTCGGGGCAGGGACGCGCCTCTACCGACGGGTGTGAAGCACGATTCGATCCCGATGGCGGCGTGGCCGTCCATCTCACCCGGCGGCGGAACCTCGTCCCCGAGTTTAGTAGCGATGTCCGCGAGTCGGGAACTCCCCCAGCTCAATGCAGACATCACAACCATCTTCAGCCCTAACCGCTTCGCGGCGGCGTAGACGTGCCCAACCCTCTCGAAGGGGACATAAGCCTGGTGGAAGTCGTCAGCGCTTATGTTCACGACGTCCAACCCGGCGTCTCTGAGGACCCTCAGCGTGTCTGACGCCTTTTCATGCGACTCAGCCCAGTTACAATTGGTGACAAGCTCGGTTCTCAGACCTAGCCCCGAGGCATAGGCGACGAGGTTCTCGACAAGTGAGGGGTAGAGCATCGGCTCGCCCCCCGTAAGGCTGATCCACTCCACCCCCGCTCTCGACGCCTTATCCACGTAGTCGTACGCCTTGTAGCTGCTGATCGTCGCCGTCTTCTCGGGGCTGCAGCTGAACCAGCAGTGGGCGCAGGAAGCGTCGCACTGCTCCGTTATTATTAGCCCGACCCTGAAGGGCTGGAAGCGGGCAGGCATCCTAGAGCTTCCCCAAAGTAGCCCTAATCAGCTCGTTCGCCTGATAGAAACCGTCCTCCACGAGGTTCCGCTCCCGGACTAGTTTCGTGTATAGGAACTTGAACTCGGGGCTCTGGTGGAGCGTCATGTTGGCGAGCTCCGAGATCTGGCTTATCCTCGGGAAGGGCTGGGCGCCGAACGTCTCCATGCTTACCTGATTGGCGATGTCCGCGTCGCTGTGGGCGATTGGATTGACATTACGCCCCACCCACATGAGACACCTGTTCAGGTCTGCCACCTTCACCGGGTCTCCCTCTTTCGCGACGCGCTTCGCGGCCTCCTCCAGCTTCTCGGAGAGCTCCACGAGAGTCTTTGCCTCCTCAATCAAGACGTGGAGATTGTAAAAGTCTACTATCTTGTCCGACTTCCTCTGCATATCTTCGAGTATCTCGATCATCCTCTTCGCGTACTTCGTATAGTTGAAGGGGAGGACCTGACAGTTGGCGAGGCGCCAAATGAGGTTGAGCTCAATCTTTACATCAGTTACGAGTATGTCGAGGTCCATCTTATCATGGGTCTCGAAGGGTGTGTGCCACCACCAGCCTCCACCCGAGTAGTTGACGTGTGGATCGTAGGTCTCCTTAGGGCGGCTTGTCGTAACGCCAAAGTGAGGAAGCCCGGTGCCCCAAAAACTACCATCGCCAGCACGCGTTGGCCAGCGATAATGCTCCACTGCTATCCCGGTAACGTCTTTAATGCTCTCGAGGACAACCTCCAATACCTCGCTGTACGGCGCCTCGCGGACAGTCGTTGCGCCCTGGCAGCCGGGGGAGTCGATGTTGTAACTCGCCACGCAGTTGTAGCGGAGGTCATGCCAGAAGGCGTCGTTGAACCACGTCGAGCCGGCGTACTTGCCGATCTCGTGGCCCGTCCAGTAGGCTATCCTGACGCTACGGCGGAGCTTATCCCTGTGCTTGTTTAGTATGCGGGCGACCTCCATGATGGCTGTGTCGCCACTGATGTTGTCGGTTGCACCCATGCAATAAGGTGGCGTATCGACGTGGCCGTTGACGAGTATGAACTTCTCAGGCTCTACGCTACCCCTGATCTCGGTGACAAGCAGTGGCAGCTTCTTCCATTTTGTCTCGGCGAAACTGACGATGTGTGCTCGCATGCCGCCGCATTGCGCCATCTTGCGCAGCTTGGCGCCATCCCTGTTCGAAACGTGGAGTATTGCGGGTATCTTGGGTATTAGGTGGAAGTTCTCCGGAGTCGGGTTGCCGGAGACAGAAAAATCAGCCCTCTGATGGCAGACGCTCGGCATGAAGTCATCCTGCTCGATGACGATGAGCCCGGCGACGCCCATCTCCTGAAGTGTGAGCAGCAGCTTACCCTGCAGTCCCATCCAGTCTCCGCTTGTCTTCTGCTCACAGAGCACGATCTTGTCTCGGCATTCTTGGTAGCCGATCATATCTGGGGGCACGTAGATGACCTCGGCCTCGAACCCATCCGGAGTCGTGGAGCCAGCTTGTCTGTAGGGGGTGGTCTGTATCTCCATGACCTGCGGTGCCGTCACCGTCAGCTTGGCAGTCTTGGGATCGGTAATGTACGCCTCGTACCGGAGCACTTTTACCTCGAGCCCGTACACCTCGAGTTTCCCCTTCATCACCTGTATGACCTTCTCCTCCTCGGGACTGCCCGAGTGGAGAGGCGGGTATTGCATCAGCTCGTCGAAGTTAGCGCCGAGCGTCTCTTTCGAGATCTCAGACTCCATCTTCCTAAGGAGCTTTACGTCGTCTTTGCCTAGGAGAATCATGGTTATCGGGTATCACGGCTGTGGAAAGTGGGTATAACACTATCGAGGGGGAGGAAGAGAGGCGTGATTTGGCGATAGTTTGATTTCCGCTGAGGCTCAGATGAGATTGGAATGATCACGAGAGGTAGGCGGTGAAGTTCGCCGAGGAGTGGATCGACGCCTGGAGCTCTTACGAGCTTGACTTGATCCTCTCACACTACTCTGACGACTTCGAGATGAGTAGCCCAAGAATCGTCCAGGTCATGAACGTGCCTTCTGGGGCGCTGAAGGGAAAGAATAAGGTCCGCATGTACTGGGAGAAGTCGCTAAGCCAGTCCCCCAATCTGTTCGAGCTTATCGAGGTACTAGTGGGCATAGAAAGCCTCATTGTCTACTACCACAACGTGACCCGGGGCAAGAAGACAGCAGAAGCCCTTGTTTTCGACCCCGATGGACTTGTAGTCATGTCGATGGCTCACTACGATTGATTCCCAGAAGCGGTGGTGGGACCGCCCGGATTTGAACCGGGGATCACGTGGTCCCGAACCACGTATCCTAGCCAAGCTAGACCACGATCCCAGCCGTATTAGGCGGGGTGCGGCTGTACTTAAAAACGATGTGGGCTAGGCCTCGACGACGGCGTCGTTCACCGTCATGTTTAGCACAGCCTCCGCGATGTCCGCCCCATACTCCGATGTTCTGACGATGCTCTCGACGATGAGTCTAAGCTGAGGCACGTCCTCGACCGGGGCGAGCTTAACTATCTTGTGGATGACCTCGTCTTCCATCCCGCTTGTGTCTTCAGCAGCATTCATCGTCGAGTCGGCCTCGGAATAATCCTCATCGAAGAGCGCCTCCATCGAGGCCTCGAAGACCTTGATGGCTGAGCCGCTTATCCCGTTGAGCTCCACGAGTATCTCATCATTGATCGGCACGAGGTGTAGGGCGAGGCGGTTCTCAGCGATGTTCGTCGCGTGGTCCGCCATACGCTCGACCGACTTTGTGATGAGGCGGTACCCGAGCAGCTGCCTGGGGGTGTTTATGCCGCTCTCCTTTAGCACATGGGCGTCCATCGAAGCCACGTTGAGCAGTCTGATCACGTAGAAGCTGAAGCGGTCAACTTCATCATCCATCGCTACTATCTCCTTGGCGATGCGGGGGTTGTCGGTGCTCAGCGTCTGCACTGCATCCCTGTGCATCGAGGCGGCGATGATCGACATCCGCCTGAGCGCGTCCTTTACGGATAGCTCCGAGTAGCTCAGCAATATCTGGAGCGTAAGCTCGTTGGGCAGATCGCTCAGGATCTCTGTGCCGACGAGCTTCTTCCGCACGAAGTCCTTTATAGCGAAGCGGGTCTCAAGGTCGATCCTCTTCTCGTTGGAGCGTATCTGCAGGATGTTGTAGCCGTTGACATAGGCAGAGACCATGCGGCGCACCACACTATCCGGCTTCTCCCCCTGCTCTATCGATATTATGACCTTACGGACCCTCTCTGGGGACACGAGGCCCTTCGGCTGCAGACATAGAGACATATCGTCACGTTGGCTCATGCTCACGACGCTACCCTTCTTGAGGCCGAGCTGGTCGACCCAATCCTTTGGCAATGAGATTATGTATGTAGATCCGCCTGTAACCTG
>JBFYNQ010000096.1:0-19641 GCA_041304265.1 Candidatus Bathyarchaeota archaeon | reverse complement strand
ACGAGGTCTCTCGGGGCCACGAGGATAGCGCTGGCGGTAGAGGAGGGGCGGGACGCCTTCGCCGAGAGGCTCGCCCTGCAGCGAGGCTACCTGACGTGGTCAGCCTCTGGTACGGGCGTCGTCTTCTCCGCTCTCGGCAGCTACCTCGAGGGAAAGGGACTTCCCCTCATAATCCCGTGGGCGATAGTCGTGCTCAACGTAGTGGTCACCATGCTCAACTCCCTCTTCGAGAGGAGGCGCGAGATCAGCATACTCAGCTCCGTTGGGTTGAACCCGGCGGAAATCGCCTCAATCTTCGTGGCGGAGGCGTCGATAACCGGCTTCATAGCGGGCGGACTTGGCTACCTGGCAGGGCTCAGCCTCTACACGTTGATGCCGGCGCTGGGGCTGGCGCTTGAGGTACATCAGAAGGTCTCCGCCGTGTGGACCCTCGCGGCGATCGGGATAAGCATATCCGCGGTCCTCGTCGGCGCCTTCGCCGCCCTCAGGAGCAGCATTGTTATCACCCCGAGCCTGACGCGCAAGTGGAAGATGGTCGAGGGACAGGGCGGCTTCAACGCACCGTGGATCATCCCCGTCCCCGTCAAGATGGAGGCGGCGGACGTCGACAGCTATGTAGACTACATGTTGGGTAGGCTCAAGGAGCTGGAGCACGACCAGGTGAGGCTGACGGCGAGGGTCACCGTGGAGAGGAGGGGCAAGACGAGGGTCATCTCGTTCATCTACAAGTCCTACCAGGCAACGACTGGCAACTTCTACACGAAGAACTCGGTCTACGTCGAGCCAAGCGACGGCGTCTACATTGTGCGCCTAGAGTCTGCCGGTGGGGAGGACTGGGCGCATGAAACGGGGACATTGATTCGTCTCATCACGATGGAGTGGAGCAACCGCCCACGGTGAGTAGGGGTGATCCCTCGCCACCGTTTCTTTTAGCCGCGCTCTATTTTCTCGATGGCACCGTCGCGCATCCATACGACGCGGTCCGAGGCTTTGATCATCTTTAGGTCGTGTGTGGCGGCGACGAGTGTTAGGCCCCGAGTCTTGTTGAGGCCGTGGAGGAGGTCTATGATCTCTGTTCCCGTGTTGAGGTCGAGGTTGCCTGTGGGCTCGTCGGCGAGTATTATGGCGGGGTCGTTTGCGAGGGCTCGGGCTATGGCGACGCGCTGCTGCTGCCCAGCGCTGAGTTGGGTAGGTTTGTGATGGAGGCGGGCACCGAGGCCGACGCTTTCGAGTAGCTTCTGCGCCTTCTTTACGCCCTCGTCGTGAGGTGTGCCAGCGAAGACGGTTGGGAGGGCGACGTTCTCAAGCGCCGTGAGGACCGTTATGAGGTTGAAACTCTGGAAGATGTAGCCGATTCGGCGGCAGCGGAGCCAGGCGAGCTCGTAGGCGTCGAGCTTGCTTATGTCCACGCCATCTATGAGGACGCTTCCCTCACTTGGGCGGTCGAGGCCGCCTATCATATTGAAGAGAGTGGTCTTTCCAGAGCCGCTTGGGCCGACGAGGCTGACGTACTCACCGCGACCGATGGTGAGGTCGACGCCGTCGAGTGCCTTCACCGTCTCTCCGCCGATGTCATAGTGTCTCTTAAGCCCCTTCAGTTCGATTACGTTGTCAAAGCTCATATCGTAGTGCCACCACCGGGTCGAGCCGGGACGCCCTATAGGCAGGGTAGATGGTCGCGGCGACGCTCAGCCCCACTGCGAGGGCGAGGCTCGTAACGAGGAGGGTCAGCGTCTCCGAGAGGGGAACGCGCAGGATAATGTCGTAGCCCGTCGTGCCCCCCGTCGTGAGGAGCGCAGCTACTACTCCTCCGAAGAAGCCGATGACGCCGCCGATGACGCCTTGCAGCAGCGCCTCGACGAGAAAAAGAAGTGTAATGTGCCTGTTCATCGCGCCGAGGCACTTCATAGTGCCGATCTCCTTGACCCTTTCTTGTACGCTGATGAGCATAGCGTTGGTGATGCCGACGATGCTAACGGCGAGGGCTATAGCGACGAGCCAGTAGTAGGTCGCGTCGACGCTGAGACTGGCGCCGCCGAGGGCCGTGTATGCGCGGTAGAAGGCATCTGTGAGCAGGAGACTCGCATAGAAGCTAAGCCCGAGGGCGATCGAGGCTACGTTTAGCATGGAGCGATCTAGCCGCCTAACTAGCTGGTTGTAGCCGAGTCTGAAGGCCTCGGAGTAGCCGAGGTGGACCCGTTTCTCCCCTGCTGCCATTGCCTATCATTCACTTAGCTTGTCTTAAAAGGTGAGTGGGCTAGTTGAGGTCGTCCTGCTGCCACTCCTCCTCACTGTACTCTTCGTCTATCTCTTCGTCGTTCCAGCCGAGGCAGTCGTAGCAGAGGCCCTTCTTGGTGTCGCCGCATTCGGAGCAGTACTTGGCGTCGCACTCCTTGCAGTCGTGGAGTTCCTGCGCGTCCATCCCGCATATTTCGCAGAGGGGCATTACTGGTCCCAATAGGGGGCGGAGGCGCGTCGTGTATAAATCTATTGAACTAACCGGCGGAGGAGTTCCTCGTCGATGTTTCCGCCGCTTATAACGACGCCGATGCTTTTGGCCTTGAAACGCTTGGGGTTCTCCATTAGCGCGGCGATGCCGACGGCTCCGCTTCCCTCGATGACCTCGTGGTGTCGCACCAGCATGAATTGGAGCGCCTCGACGATGGTCGCCTCCTTGACATCTATCCAATCGTCTACAAGTCTCTGGCAGATGGGGAAGGTGACACTGCCTTGCTCGATACCGCCGTGGAGCCCCTCAGCGACTGTGTCGTACATGGGGATGTCGACGATCTTGCCGGCTTTTATGCTGGCGTGCATGACGGGGCTCGCCTCGGTCTGGATGCCTATAACCTCTGCCTTCGAAGCGCCTTTGATGACCGTGGCGACGCCGGAGATTAGGCCACCCCCGCTGACGGGCACGAGCACGGCGTCCAGCTCGGGGCCGTCTTCGACCATCTCAAGCCCGACGGTGCCTTGCCCCGCTATGAGGTCTGCGTCATTGTAGGGACTGAGGAATGGCATGCCCCGCTCGACGCCCATCTTCTGGGCGAGGCGCTCCGCCTCCATGTACTCGTCGCCGTGGACTGTAAGGTCAGCGCCTAGCGCCTTTATTGCGTCCCTCTTGACGTTAGGAGTGTTGCCAGGTACGACTATGGCGGCCTTCACGCCGAGTTCTCTCGCCGCGTAGGCGACGCCCTGCGCGTGGTTCCCCGAGGATGCGGCGACGACGCCCCGACTCCGCTCGTCCTTGGAGAGGAGGGCGATTCTATTCGATGCGCCCCTTATCTTGAATGAGCCGGTGAGCTGCCTGTTCTCGTGCTTGAGCCAGACCTCACCACTAGTTATGCCACCGAGTAGAGGGGATCTCTCGAAGGGAGTGTGCCTGACCCAGTGTCCCATCCTACGGCGCGCTGCGTAGACGTCGCCTATCGTGATCATGGCTGATGATGGGCTGCGTCTGTTTAAGAATCTAGGCATCAGCGACCGCCATATGGGCACGCTGCCTGCGCCTATTCGCCCCCGCGAAGGAAGGGTCTCGGGATAGCACATCTATGATCTCGGTGTGGAGTGAGGAGAACCGAGCATCGTCACCCGACGCCCAGACAACATCCCCCAGGGCATCCTCGAACGCCCTCAGAAGCGGCACAAGCGAGGCGTTACAGCTAAGTAGGTCGCGTGTAAGTGTGGGGCTCTCCCCCGCGACGCTCTGGGCGAGCGTGTACTGCACTGCGAATGTGGAGCCCGCCATCTGCGATGCGAGCTTTAGGTCCTCGCCTCCGAGGATGCGGGAGAGGGCGAGGTTGACAGCGTAGGGGAGGGAGAGAACGGCGGCCATGCAACGGTCGTGGCGAGCCGCGCTGAGCGTGACGACGTCGGCGCCGGGGAAAATCGACCGGGCCAATCCCGCCTCCTCTTCGGCGTCAACAACGGGGACAACCGCGACCACCCTACCACTGAGAGAATCCGTCGATGGACCGAATATGGGGTGAAGGCAGAGGGGCGTGAGCCCTAAGTTTGATATGATGGAGAGTGCCCTGTGGCTTTCTTCCTTGAGGCTGGCCACCTCGGCAAGGATCGTGCCGCGCCTCATCTTCGGGGCAACAACACGGATGACGTCGGGCGTCGTGCTGATCGGCACAGACACGACGACAAGATCGAACCCGTGGAGCTGTACGAGGGGATCGGTGCGTGTGTCAACCGCGGTGACTTCGTGGACTAGGGTTGCGAGGTGGCGTACAAGCCAGCCGCCCATGCCTCCCTTCGAGCCTACGACCGCAGCCTTCAAGACGTGTCTGACAGTATCCCCGATGGAGCATATTTCTGCCTTGAGGGCAGGCCCTGCTGCCTATGCTCGAGGGTAGGAGCCGAGGACCTTGAGACTGCCCGCGTAATCCGCCAGTTCGCTGAGCGCCTCCTCGCTGACTGAGTCACCGGTGTGCCCCTCGAAGTCTATGAAGAAGAAGTATTCCCATGGCCTCCCCGGGTAGGGGCGTGACTCTATCTTGGTGAGGTTGAGGCCCCTGTCGGCGAAGGCGCGCAGCGCGGCTATGAGTGTGCCTGGTCTATGGTCTACGGTGAATGCGAGGCTCGTCTTGTCTCGCCCCGTCGGCTCGGTGGAGCCGCGTCCTACGTGGAGGAAGCGGGTATAGTTCTCGTTCTTGTCCTCGACGCCCTCGGCGAGGATATTCGCATCGTATATCTTGGCGGCACGTCTGCTCGCTATTGCAGCGGCGTCACTCAGCCCCTCGTCACGGATCATTTTCACGGCGCCAGCGGTGTCATAATAGTTGACCGCCTCGTAGCCGTGGGCGGCGAGGTAGCCACGCACCTGCCCGAGGGCTTGGGGGTGGGAGTAGACCCGCTTCACGTCTCCGGGTTTGACCCCCGGGTTCGCTATGAGGCAGTGGACTACGCGGAACACGGTTTCACCGAGCACCGTGAGGCTACGCTCGTTAAGAAGGTCGTATGTTCTGGTTATGCTGCCCTCAAGGGTGTTCTCGACCGGGACTAACCCGGCGTCGACCTCCCCGGACTCGACGATGGAGAATATATCCTCCAAGTAGGGCTTAGGGATGGGCTCGACGGATACGCCCCAGTGCTGGATTACAGCCGCCTCACTGTAGGCGCCGGGGACGCCTTGATAGGCGATCCTCATCAATGTTCCTCCGCCTCGACGCACACGTCGATAATGGCGCGGAAGACGCGCTCGGCGCCATCGGGGTCGAGCCTCCTCTCAGCCGCTCTCGCCCTAGCTTGATCCAGTACTATGCGCTCGCGAGCCGCGTCAACAACAGGTCTCCCGTAGCGCCTCTTCACCTCAGCGATGGCCCTCGCGACCTCGACGCGCTTGGCGAGCCTTTCGATTATTTCGGCGTTGAGCCGGTCTATCTCCTTCCTGTGGGGCGCGATCTCTTCCTCGTACGTCATACTCCCTCACCTAGAACCTGTGGTATGATGCCCCTCCTTAGGGCTTGGTCGGCGAGCACGATGGCTACCATCGCCTCGACAACGGAGACGGCGCGTGGGACAACACATGGGTCGTGGCGTCCCGCGACGCGTATCTCGGCCTCACTTACTAACGTGAGGTCGACGGTTCTCTGGGGACGCGATATGCTAGGAGTCGGCTTGAAGGCGACGCGCACAACGACGGGTGCGCCGCTAGTAATCCCCCCGAGTACGCCGCCTGAGTTATTCGATGCGGTGTTGATTCGCCCGCCATCGATCACATAAGGGTCGTTCGCCTCGCTCCCTCTCATGGCAGCTAGACGTGACCCTGCGCCGAACTCGACTGCCTTGACGGCGGGGACAGCGAAGAGGGCCTTGGCGATGTCGCCTTCGATTGTGTCGAAGACGGGCTGCCCGACGCCTGCGGGGAGCCCAGTTGTGACGCACTCCACCTCACCACCGACGCTGTCGCCGTTGCGACTCGCTTCCTCGATGACCTCGACCATCCTGGTGGAAGAGGCGGTGTCTGGGCAGCGGACTATGCTCCCCGCGGCACCTCTCCAATCAAGTGGGCCGGTTGCTTCAACGCCTCCTATGGCGCGCGTGTATGAGTGCACCTCAACACCTATCGTGGCGATGAGTTGCTTAGCGATAGTGCCCGCCATGACGAAGCCCGCGGTTATCCTACCGGAGGCTCTACCGCCCCCGCGGTGGTCGGCGAATCCGCCGTAACGGGCGCGTGTCGCGTAGTCGGCGTGGCCCGGCCGCGGTGTATTCCTGATGGCGTCATACTTGGATGAGTCGTTGTCGCGGTTCCACGTGAGCATAAGAATTGGCGCCCCGGTAGTGTGCCCCTCATGTACGCCGGAGAGCACTTCGACGGCGTCCTCTTCGTTCCTGCTTGTGGTGACCGCGCTGGCGCCTGGGCGTCTCCTCGCCATCTCGCGGTCGAGCGCGTCGTAATCCAGCTTGAGCCCTGCGGGGCACCCGTCTATGACGGTGCCGACGCACTTACCGTGGCTCTCACCGACGCTTGTAACCCTGAACACGGTTCCAATGCTGTTGCTCAATGATCTACTCTTCCTCCCAGTGCCGCGAGGTCGCTCCAGAATCCCGGGTAGGACTTTGAGATGCACCCCGCGTTTTTGATGATTGTTTCTCCCTCCGCCCTCAGTGCAAGGACGGCAAGGGACATGGCTATCCTGTGGTCGCCCCACGGGTCGACCTCTGCACCACGCAGCCTCCCGCCCATTATCGTCGCTGAGTCTGCATCGTAGCTCACCTTGGCACCCATCCGCGTGAGACCCTCCGCCATCGCAGCGACCCTGTCCGACTCCTTAAACCGGAGCCGCCCGAGCCCTGTGAGGCGGCTCTTACCCTCGGAGGCGGCGCAGAGCGCGGAGACGACGGGGAATAGGTCGGGGCAATCGCTTAGGTCAGATTCGATGCACTTCAACTTCGACGACCTTACGGTTACTGAGTCACTGCGCGCTCTCACTTCGACGCCCATCTGCGCGAGTATCGTGATTATCACCTTGTCGGCCTGCGAGCTCGCGTGGTTCAGCCCTGTCACCCTCGCTTCGCCAATCATCGCTCCCGCTGCGAGTGGGTAGGATGCCGACGACCAGTCCCCCTCGACGACGACCGTCGTTGCCTTGTAAGGTCTTATTGGCGCCATCAGGCGCGTCATGTCAAGCGTATGCTCAACCTCGACGCCGAAGGCGCGCATCGCGTCCACTGTCATAGACACGTAGGGGCGCGACTCGAGCGGGGTCGTCAGTGAAATCTTCACGGAGGCGTCAGCGAGAGGGGCAACGGTTAGGAGCGCTGAGACGAACTGGCTGCTTACGTCTCCGGGTAGTCGGGCTTCGCCTCCCCTGATGTGCCCCGTTCCCCTGATCGTCACTGGGGGCAATCCGCCATGGCTTTCACAACGCACGCCTATCTGTTCGAGGGCGCCAAGCAACGGACCAACGGGGCGCGAGGAGAGCGAGGGGCCACCGGCGAGTCGACAGTTGCCGTCGACGAGGGCGCAGACAGCCGCCATGAAGCGGAGTGTCGTCCCAGACTCGCCGCAGTCAAGTGTTTCAGAGGGGGCGTAGAGATGGCCACCATCCACAATCCACTCGCTGCCCCTGTGTGTCTCCACGCCGAGCCCCGCGAGCACGCGTGAGGTGGCCTCAGTGTCGTCGGCGGTGAGCGGGTTGCGTATAATGCTCTTCCCATCAACCAGCGCTGCGAGCACGAAGGCGCGGTGGGTCATGCTCTTCGAGGGCGGAGCGGCGACTGAGCCGGACACCGTTGAGGGGTGTATCTTGACACTCATAGATGTGCCTCCAGCCTGGCTTGTATCGACTCGGCGACGCGTATCGGCGGCACGCCATTCGTATCCACTACCATGTCTGCAGCGGCGAGGTAACGGTCCCGCCTCTCGTCGAGGAGTGTCCGGATGCATGTCAGCTTGTCGGCGCCTACGAGGAGGGGCCTCGAAATGTCCCCGCGTGTCCTCATCCCTATCTCCTCGGGGCTAGCAGTGAGGAGCACCATCTTTCCGTTTCTACGGAGGTCTTCGACGTTGAGTGAGTTGAGGACGGCGCCGCCTCCGATGGCTACCACTTGTTTGTCGTCCTGGCTCAGCCGTGTTATGACTCGTCGCTCTATCTCGCGGAAGGCGGGTTCCCCCCTCTCGTCGAAGACCTCGGCGATCCTCATCCCCGCTTCTCTCTCCGCCTCGGCGTCGGAGTCTACGAACCTGTAGCCGAGGCGAGGGGAGAGCAGTTTGCCGACTGTGGTCTTACCGACGCCCATGAATCCGAATACTACAACGTTCAAGTCGCCGCACCTCCGATGGCGCGCCCCGCCGCCTCCATCATGAGCGCCTCAGGCGCCTCTTTCCCGGTCCAGAGGCGTAACGCCTCCGCCCCCTGGTAGACGAGCATAGGCAATCCCCCGATAATTTGCGCCCCCGCCCTCTCGGCGTCGGCGAGAAGTTGGGTCTTCTCGGGATTGTAGACGAGATCGAAGACGAGGAGCCCTCCATGGAGCGCCTCGGGAGCCACTGGGCTGGCGCCTATGTTCGGTGACATGCCGACGGGCGTCGCGTTGACTAGGATATCCGCGGCACGCGTGACCTCCGCAGCGTCTTCGATGCCTCCGCCCTCGACATTTGCCCCCGTCCGGGCGCGGACCTCGTCCGTAAGTGCACGGGCCTTCGCCTTGTCCCTTGCGAGTATCCTAATCCATTCCACGTGCCGCGCAAGCCCCATTGAGACGGCTCGGGCCGCTCCGCCGGCGCCGAGGACGACGACGCGGGAGCCGCCAAGGTCACCGATTCGCTCGCGGAGTGTCCTTGTTGAGGCTGTGCAATCCGTATTGTACCCCGTGAGGCGGCCGTGGTGGTTTACGATCGTGTTGACGGCGCCGACGGCCGACGCAGACTCGTCGAGGCAGTCAAGGAGAGGGATGACCGCGACCTTGTGTGGGATGGTGACGTTGAAGCCTGCAGACGCGCTGCGGAGTTCTCCTACGCGCGTAGCAAGGCCCCCAGGGTGCACGGGCATGAGACTGTACTCGTAGTCAAGCCCCAGCGCCTTCAATGCTGCGTTCTGCATCGCGGGGCTCAGCGAGTGGGCCACGGGGTAACCGAGGAGGAAGAGGCGCTTCAAGGCTCAGCCCCCATGAGGCGGTACACTCCCCTCAGCGATTCGAGTGTCATCTGCCCCGGTGCGACGACCTCACTCGCGGAGGCGTATGTCCACGCGCCACCCACGAGCGGCGAAAGTACGCGAGAGGGAACGCCGTGAGAACCCATCGCGAAGCTGACGTTGCCCGGCTTCTGAGCTAGGTAGCTGAGGCACGGCAGGTTGTCCGCGGGGCACGATGCCGTCCCGACGATCTTGACGACGTCGGCACCTGCCTCCTCCGCTACGTCGTGCATTTCGAGTATCTCTTCGAGGTACGGTGTCCTATCGAGGAGGTGGCGCGAGACCACGACCCTAGCGTGTGAGGCGTGTAGCTTCTCGACGAGAGTCTTGATCTGGTTTGAGTCATCCTCGACGTCGACGTAGTCGAAGCCCGCCTTAGCAGCGGAGAGAAGCAATTTCTGTCGCTCGCCCTCGCCCCCCGCCCAACGCCCGCCTTGAGAGGGCAGCCTCGCCGTGGCGACGAGTATAGTACTTGTTGATTCCCTAAGTCTGTCGAGGTCTAACCGCTCCTCGGCATAGTCGAGGCGTAGCTCGACCATGTCGGGTTTCGTGAGCCCCTGAATCGTCTCGATGGCTGCACCCGTGGTTCTTGCGGCGACTGAGCCACATATATTGACCATCTAGGCGAGCGCCTCCCGTATCTCCACCTCAGAGACGGTGCTGATAACAGGCTCTCCGCCGATCCCCGTCGGGAGGACGAGGCGTATCGAGCCACGCTCCGCCTTCTTGTCCCGCCTCATGAGGGGGATTAATTCGTCGACGCTGTAGGGCGACTCCGTTGGCAGCTCGAGCCTCTCGAGGAGTGTGAGCTGTCGTTCGAGGTCGGGCTTCTTGAGCAAACCGAGTGCGATGGCGACCCGCGAAGCGGCGACCATGCCGATCGCCACCGCCTCGCCGTGGCGGATCGAGTGCCCCGAGAGTGTCTCGACCGCGTGTCCCATGGTGTGCCCGTAGTTTAGCGCTGCTCTGACGCCCTTTTCGTCCCGCTCGTCGGATTCGACTAGGCGGGCTTTCGCCGCGACGCATCGCGCCACGACCCATCGCAGCACCTGGGGGTCGGCGCTAAGCAGCTTCTCCGCCTCTGCCTCGACGCCTACGTAGAGCTTGGCATCCGCGATGACGCCGTACTTGACGACCTCGGCGAGGCCAGAGAGCAGCTCACGCCTCGGGAGTGTTGATAGTAGTCCAGTGTCGCAGGCGACGAGGCCGGGTTGGTGGAATGTGCCTATGAGGTTCTTGCCGGTGGGGTGGTTGACGGCGGTCTTGCCGCCGACGCCGCTGTCAACCTGCCCGAGGAGCGTTGTGGGTACTTGGACGACACGTATACCCCTCATGTAGAGGGATGCGGCGAAGCCGGCGGAGTCGCCTACGGAGCCGCCACCGAGAGCGACAACCACGCCTTTTCGGTCGAGGCTTTGCCTGATGATTGATCCGAGTAGTACACCCGTGGCGTCCCATGTCTTCGCCTCCTCTCCCTCGGGGATCGTGACCTTGCCCGGGTGTAGGGATTCGAGAGAAGTCGTGGCGCGCACCCCGTAGAGGGCGTCGACCTGGGGGGAGGTGACTAGCACGCACCCCGTGGCGCCAGGGATGTACTCGGAGATCGCTTCTCCTAGCCGGTCCAGAAGCCCTGCACCTGCTAGGACAGGGTAGTCCCTCCCGCCTAGGCGGACCGTGGCAGCCTTCATGGACTCAAGGCTCATGGATTACATCCTTTTCCCGACTGCGCCCGCGATTGGGGCGATCTCTCGCATGAGGTCTGCGAACTCTTCGGGGTGGAGGCTTTGGTCGCCGTCGCTGAGCGCCTTATCGGGGTGGGGGTGTACTTCTATGATGAGGCCGTCCGCCCCAGCGGCTACGCCAGCCTTCGCCATCGGAGCGACGAGGCTCCTGATCCCCGTGCCGTGGGATGGGTCAACTACGACGGGCAGGTCGCTGAGCTGCTTGATCACGGGCACCGCTGAGACGTCGAGGGTGTTCCTCGTGATTGTCTCGTATGTGCGTATGCCTCGCTCGCAGAGGATGACGTTGGGGTTGCCCTCGTTGAGGATGTACTCGGCGCATCCAAGCCACTCCTCAACGGTTGCAGACATTCCTCTCTTAAGCATCACGGGCTTCTCCGACTTTCCCACTGTCTTGAGGAGGGTGAAGTTCTGCATGTTGCGCGCCCCGATCTGGAGGACGTCGGCGTAGGATGCGACTAGCTCCACGTCTTCAGGGGCCATAACCTCGGTGATGACTGGGAGCCCCGTCTCGTCGCGGGCCTCGGAGAGCATCTTGAGTCCCTCCTCGCCAAGCCCCTGGAAGCTGTAGGGGAGGGTGCGGGGCTTGAATGCGCCGCCGCGGAGAATATGACCACCAGCCGCCTTTACGGCGCGAGCCGCTTCGAGCAGCTGCTCCTTGCCCTCAACGCTGCATGGCCCTGCCATGATGGTGAGTTGGTCACCGCCGATTGTTACGTCCCCGACCCTGATTCTAACGGCGCCGTGCCCATTTTTGACAGCGAGCCTGATCTTCTGAGATATCACTAGCTTTGACAAAACCTGTGCCTCCGGGGTCTCCTTCAGCACAGGCCCTTTGCCTGGAAGCCAAAAAAGCCGAACTCGTCTTGGCTTGGGGTTTGAATCGCCGGGGATGCTACCCGAGTGGTTACAACTAGGTGTGGAGCGCTGCTCCGGTTTAAGCTACGGTAAATTGGCGCATTTATTGCACCTCTCTCGATACTACGGTATTGGGTCCCTATATTCTATTTAAATGGTTTGGGCAGGTGTAGCTGTCAACACGCACTATGGATGGGGTTATAACCCCGTAAGCTGATTGGCGTACCATGAGCGAGGAGAATTCGCCCCTCGACCGCCTCCTGGCGCGCCCCGACTTCAAGCCATTCTCCGGCCCACACGCCTTTCGCGTCCTCGATCTCGCTAAGAAGAGGCTCAAGATGCCCCCGGTCAGGGAGGTGGACGTGCTCAAGGCGGTCAGCAGCCTCGGCGTCGTACTCGAGACGGAGGTCGCGATGATTATAGCGCTCCAGCAGAGGCTCTGCCAGCGCTGCGGCAACTGCTGCAGGAGCAGGGGTAGCATCAGGATGAAGAAGGAGGAACTGCAGACTGTGGCTGACACCCTTCACATGGAGTACAAGAAGCTGAAGGATAGGGTAAATGCAGTACCCATGGGGGACGGAACGTTCATCGTCTCTCAGCCCTGCCCCTTCTTAAGGGGCAACCTCTGTGCCATACACCCCGTCCGCCCAGGAACGTGCCGCGGATATCCTGTCAACGAGCTGCTGCTCACAATGGGGCAGGGGAAGAACTTCGAAGGTTGTCCTATAGCTGACCCGCTGCTCACTGAGATCGTTGTGAAGCGTGTGCTTGAGGAGCAGATGTGGAGGGAGCACCCCGAGGAGTTGAAGGTCATGGCGGAGAAGCGACGCGGCGAGCTCGCCAAGCTGGCGGAGATGCCTCAGGCGGAGAGGATGAGAGTGCTCACCGAGGAGTACACAAGGGCGCTCCTTAAGAAATAGATGTTTTATTCCCCTAGAGGCGTCTACACCATAGGTTGTTACCGTTGAAGCGGATACTGCTTGACACGGACCCAGGCGTAGACGACGCCTTAGCCTTCCTACTCACGTTCTCTAGCCCAGAGATAAGCGTCGAGGCCGTCACGACGGTTGACGGCAACGTCGATGTTGAGAGGGGCACCCGCAATGCAAGGCAGCTCCTCGAGTTCCTCGACAGGACCGACGTGCCTCTTGCGCGGGGCGCAGCGCACCCGATGCTTAAGGAGATGGGGAGCGCGGAGGACTTCCACGGCAAGACGGGGCTTATGGACGCGAAGCTCCCCGAGCCAAAGATGAAGTTGGATGAGCGTAGCGCCGTCCACCTCATACTCGATGAAGTTGAGAGGTTTGGGAAGGACCTTACTCTCGTGGCGATCGGCCCCCTTACAAACATCGCGGCGGCGATGCTCGCGGACACTGAGATACCCGAGAAGGTTGACGGACTCGTCATCATGGGCGGGAGCTTCGGACTCACCCCCGCTGGAATAGGAAACGCGAACGCCGACGCCGAGTTTAACGTGTGGCACGACCCGGACGCGGCGAAGCTTGTCTTCAACAGTGGCATAGCCACCGTATGCATAGGCCTCGACACAACGATGTTCCCCGCCTACAGGATGAGCAGGGCGATGTTCGCAGAGATGACGAAGGGTAACACAAAGAGGGCGAATCTCATCGAGGGGCTCTGTGGCACCCTCATCGAGAGGTATAACGGCTTCAGCCTCCACGACCCGATGGCGCTCGCCTACGTCGCTGACCCGACCATGTTCAAGCTACAGCGATACAATGTAGAGGTGGAGACGAGGGGTGAGCACACTATGGGGATGACGGTGATCGATCGGCGTAGATTCGCTGTCGAGGTGAACGCTAAGGCGGCGCACCAGATAGTCGCCGAGGTCGATGCCCAGCGTTTCCATAAGATGATAGTCGACAGGGTAGCGAAGGGGGCCTAGTCGTGGCTGACCTGATCACATGCGGCGCCATAAACTGGGACATCAACCTTTTCATGCCCCGGCTGCCCCGCCCAGGGGAGGAGGTGCCCGTAAACGAGATACAGCGTGTCAGTGGAGGCACGGCGGCGAACGTCGCCGTAGCCTCGGCTCGGATACTCGGGAAGAAGCGTGTCGCCTTCATAGGCGCCCTCGGTAAGGACGAGATAGGAGACAAGCAGAGGAGCATACTCTGGGAGGAGGGTGTCGACGACTCTGGGCTGCTGTTCGTTCAGGGGGAGGAGTCTGGGCAGGCGTATATCAGCATAGGTGGCGACGGTGAGAACGAGATTCACACCTACTTCGGCGCAAACCTACAGCTGGATGGGATGTGCCTCCGCGACCCGGAGAGGATGAAGCTAATCGAGGGGGCGAAGGTCTGTGTCATCATGGACCCGCCGATCGAGACGGCGCGTTGCCTCGCTGAGTTGTGCAAGGATAAGGGCGTCATGGTCATCTGGGACCCCGGCGTCTACGCCGAGAAGGGGCTAGATGCACTCATGCCTACGCTCGCCAACACTGACTACTTTATCCTCAACCACCTGGAGTATGAGAATCTCCTTGGCACTGACTCGGCGCATGAAATCGCTAGGATTATGCACGAGAGAGCTCGGGGGGTCAAGTGCATAATCAAGCACGGCGCAGAGGGCTGCACGCTCACCCAGAACAGCGGAGGAGCCATGATACACGTCGACGCCGTCCCCCTCGAGAAGCTGGGGATGACCGTCGTCAACCGCGTCGGCTGTGGCGATGCCTTCATCGGCGGCTTCGCCTCGGCGAAGGTGGAGGGGTTGAGCGATGAGGACGCGCTCCGATGGGGCAACGCAGGGGGTAGCTTCAAGGCGACGAGGAAGGAGACTCGTGGGGGACCCACTAGGGAACAGCTCCTAGAACTCATCGAGAGGTGGAGGAGTCTCTAGTGTCTGCGACGAAGGGTTCCAAGCGTGTCGCCGATTACCTGAAGGAGAAGGGTATAGAGGCACGGGTCGTTACACTCGATGAGTCGACCCGCACCAGCCAGCTCGCCGCAGACGCCCTCGGTTGCACCGTCGCCGAGATTGCCAAGAGCATAGTCTTCAAGGTAGGGGAGCAGGCGGTGGTCGTCGTGATAAGTGGCGACAGGCGCGTTGACGCGAAGAAGGTCGGTGCACTCCTTGGCACCAAGGTGGGCAACGCGGACGCTGAGACCGTGAAAGTGCTCACTGGCTACGTCATAGGCGGTGTGCCGCCATTCCCTCACGCGCCCTCCGTTAAGGTGCTTCTCGACGGAAGCCTCACTCGGTTCGAGAAGGTCTGGGCTGCTGCGGGGACACCGAACTCGGTTCTTAATCTCTCGGTTGCCCAACTCCGAGGCCTGGTCGGCGACTTCGTCGACGTCGCCTAGTGACCCGCACCTGTCTTATAGTCCGAAGCGCATCTTCACCCATGTACAAGCGGATCGGGATTCTCGGGGGCCTCACGCCTGAGTCGACTGTACCCTACTATATGCACATAATCCACCGCTACGAGGAGCTCTACCACAGCCACGCCTACCCGGAGGTGGTTGTGTTCAGTGTCAGCTTCCAGCGCTTTGAGGATTGGATGGCGGTGGAGGACTGGGATAGCATGGAGCTTGAGCTCGCGAAGGGGCTGAAGTCGCTCCACGACGCGGGCGCCGACTTTGCAGTCATCGCCACCAACACGATGCACAATCTCTACGAGAAGCTCGACAGGAGGAACATCATACCCCTGTTAAGCCTCGTGGACGCGACGGGGGCGGAGGTGAAGAAGGCGGGGATAAAGAAGGTCGGGCTCATAGGGACGAGGTTCGCTATGAACAAGCCCTACTACCGCGAGGGGCTCGCCAAGTACGGCGTCAAAGTGGTCGTCCCAGACGAGGAGGACCAGAAGGAGGTGGGGCGCGTCATCTTCGAGGAGCTCGCCTACGGCGTCCTTAAGGACCAGAGCCGAAGGAACTACCTCGCCATTATGGAGAGGCTCAAGGCGAAAGGCGCCCAGGGAGTCATACTTGGTTGCACCGAGATCCCTTTGCTCATCAAGCAGAGCGACACAAAGATACCCGTCTTCGACACGACGACTATCCACGCCGAGGCGGCTTTCCAGCACGCCATCAAGGAACGATGAGGCGGGGCAGCTCGTCTAGCCCGTCGATGACGTAGTCAGGGTCAAGGGTCAGCAGCTTCTCCCGGTTATGTGTCCCCGTGGTGACGCCGACGGTGCGGACGCCAGCGTTCTTTCCAGCCGAGAGCCCTATGGTCGTGTCGTCGATCATCACCGCCTCGTTGGGCTTAACGCCGAAGCGCTTTAGGGTGAGTTCGACAATGTCAGGCGCCGGCTTCGGGTGGACCACGTCATCTATGCCGCAGACGAGGTCGATGTCGCTGAGGAGGCCGAGCTCGCCGAGGACGCGTGTTGCGACGGCGCACTTCTTCTGGGTAGCTATGCTCTGGAGGAGGCTACGCGCCCTGAATATTCGGAGTGTTTCAGCGGCGCCAGGGAGGACCCGCGTCTTCTCGGGGCTTATGCGGGCGTAGACGGGGATGTAGGCGTCCCAGAAGCGCTGGACTTCACCCCGCCTCTCGGTGGGTAAGAGCCTCTTGAGTATCTCGGGCATGGGCTCGCCGATCAGGGATGCGATGACGCCAGGGGCGGGCGGCGCGATACCCTCCTCAGCGAGGATGACATTGAACGTGTCGACTATCGCCTCGGTGGAGTCGATGAGGGTACCGTCGAGGTCGTATATGACGAGCCTTATCCCGCTGAGCATCTCAGATGTCTCCACGCCGCGGCAGTTAAACAGTTGCCGGGGCGGATGGCTTATCCACGGCGCTTCTATACCGTTCACCGATGAGAATCTACCACTACACCGAGATGCCCGAGGCGGCGATAGGCAGCGAGGCACCCGGGTCGAAGAAGCGCAAGCTCAACGATGTAGAGTCAGCTGTCTCCACGGCGATGATCGAGGTCGCGCCGGGGGGACACACGCTCCGCCACCGCCACCCCTACGAGCACACCATGTACATCGTTGAAGGCACCGGCGAGGTGAGGGACGAGAACGGGACGAGCCTGCTTGGCTCCGGCGTCTTCGTATATCTTAGGCCGGACGAGCTGCACGAGATCGTAAATACTGGGACGAAGCTCCTCAGGTTCCTCACGATAGAGCCGACGCAGAAGAAGGAGGAGAAGAAGTAGTCACTGATTCTTTCCTCGCAGCTAGAGGTTTAGAGACTTTCCGTACTTCTCGGCGTGGAAGACCTCGCCGAATGCACTGCGGGGCTTGGGGTCGGGGGTCTCCGCTGGGATGCCTATGGGTAGGAGGCAGATGACTTTCTTGTCCTCGGGTATGCCGAGGAGGGGCTTGACCTTCTCCTCTTCGAATGCTCCTATCCAGCATGTGCCGTAGCCTAGACTCCATGCGGCAAGTATCATGTTCTCGACGGCGATCATGGGGTCGCGCTCGACCCACTTGGAGTAGCCGCTGGGGCTGTTGGTGGCGTCGCCAAACACAGCGAGTAAGGCGCCGGCGTCCGCGGTCCACATCTGGTTCCTCGCGGTCTCCGCGAGCTTCTTCTTGCCCTCAGAGTCGCGTACGACGACGAAGCCCCACGGCTGCTTGTTACCTGCCGAAGGGGCGAGGCGCCCTGCCTCAAGGATCTTCTTCAGGTCGCCGTCCGGCACGGGGATGGGTTTGTACTTCCTGACACTCCTGCGTGTCTCGATTGTCTTGAGAACGTCCATAAAGGAGGGGTGGATGCGTCCGTATATATTAGCTATTCTCGATGTGAATGACCACTATCAAAACGAAAATGTTCGTTTAAAAAAAAATAGCCGCGTATTTCTTCTACGCGGTCTTCTTTGCATCGATCTTATCCTGGAGTGACTTCGCCTGGGCATTCGCCTTGGCGATGATCTCCGCGGCCGTGTCGGGCGTGACGTAGCCCGCCTCGACTGCGACGGCCTTCGCCTGCTGCATCGCCATGCTCAGGAGCGTCGGTGCCGTAGTGGGAGTGACGTAGGGGCCCTTGAGGGCGACCGCGAATGCCCCACCAGCAGCTTCCATGAGCCGCTTCCTGTAGTCGGTGATGTCGATGATCAGGTCGGAGCCGGGTATGATCATGCCCTTCTCGTATACGACCTTGAGACCTAGACCGCTCTGAGCTGCTTTGATGCCCAGCCTCTGCAGGAGGTCGGCCATGTCGGAGGTGATCGTGTCGCCCTTCTCGGCGATGACGGTGTCGGCGGTGACCCAGATGTTGCCCGCCTCGATGCGGGTCTTTATGCCGAGTCCGCCGAACTTGCTGATCATGGGGCCTGGGCTGATGCCCGTGTTGCCCGCGGGGATGGTCAGCTCTTTGAGGGCGATGTCGCCCGCCTTGGCGAAGCTCTCGACCTTACTCCTCTCGAGGTTCATCGCCAGTTTGAAGGGGTTTCCGTTGGTGAAGAGGAACATATTCTGCCCAGCGATCGCCTTTATGAACTCAGGCGTACCAGGTTTCTCAGCCTTCTCCATGCTGATCCTCATAAGCGTGTTCTTCACCGTCTTGATCTCGAGCTGTCCCCTGAGGCTCTTCCTGAGGTCCATCAGCATGCCGCTCTGCACCTTGTTCAGGTCGGCAGCGGCGATGACATCGTACTTCTTCAGTAGGCTCACTGTGCTCTCGACGACTGCTGCCTTCTGTTCAGATACCTTTGTCATTCATGCCACCTCAGTACAGCTTGACGGCCTCTCCCATGGTCGTCTTCAGGTAGATGCTCTTGATGTTGCCGTAGCCACGCTTGGTGGCCCCGATGAGGTTCGTGAGTATGGTCTCGATATTCTGGGCCACTTGCTCGTCGGTCATGTTCTCGCGACCGACCATGACGTGGCAGAACATCTTGTCCCTGCTCCTTAGCACGACGGCACGGCGCTCGCGCTCGATGACAGTGTCGACGGGCGCCTGCGGCGGTACCGGGGTAGGCATCTTGCCGCGGGGACCCAGAATTGGACCAGCGACACGACCGACCGTCGGCATAAGCGGCGCCTCACTGATGAATATGTCGAAGGCCTTGAGCTTCTTCTTGGCGGCCTTCTTGTCCTTGGCCAGCTCGGCTAGTTCCGGTGGCTCGATGACTGCGTCGGCCCCGCTCCTGCGGGCCCTGAGTGCGAGGTCACCGCCCGCGAAGACGAGGACCTTCTGCCCGCCGATCCCGTTGGGGAGCTGGACGCGCAGGTTGATCCTATTCTCGGGACGCTTCATGTCGAGCTCGCGTAGGTTGATCGCCATCTCGAATGTCTGCTCGAACTTCCGCTTCTTGGAAGATTGCCGCGCCTTCGTGATAGCCTCGGTAATGTCTTTGCGCTGTAGGGACATCTATTAGTCCTCCTTTAGCTGGGCGTCGTACTCGCCGCCCTTTATCTGCGCCTCGACCTCCTTCGCCGGCTTGCCGTCGACGGTGACACCCATGCTAACGCATGTGCCGAGCACCTCGCGTACAGCCGTCTTGAGGCTTGCAGCGTAGAGACCCGCCTTCTTCTTCTTGGCGACCGTCACGAGTTGGTCAAAGGCGAGGTCCCCGACCTTGGCGGAGTTGGGAGTACCAGAGCCCTTCGTGATGCCCGCTGCTTGTGTGAGTAGGGCGAAGGTACTGAGCATGCCGACCTTGACCTTGAACTCCTTCGTGTCCGTGTCGATAATAACGTCCACTGGGACAGGTGTACCCTTGTAGTCGCCGGTCTGCTTGTTGATCTCAGCGACGATCTGCATGATATTGACACCCATCGGACCCAAAGCTGGGCCGATCGGCGGACCGCCTGTCGCCCCGCCACCCGAAACGATAAAGTTAAACTTTTTTTCTACCAATCTCAGCTAGCTCCTTTAACCTCCCGGACATAGTCGGCGTGGACGGTTATCGGCAGGCTAAATGCCGCCTCAAGGATCTCTATCGTTACTTCCTCCTTGGAGGTATCCAC
>JBFYNQ010000095.1:0-11727 GCA_041304265.1 Candidatus Bathyarchaeota archaeon | reverse complement strand
TGTGCATGCGATCCGGGGTTATCGGGATCGTGCTGAACCTGAGCCCCGTCGCGTGGTGGACCGCGTTGACGACGGCGGGGACGATGCTTATGATGCTCGGCTCACCGACCCCCTTGGCGCCGAACGCGGCGTGCTTGTACGCCTCCTCGACGACGATTGTGTCGCCGATCTCCGGTGTATCCATCGCAGAGGGGATAACGTAGTCCTTCAACCCCGTCGTCGTGACGACTCCGTCCTTGAGCTGCAGGTTCTCCATAATGGCGAAGCCGACGCCGTGACTTATCGCGCCGTGGATCTGCCCGTCGACGATGAGCGGGTCTATAGCCTTGCCCACGTCCATCGCGGGCCAGATCTTCGTCACCTCGACGACGCCCGTTTCGATGTCGACCTCGACTTCGGCAACAGAGGCGGCGAACGTGTAGACTGCGTAGTTGTGCCCCAGCCCAGTCTCGGGGTCGAAGTACCTGCGAGGGGAAATATAGAAGCCATAGCTCGCCGGGTTCTCGCCCCTGATGTGCATCTGCTCCGCAATTTCCGCGAATGGGAGCTTCTGCGCCGGCTTCTTCTTGTTGTAAGCGTGGCTGTCACGCAGCTCCACCTGCTCAGCCGGGCAGCCGAGCATATCGGCGCTGACTTTGACCATGCGCTCCCTGAGCTTCAGGGCTGCGTCGGCAGCGGCGCTTCCGCCCATCATGAGGCCCCGGCTGCCGTGAGTCGGCTTCGAGTCGGGTGTCGTGTCCGTATCCGCCTCCTCTATCTTTATGTCCTCGAGCCGGGCGCCGATTATCTCTGCCGCGATCTTCGCGTGGCCGAACGGCGAGCCCTGCCCTATCTCGCAGATGCAGGTTCTATAGCTTAGACTGCCATCCATGTGTATCATAAGCGAGGCGGAGCTCCAGTCGGGCGTGCTCCGGCTTGTGCTGTTCCCGTGGTAGGCGCAGCCGACGCCCCAGCCTCTGACCTTTGTCCCGACCCGGACCGGCTCCCTGTGTTTCCACCAGTCGGAGGCTGCGGCGGCGCCAGCGAGGCACTTGTCGATCCCGCAGCTGCTGTCGAGCTCCTGGTCGCAGGTTGTGTGTCCGCCGACTTTGAGGACGTTCTTCATTCTGAAGTCTACGGGGTCCATGCCGAGTTCGAAGGCTAGCTTGTCGACCTGCTGTTCGGCGGCGAAGTGGAGTGCTAGGTTCCCGAAGCCTCGGTAGCTGCCTCCATAGACTTTGTTGGTGTATACGGCGCGCCCGTCGACGGCGACGTTCGGCACTTCATAGGGGCCGCAGGCGTGTGCGGTCTGGCGCCAGAGCCAGAAGGGGGCGCGGTTGGCGTATGCGCCTACCTCCAGTGTAATCTCTACCTCGACCGCTGTCATGTTGCCCTTCCTGTCGGCGCCTGACTTGTAGTGGAACCTCGCGGGGAACCTCTTCGGCGTTACCGCCATGACCTCACTACGGTCCATCACGTAAGCAGCGGGCTTCCCAGTCTTGACGGCGGAGAGCGCCACGTAGGCGCCGATGAGTGGACCAGTATCGTCCTTCTTGCCAAAGGCTCCACCACTCAACGGGTGTATGACCCTTACCTGGTTGAGTTTCCAGCCTAGCATGCGTGCCACCTTCTCCCTGACGAGGTGTGGGCTCTGCATGCAGGCGATAATCGTGACTTTTCCGGCGCCATCGGGGACGGCGTAGGCGGTCTCGGGTTCCATGCACATGTGCTCCTGGTAGGGGGACCAGTAGGTGTCCTCGACGACGACCTTGGCGTCCCTCCAACCCTTGGCGATGTCACCCTTTCTGATCTTCGTCTTGAGGGCGATGTTGGACTCCTTGTGAACGATTGACGCTCCTTCGGCGAGTGCTGCGTCAATATCAAGCACTGCCAGTAGCGGCTCATAATCAACCACGATGGCTTCCAGTGCATCCTGCGCTGCAGGCTCGTCTACCGCGCAGACGAGAGCGATTGGGTCGCCGACGTAGTGGACTTTGACGTCGTTCAGGAAGGGCTGCTCAGGCATCGCGTAGCCTATCTCGTTTTGCCCTGGCACGTCCTTCGCCGTGAATATAGCGACGACGCCCGGTAGCTTGCGTGCAGCCGAGACGTCGATCCTTCTCAATAGTGCGTGGGGTTTTGTGCTCCTAAGCACCTTGACGACCATCGTGTCCTTGGGGATGTAGTCGCCTGTGAATCGTGCCTTGCCGAGCAGCTTGTCGAGGGCGTCTGACCTTACGGTCTTCTTCCCAACGACGAGGTACTCGTCCCTGTTGAGCAGGTCGCTCAGAATCCTGTCGTACTCCATTGGCGCCAACCGCATTACAGTATGGACGTGGATGGGGTATTTAGAATCTACAGCTTTGAGCAGCCACGTATGATCCTGAGGAGCTCGTCGACGTTTCCCGCCTCGAGGGTAAAGACTCGCGTCGCCTTGCCCTTAATGAGTTCATTGACCTCCTGGACCATATCGTCGCGGCAGAGGAAAACGGCGACCCCTCCGCTCCTGAGGGCGTTCGCCACCATTACGGCGCCGGAGTGTATGCCCTTTCTCTGCGACTCAAGTCGCCCGTACTCGTCGATAAAGGTCACAACGCCATCGTGCATCGCCTCCGCTGCACGTTGGAGCGCGAGGTTAGCACAGAGGAAGCCCTTACTGCTAAAGACGAAGCGTGGGTTGCCGAAGGACTCCCAGTCGTCGGTGATGTCTATCCCGGCTGGTTTTACGAGTGGCACAACCTCGCCGGTGTCGAGCTCAAGTATCTCGTAACTTGGGTCGGGGCCGTCACCGAGCACGCGCCTGCTCAGGATGCCCATGACCTTGAGGCCGTCTGTCTTCGCCCATTCAACGGTAGCCTCGGCAGTCCGAGTCTTCCCGCCGCCTATTGGGGCGTGGAGTATCACGGCGCAGTGCATCATCGGGAATACGGGCGCAGAGGATAAGAACCCAGCGACCGACTAGATGCCGAGAAGAGATGGACGGCTACGTTCGGAGCAAGATAGTCTGCACCATTGGCCCGGCGAGCAGGAGGCCCGACATACTCAAAGAGATGGCGGCGTCGGGCATGGACGTCGCGAGGGTCAACCTTAGCCACGGGAGCTTCGATGATCACAAGAACACGATACGCGTTATAAAGAGCCTCGGGACAGTATCCGTCCTCGTCGACCTCCCCGGTCCCAAGATACGCCTAGGCGAGCTTAAGGAGCCCGTCCAGCTCAAACCCGGTGACAACGTTCACTTCACGACGGAGAACATCATCGGTGAGGGACTCATACTCCCTCTCAACTACGCGAAGCTCCCCGCCGAGGTGCGCCCCGGAGGTCACATCTTCATCAACGACGGCCTCATCGAGCTCGACGTCATCAAGGTAGACGGCGACTTCAAGGGCTTCGACGCGAAGGTTGTAAGCGGCGGCGAGGCGAGTAGCCACAAGGGCGTCAACGCCCCCGGCGCGAGTCTGAGCATCCACCCGCCTACCGAACAAGACCTCAAAGGGATAGAGTTCGGAGTTCAGGTGGGCGCAGACTGGTTCGCAGCCTCCTTCATCAGGAACAGAAAAGACGTCGAGACGGTCAAGGACGCGATCAAGGCGGTGGATGGTGACCAGCCGCTTATCAGCAAGATCGAGCACGGCGAGGCGATCACAAACATCGACGAAATTATCGACGCCAGCGACGGCATCATGGTCGCGAGGGGCGATCTCGGCATCGAGGTGCCGCCGTGGGACATACCGCTCCTCCAGAAGAAGATAATCACAAAGTGCTACGAGGCGGGGAGGCCAGTAATCGTCGCAACCCAGATGCTTGAGTCTATGGTTGAGAACCCCCGTCCTACGAGGGCGGAGGCGAGCGACGTGGCGAACGCCATACTCGACGGCGCCGACGCAATTATGCTCAGCGAGGAGACCGCCATGGGGGCACACCCCGTTGAGGCGGTACGCGTCATGGAGAGCATAAGTCGCGTCGTTGAAGCCGGCGCCTCCCTTCGCAAGGCTCAGAAGCCCCGTGAGGGGCAGCAGATACCTGAGGTCATAGGCAGCCTTGCATCGCAGGCAATCGAGGCTGTCAAGCCCGCAGCCATAATCACGGTCACCCGCAGTGGCTTCACAACGCTCATGGTGAGCAAGTACCGCCCTCAGACCAGGATACTCGCCGTCGTCCGCGAGGCGAAGATAGCTCGGAGGACGCGCCTCTACTGGGGAGTAGAGCCGATCGAAGTCCAGTGGAGCGATGATAGGGACGAGCTCATGATACGGGCGGTGAACAAGGCGCTACGCGATGGCAAGATCAGGGAGTCTGACACGATCATGTCGGTGAGCGGCTCGACCCTCGAGGCACCCGGGCGCACGACAACACTGGAGATACTTAGGGTCAGGGATATCCTCTACCACGCGGGGAGGAAGGACTAATGCTCGTCGGCCTCCTCTCTGACACCCACGATAACGTCGCCATGATCGAGGCGGCGGTAAAGCGGCTGAATGAGCTGGATGTAGGCCTCGTCCTCCACGCAGGCGACTACGTCAGCCCGTTCACGGCAAAGCCCTACGCCGAGCTGAGGGCGAAGATGATCGGCGTCTTTGGCAACAATTGCGCCGAGAGAGAGAAGCTCAAGGAAGTCTATGCCTCCGTCGGTAAGGAGTTAGTCGGAAACTTCGCCGAGGTTGAGGCAGGGGGGAGGAAGATAGCCTTACTCCACGGGCACGATGGGGGGCTACTCCGATCGCTAATCGCGCATGGCGTCTATGACTTCGTCGTTCACGGACACGATCACAAGTCGAAGATCGCTAAGGTAGGCTCGACGCTCGTCATCAACCCAGGTGAGGCTGGAGGTTGGCTATACGGTAAGAGCACAATAGCCGTCCTCGATACGGAGAAGCTCGCCGCGGAGATAATCGAACTTTAGGTGCCTGTCTTGATCAGGAAGGCGTTCGTCATGAGTGTCAATCAGGGGTGTGAGGGGGAGTACGGGGCACGCCACAGTCCTATCTGGCCTGAGCTTGAGAAGACAATCAGGGAACACGGTGTCCACACCTATACGATATTTCTCCACCAAGGGACGAGGCAGCTCTTCGCCTACGTCGAGTATGAGAACCAATCTCAATGGGATGCCGTCGCTGAGACGCCGGTCTGTAGGCGCTGGTGGAGACACATGAGGGAGATAATGCACTCTAACCCCGACGACAGCCCCGTCTCGGAGGAGCTGCGCGAGGTCTTCCACATCGAGGCCTAGGCGTAGAGGAGCCTGTAGAACTCCTCGACGGACTCCCTGATGTACTTCTCGTAGACCTGACCGAGGGGGGAAGGCGTCTCGAAAACCCGCGCGGGTATCCTTAACGCCTTGGCGTTAAAACCCTCCCTCTCCTTGAATCGATTCTTTTCCCTGAGTATCTGCATCCCGATTCCCTCAAGTTGCTCGGGGGCAATCTTATGCCCCGCAGTGGCGAGGGTCTTCAACACCGTGTCCTTATCGTAGATGCCCCTAGCGAAGAAGCAGACAACGAGGCTGCTCAGTATCTGGCGCCAAGCCTCTTCCTTAAGCAGCTTCGCTGCCGCTGCCTTGGGGTCGGGAAGCGCCTTGTCCTTGAGCGCCGCCTGGTCGATACTGTAACCCGCCGCGTCGAGATGACTGTGCCGGCTGCCCGTAAGGTGACCTACGTGGCTGACGGGGCCTGTGTGGTAGCCGGGCATCTCGTTTCCACCGAAGGCCATCGCGTATTCTTCGCCGCCATAGCGCTTCGACGCCTGATCTACGCCCCGGGCGAGGGAGGCGTAGAACTCGTTAGGCTGTTTTACTATGTACTCGACGGCTTTCGCATAGCTTGGCTCGTCGCCCCACTTTAGACTGAGGCTGAGGGTTTCATCCTGTCCGATGAGGCCCTTCTCCATGGCCTCCGTGGCCCATGAGAGGACGACACCTGTGCTCATCGCGTCGAGGCCCCATATCTCAACAGCGTCTATGAGGTGGAGCATGGACTTCTCGTCGAATACGCCGACCATGGAGCCTAGGGCGTAGATTAGCTCGTAGTCGTAGGGGATCATAGTGGTCTTGTAGAAGTAGGGCTCGTTGGCATAGGGCTCGCGGAGGGCAGCGATGTGTATACAGGCGACTGGGCAGTGTGCGCAGGCGACGCGGCGTCCGAGGTAGTTCTCAGCCAGTTTCTCACCCGATATCTTCTCCGCCTCCAATGATGTCGTTGCCTTGAGGTTCATCGTCGGCAACCCCTTCTGCAAGTTTAGCGGCATGATGTTCGAGGCGGTGCCGATGTCGTGGTACTTCTTCATCACCGGCGAGGAGACAGCGCGCTTGTAGATGGCGTCGTACGCCTCGCGGTACTGCTTCCTGTCGCTGACCTCGAATCCGTGGTCGCCGGAAACTGTGACCGCCTTGAGCTTCTTGCTGCCAAAGACGGCGCCGAGTCCGAGGCGGCCGAAGTGGCGGTAGGTTTCTGTGATGACGGAGGCGTACCTGACTAGGTGCTCCCCTGCGCCGCCAATTCTCATTATGGTGCGTGTGCCCGCCCCGGGTTCAAGCTCCCTGATTATCCTACCCGTTGTGACGCTGCTAGCGATCCCCCAGATGCCGGAAGCGTCTCGGAACAATGCGCCTTTGCCGTCGATGGAGAGGTAGATGGGTGATTCGCTAGCTCCCTTGATGACTATCGCTCCGTAGCCCGCTGATCTGATCGCAACAGCGCTGCGCCCCCCAGCGTGACTCTCCCCGAGGTTCCCTGTGAGGGGTGACTTGAACATCGCCACAGTCTTCGAGGCGAGGGGGTAGAGCCCAACGAGTGGCCCGACGGCGAAGATTATCGGATTATTTGGCCCCAGTGGGTCCGCGCCTTGGGGGCAGTACTCGTTGAGAAGATTTATGGCGACACCTGCGCCGCCGATGTAGTACTGGAAGAGGTCGGCTCTGTCCTCTACTTCGAAGCGGCGCGTCGTAAGGTCGGCGATGAGGACGCGCGTAGGCAACCTCAAACCTGCTCAGCCTCCCTCAGTGCCAGCACCTCGTGTGGGCAGTAGCCGACGCAGTAGCCGCAGTGGACGCATATGTCGGGCTTGTTCGCCTCATCATCCCAGAAGACAGCGTGCATGGGGCAAGCCTCCTCGCATCTGTGGCAGCCAATGCATGTGCTCGCCTTCAGGACGACACCTCCGCCCTTTCGCTGGGTGAGGGCATTTACAGGGCAGACCTTCATACAAGGCGGGTCTGGACACGCCCTGCAGGCGACTACAACGAAGCCCCTCTCGAATCCCCCTGCGGACTTGACCCGAATCGCCGACTTTGCGAGTCCGCCCTCCCCGAAGCGCCTGTTACAGGCGAACATGCAGAGTTGACAGCCCACGCACCTGTCGGCGTCGACCACGGTGAGCCTCGTCATAAATCTTGCTTTAGGTGAGGTTACTCATTTATGTTATGCATGGAGGGGAGCTACAGACAGCTACTTCTCGCCGCAGAAGCGGCGAATGACAAGCTCCTGCACCTTGGCAGCGTCGACAACTGAGTCAAGATCGACCCACTCGACCGCGGCGTGGGCTCCATCACCCGATGGTCCATAGGCGACGGCGGGTATCCCTTTCTCCCACAATATTTGGGTGTCCATCCACCCGGAGCCTCCGATAAAGCCGGGGGTGAGTCCTATAGCCTCCTTGCTGCAGGCGACGATGGTCTGGCAGATGTCCGCCGACTCGGGGACATCCATAGGGCCACGGTAGAATGTTATCTCATAGCTTGCCTTGAAGTTTGGGTCTTTCTCCGCGATTCCCTTGAGTAGCGCTTCCATCTCTAGCTCCACATCCTTCCTAACTTCGCCGGGGATGGTGCGCCTTTCGATCTGGAGTAAGCACTTGTCAGGGTAGGTGCTTAGCTCGAGGCCGCCCTTGATCTTACCCGCGTGGATGCTACCGGGGCCTAGGACAGGGTGCTTCTTCTTCTGCAGCTTCGCCCCTACTACTTCGAGTCCCCCGAGGACGCCGCCCATCTTGGCGATGGCGTCGACGCCCGTCTGCCACATGCTTCCGTGTGCGGCAAGGCCCTTTGTCTCGACATCTATCCACGCGAAGCCCTTATGGCACCTCTCAATCTGAAGGGAACTCGGCTCGCCTATGATGGTGGCGTCAACTCGCGTCTTCTCCATAACCCTCTCCGTGCCGATGCTGGCGAACTCCTCGTCACATACCCCTGCAACAACCACGTCACCCTTGAGCTGTATGCCAGAGTCGACGACCGCCTTCAGAGCCGCGAGGCTTGAGACGAATCCGCCCTTCATATCGAATGTGCCGCGGCCGTACATCCGGCCCTCCTTGACCACAGGCTTGAGGGGGTCAATAGTCATGTAGTCGTAGCCGACCGTGTCAAGGTGGCCGTTAAGCATCAGGCTTCTACCTCCACCTACGCCCTTGAGCGTGCCAACGGCGTTGGCCCTCTTCGCCTCTATCTTGTTCACCTTCGCCTTGATGCCCAGCGCTTTTAGCCACTGTGAAACGTACTCCGCTATCTCTTCCTCTCCCTTCGCCCCCGGCACGAGCGTCGGGTTGACTGAGTCGATCTTCACAAGCTCCTTGAGCAGCTCCGTTGCCGCTTTCCCGTCCACGCTGGATTTAAACATAGGTTAGAAGACAGCACTATCCGGTTAAAAGAGTGGGGGGTGCTCGCTTAGTGGGCTGCGGGTCTAACCCATCCGCCATAGACGGGGTATCGACAGCAGATGACCTCTATGAAGGCTGGGTGCCCCTTCTTGTTCTCCTTCAGCGCCATCTTGAGGGCGGGGGCTAGGTCGTCGGGGTTCTCGACCCTCTCCGCGTGCATGCCGATCGCCTCAGCCATTTTCGCAGTCTGGTAGACATCCGCCTTCGTCACTTCGCAGGCGAACGGCGTATGGCCGCCACCCCAGAAGCCGGGGCCGTAGCCGCTGAAGCCACCGTTGTTTATGTGGACGGTCGTGATACCCATCTTGTGCCTGACTAGCGCCTCGTAGTCGCCCATCTGGTAGCTGACACCCGCGTCCCCGGTAACGCTGACCACCTGCCTTTTCGGATAGGCGAGCTTGGCACCCATCGCCGCAGCTAGGCCAAAGCCAAGCGTCGAAACGTTGCCCCACGCTATGAAGCCGTGCTCAATAACCGAATCATAGACGGTGGTCAGCTGGTCACGGGTATTCCCCGACTCGTGCGTAACGACGCTATTCAGAGGGTCAATGGACTTGATTATCTCGGCGTAGACCCTGTAGGGGTTTATCGGCTTTTCGCTAGACTCCATGAATGGACGGTACTTCACCATCTTCTCCTCCTTAGCCGCCGCGACCTCGACCTCGACGCCCTTCCTCGGCTTCGCCTTCTGCCTCTCGGCCTCGGCTATCATCTGCGTGAGCACAAGCTTGGAGTCACCGACCACGGCGAGGTCAGTCCTCGTCGCACGGTTCAGGTCCTGTTCATCGATAGTGCATTGAATTATCGTCTTCCCCTCCGTAGGCAACTCGTGGCCGAAACTCGTCGGCCCAAGGCTCGCCCCGATCGCGAGAACAAGGTCGGATCCCTTCAGCCACTTCTCCGCCGGCACATCGCGGACGCCGAGGCTCAGCGGATGGTCCTCGGGGAAACAGCTCTTTCCCATTAGCGTCGTGAGCACCGGCGTCCCCGTCAGCTCCGCGAAGCGCCTAAGCTCTGAGCAAGCATCGCCGAAGAAAATGCCCTGCCCAGCGTATATCATGGGCATCTTCGAGTGTAGCACCACCCTCACAGCCTTCTCGACGTCAGCGGGGTCACCTGAGGGCTTCCAGCCCTTCACTGGCGTGTAGGGGTGCTCGGTGGGGTTATAGTCCTCGAGGCCACGCGGCAGCTGAAGAATGACAGGGCTAGGCCGCCCGCTGCGCAGCTGTGTGTAGGCTCGGCGGACGAATTCGGGGACGCGCCGCCCCTGATTTATGAAGCCACTCCACTTCGTGACGCTGCGGAATCCGTCCTCGATGTTGAATCGCTCACGCGACGCGGCGGCGTTCGGGACCCCATCCGTCAGGCAGAGGACGGGTGACGAGTCCTCGTACGCCTGAGCCAGCGCGCCGTAAGCCATCTCCGTTCCAGCTGCGTTGAGCCCACCCATCACGGCAGAAACGCCGATTTTCTTACCGCTCGTCGCCCTGCTGTACGCGTCGGCGACGGCGACCGCAAACCTCTCCGTTCTAACCATGAGGAGGGGCATCCCCTCCTCCCCGCAGGCGTTTACGAAGATGTTTGTCGGAAAAGTGCAGATCCACTCGGTACCCTCCTCGCGGAGGAGCTTGACCAACCCGTTAACGGCCTTGACCAAGACAGAACACTGGTCAGAGGATAGATATGGATGGGTAAAAAATGCGCGACTACATCTGACGCAGCCGCTTAATCCTGTCCTCTATCGGGGGGTGAGTTGCTAAGATGTTGTCGAGGGCGCTGTGGTTTGGGTCGCTTATGAAAAGCGGGCTGACAGCCTCATCGACCTTCATCTTGCCCTGGTTGGAGTTCTTTATCTTCTCCAGCGCTGAGGCGAGGCCCTCGGGGAATCGAGTTAGCTCGACACCGCTTGCATCAGCCATATACTCCCTCCTCCGGCTTATCGCGTACTGGACGAGGGCTACGGCGATCGGCGCAACTATCGCCAGTATCAGGCCGAGTATTATCACGGCCACCTCGAAGCCGCCGCCACCCCTATCCCGGCTCCTGCGCCGAGAACCACCAACCCAGCTCCAACGCCTGATGATGTAACCGAGAATCGAGACGAGGCCGACGAGAACTGTAACATACGTCATGAACTGTATGTCCCTATTACGTATGTGGCTCATCTCGTGGGCGACGACGCCCTCAAGCTCAGCCCTATTGAGCTTCTGTAGAGCCCCCGTTGTGACCGCTATGCTAGAGTGCTCAGGGTCCTTCCCTGTGGCGAAGGCGTTGATCTCGGGACTGTCCATGACATAGACCTTTGGTATAGGTATCCCCGCGGCCAATGAGAGACCTTCAGAGACATTGTTAAGGTATGTATACGCGTCTCCCTCGGCGAGACGCGCCCCTGTTGCGGCGATGACTATCTGATCACCGTATTGGTAACTGGCCCAGGTGTAGATAATAATCAGAATTGCGCTTATGGGGAGGACAATGATAAGGTCCTGTGGCGCGAAGATGTAGGCGAACGAGTAGACAAGGGCGAAGAGGATCAGAGACACCACTATCGCTAGGAGGATGCTGTCCCTCCGGTTCCTCCTCTGCTCCTCGAAGAATGTCCGCCGCTGCTCCATCAGAACTGTACCTTCGGTGCCTGCCTCTCGCCCTCGGGTATAGCGATGAACTCACGCTTGCTGCGGCCGCCAGCGAACCATACTCCGGGTATAGTCGTGATCAGGTTGTTGAAGTTGAGCACACTGGTGTTGAAGTACTGGCGCGCGTAGGCGATCTTGTCTTCGATGCCCTGAAGCTGCTCCTGAAGTAGCTTGAAGTTCTCGTTCGCCTTGAGCTGTGGATATGCCTCAGCAACCGCGAAGAGTTGGCGGAGTGTCGAGGTGAGCATGTTGCTCGCCTCCATCCTCTCCTGGGGAGTACCGCTGATCATGCCGGCGCGGGCCATTGCGACCTTCTCGAAGATCTCCCGCTCATGCTTTGCATACCCCTTGACCGTCTCGACGAGGTTGGGGATCAGATCGTACCTCTTCTTGAGTTGGACGTCGATCTGGCTCCAGGCCTCATCGATCTGGTTCTCGTACATCCTTATCCTGTTGTAGTACG
>JBFYNQ010000094.1:0-8636 GCA_041304265.1 Candidatus Bathyarchaeota archaeon | reverse complement strand
ACGTCGCTACGGGCGAGCCAATGGATAAAGCGGGAGCCTACGCGGCACAGGGCGTCGGAGCATTCATAATCGAGATGGTTAAGGGGGACTTCAATAACGTCGTAGGTCTGCCGCTGAGCCTCCTCTATGATATGCTCAGTGATGCTGGCTTCCCGGTATTGTCTATATAACCACCATATTCTATATAGATTATCCTTAAATTATATACCGAAATCCGCTTTAGGAGGAACTTGGGCTCCAAAGTCGGGAACGTGGCGGGGTCACTCGTCTCCCTATACTTCTTCATCTCGGCGATAATGCTGATCAAGGATTCAGCCGGCCTGATGACAGAGTTCCTCGCAGAGAACATCGTCCTCGTGATACGGGATACGACGAGCGGCGTCTTCGCAGGCTGGATAGGCACGGCGCTTCTCCACAGCAGCGGCGCCTTCGACTCCATAGTAGTTGCCTTCGTTTCATCGGGCGCCATGCCACTTTCCCTCGCCGTAGCCACCCTAATAGGGGCGGAGCTGGGCACTACTGTGACCCCCTTCCTAATCTCCGTCCTCAACCAGGTCAGGAAGAGGAAGCACCAGGATGCGGCGTTCAACGTGACGCTGACTCATGTCCTTTATAATCTCTGCGCACTCGCCATATTCTACCCGCTTGAGCTGCTCTTTGGGTCACTCACGTGGGTTGCGACCCAGGGTGGAAACATCTTCGTCAAGGCGCCTTGGCTCGATGCGGTACCAGATATTCTTGATGTCATTACACCGTGGGTTCCAGCCGTCCTCGGCGTCATCCCTCCGTGGGCGGGCATTGTCATCGGGGCGGTCATGCTAGTTGTTGCCCTCAACGGCGTCGAGAGGTACATGACTGAGATATTCAACATGCCCCGCAGCTGGAACCTGATTCGAGCCACTTTTCAGAAGCCCTACCGCGCTTTTCTCGCCGGATTCATATTCACCTTGTTGATACCCAGCACGACTGTTATGGTCTCACTACTCGTGCCGCTGGCGACGAGTGGCGTAATCGGGGCGGAGTTCTACATTCTACCCTACATTCTGGGGGCTAATATCGGCACTGTCTTCGACGTCATGATAGCAGCCATGGCGACCGGCGACCCACTTGCGCTCGGAGTCTGGCTCGTACACCTGACCGTAAACTTAGTAGGGGCACTAATCTTCCTGCCACTGATGAAGCCGTTCAGCAAGGTTGTGAAGGCCACAGCGGATAAGGTTGCCGTCTCACCTAGGCTGACACTCGTAGTCACTGCTATATTCCACATTATACCGACGATAATAATTGCATTCTACGTTCTAACTGGGTAGAAAATGATGAAAGATTGATAAACTGAACGATGAAAGGATAGTGGGATAGGTTGTCAAGAAAGCTCTTCGGATGGTTTGCCCCGAGCCGCGGGGAAGACGTACTAGGGATGGCTGAGAAGCACCTAGAGCTGACGAAGAACGCGGTGAGGGAGCTTTACAGCATGGTAGACTCTGCTGCCAAGTGCGACCGCGAGGGATGCGTGAAGCACTACATGAGCGTCAGCAGGATGGAAATGGAGGCAGACGACCTCAGGAGGAAGATGGTAGACGCCCTGACGAAGAGCGAGATGTTCCCCGAGGAGCGCGATGACCTCATGGAGCTAGTACGCGCCGTAGACTGGATCGCCGACTGGAGCAAGGAGGCTGGGCGCATCCTGAACGTAATCCAGCTTGATAAAGCTCCACCGGAGATGAGGGAAGCGGCCCTCAACATGGTCAAGGCAGATGCAGACTGCGTCGCCGTTCTAGAGGAGTGCCTCAAGAAGGCTTACGAGGATCCCAAGGAGGCAGTGAACCTCGCCAACAAGGTCGAAATGCTCGAGGAGGATACAGACGAGCTTTACAGCCAGGCAAGAAAGCACCTCGCCACACAGGAATTTAAGGGGTGGACAGTAGGCTCAATGATCCTCCTGAACGAATTCCTCGACGCCCTTGAGACGATTGCGGATTGGTGCGAGAACACCGCCGACATAGTCAGAGCTATCTCGGTTCGTAGTCGCTAAAAACGAAGGATACTACGGGTTTTACCGGTAAACCGGTTGTCTTACGGCTCTATCGTGATGGCCTGTGTTGGGCAGCTGTTCACGCACGCCATGCATGCAATGCAGTCAGACGCCCGAGTGGGCTCCGACTTTTTATCTACCATATCGTAGACGTTCATTGGGCAGACATCGACGCATGTGCCCTCTCCATCACACTTGGCCTTGTCCACTGTGACTGTAGGCATATTCACACCTCTCCTAACCGAGGGGTCGAGGCTTTAAAACCATTTCCTTGAGTGCTCCAGACTACGTGACTCTGTTCCTAGGTTCACGCCCCTCTAAGACGTCGATGACGCCCTGCGCTACCTGCGTGGCCATCCTCCGCATCGCCTCGAGACTACTCGCCCCAAGATGAGGCGTTAAAACAACGTTATCAATACCGAGGAGCGGATTATCCGGCTTTAAAGGCTCGACCTCGAAGACGTCGAGTGCCGCGGCGGAGATATGTCCACTTCTCAGCGCCTCCATCAGTGCGACCTCATCTATTATGCGACCCCTGGCAGTATTGACTATCATTGCCCCACGTTTCATAAGAGACAGCTCCTTTCCACCAATAATGTGGTGGGTCTCAGCCGTGCCGGGTACGTGCAGGCTTATGATATCGCTCCGGGCCAGGAGGGAGGGGAGATCAGCCCACTCTACACCAATTTCTCTTTCGATATCCGGGTGTCGGCTCCGACTCCAGTAGAGGAGCCTAAGGTCGAAAGGCTTCAGCCGCCTAGCTGTCGCAGCGGCTATCCGCCCCATACCGACGAGACCCACTGTCTTCCCAGCCAGCTCCACGCCAATGAGGTCGCTATATTTGCGCGCCCATGCCCCTGCGCGAATCGCCTTGTCAGCGGAGGCTACCCTTCGCGTCATCGAGAGCATCATCGCGACCGCCATCTCGGAGACCGTCACCGTTAAGGCATCAGGTGTGTTGAGGACTACCTTACCCAGATCGCGAGCCGCTGCTAGGTCAACGTGGTCGCAGCCTATGCCATGGACGCCTATTACACGCAATCTGGGACTAGTCGTCATGATCTCGCGTGTGACTTTAACGCCTCCACGGGTGATCAGACCATCAGCCTCAGGCGCCACTCGAAAAAGCTCGCCCTCACCTACCCCCGGGAGGAGGGAAACAACCTTGACGCCTCGGCTCGCGAGGAGACTAACACCGGCTTCGTTGATAGGCTCCGTGACAACTACCATCCACGGTGGTTTAGACATCGATGAAATGTAGGCGATTGTGGTTAAGAATTAGTCGCGTCCACGTCCCCTGCGAGAGACCCTGAAGGGCTCGTGCTTCGCCTGTTTCAGCATCTTTTCCAATGCAGCGACGAGTCCGTCGAAGGTCTTCACGAGGTCATACCCCTCGTTCGAGGTCTGGAATTGCTCACGCGGTGTATGGACACGCACCGTCATCTCATACCGCCCCTTCTCACCGCCCTTCTCAGCCTTCTTTACCACCACCTGTACGTTGTCAATGTCGGGATGCAGCTTCAGGCCAAGACTGACCGCCTTCTTCACCTTCTCTTCGGCAAGGCTCTTCTCGAGGAACTCCTCATTGGTGAGTCCGATGATGGAAATGGGTAGCTCAGGCTCGCCTTCGGGCTCGGCTATTAACTGAAGCAGTTCCTTAGGAGTTATTATGCCGTATACGCCTCCCTTCTCGTCGACGACCAGCGCAGCGCTCTTCTCATGGTCGCGAAGGCCCTTAGCGACCTCGAGGGCGGTCGCGTCGGGGCTGAATGTCAATGGGTGCTCATCCATAAGCCCCTCCACGGTTCCGGGGTACTTTGATATCTTCTGACCCGCCCTCTCGCCGGTCTTAGCCCTGCCGATCCCCGCTGAGAAGTGCTTAACGATGTCCTGAGCAGTAACAATACCGACGAGTTTCTCCTCCTTCACAATTGGCACGTGGCTAAAACCTCTATCCAGCATCAGCTTCCTCGCCTCGGCGACCTTTGCGAAGACGCCCAACACAACAGGCGGTATTTTGGCGATATCCCTCGCAGGCGTCCTCTTCAGTTCGTTGCAGTCGGCTATGGCTCCAACGATGTCGACCTGAGAGATTATTCCAATGGGCTTCATACTCTCGACGACGGGGAGCGCCCTTGCATTAATTCTAACGAGCTCGGTCGCGACGCCTCCGACCCAGCTATCCGAAGTGACTGGCGTCCAATGGCTCTTCCAGAGTTTCTCGACCTTCGTCTGCTCAAGTTGCTCGGCATTCAGGAGATCGCGTATAGTGACCATGCCAATCTTGCCGCCGCCCACGACGAGGGCCTCGTAGCGGCCAGTCTTCTCTAGCTCCCCCTTGACCTTACTCGCGGAGTCATCTGGAGTGAAGACGCTGAAACGCCTCTCTATGAGCTCAGATATCTCGGTCTGTGACAGTTCGTCGATGGTGTTCGCCATGTATAGAACCTCAGTAATCGATCATGATTTGTTGGTATAAATAGTCTCACCCGCTGGAAACCTTATAGGAGGGCTTGGGAACCCTAAACGGAGCATTCCGTGTGTACGTTAATGACCCTCCTCGGGTTCCTTGAGGACTACCCGGTGATGATTCTTCACAACAGGTATCTAAACCGGGGCACACTGGAGGAAGCGCCACGGTTCTTCCGTAGAGCGCGCAGAGTCTATGCACCTTATGACGTCGCATCCAAGGGAACGTGGATAGGGTTCAACGATTCAGGCCTACTCGTCGCTGTGACGAACCAGGAGACCTAGGTGCTTGAGAGGCCAGCGCGGAGCAGGGGGCGGCTCGCCATGGATCTTCTCAACGGCTGCGACTCCGCCGACGAAGCGAAGGGACTGCTCACCGACCCGGATGTCCGATGGGACTACCGGCGGGGGAACTTCCTCGTCGCGGACGCGGATTCCGCATGGCACATCGTCTGGGACAGAGAGACGGACTTCCACCGCCTCGACCATGGCGGTCATACAATAACGACACTCACCCTCTTCCACAGAATGGACTGGAGTGAAAGGGCGGAGAAGATGTGGGAGAACGCTGAGAAGCGAAGGATAAGGGCAATTCAGATCCTGGACAAACAACAGCCAGGGGACATCGAAGGACTGACGGCGATGCTAAAGGAGATGGGTGCTGACCACGGCACGGAGAAAGGGCCGGGATCCATCTACTACCACAATCCTACCGGGGAGTACGTGCAGACGAGCTCAACGATAATTTCTATAGGTGCGGAAGTCTCTGAGTCGAGGATACAATACTGCCCGGGTAATCCCTGCGAAAACAACTACGTTGATTACTCGGGGATAGTTGAAAAAGTTTAGTTGGGGAGTTCTGTGCCGATCTTTTTCTTAACGGCTAGTTCGTAGACCTTTGCGCCGGTGCCGACGTCTTCTATAGCGAGACCGGTAGCCTTGAAGAGGGTGATCTCGTCAGGGGATGTGCGCCCCTTCTTCTGTCCGGAGACTATCTCACCCATCTCGGCGTAGATGTCCTTCTCCGTGATCACGCCCTCCTCCTTAGGCTTTGCGAAGTCACCTACGACGAATGCCTGCGGGGTAAAGTCGACGACTAGCTTGTTCGCCTTCTTGATCACGCTGGTTTCCAACTCCCTCTTCGCTGCGACATCCGCGCCTATAGCGGAGACGTGGGCGCCTTTCTTCAGCCACTCACCCTTGATGAAGGGGGTGGTGCTAGGCGTGCAGGTAATAACGATGTCGCTACCCTTCGTTGCCTCCTCGGCCGACTTGGCGGCGACGAAGTCAACGCCAGGGTACATAGCCTTCATGTCCTTGATGAATGGCGGTACCGCCTCGGGGAGGATGTCAAATATCTTGACCTTAGTTATCTTAGGGCGAACGAGCATGAGTCCCATTATCTGGCTCCTACCCTGGACGCCGAGGCCGCAGAGGCCGACCTCCTTGGCGTCCTCTCGTGAGAGGTATTTTATCCCAACTGCGCCAGCGGCGCCGGTGCGGACGGCTGTGACGTATGTCCCGTCCATGATGGCAAGTGGCGTGCCGTTCTCGACGCTGTTGATGACGATCTTCGCCTGCACTGCGGGGAGGTTGTAGTCCTTCTTGTTGCCGGGGTGGACGGTGACGAGCTTCGTGCCCGCTGCGTTGAGGTTAGGCATGTAGGCTGGCATAGCGATGAGGACACCCTTTGGGAAGTGTAGATAGACCCTCGGAGGCATTTCGATCGCCTTGTTACCCATCTCCCGGAAGCCATCCTCGACGGCCTCTAGGGCGCTCTTCATGTCAAGAACCTTCTTGACCTCGTCCTGTGTGAGGTAAAGAACCATGGTTATCTCCTAGGGGATAGGGAACCGGATGCCGTATTAACGATTTTCCACGGCGCCTAGGGAGTGAACTTCTCTCCGCCGGTGAAGACGCGTTGTAGCTCTGAGTAGAGTACTTGGAAGCCGTCCTGCGTCTTCGAGGAGACAGCGATGGGGCTGAACTCGACGCCCATTCTCTCGATGATTTCGAGCATGTCCGCGCTCATCTCCCTGTTCATACCGCTAAGCTTGGCGTCAACCGCCTCGCGGAGCACCTCGGAGTCGTCTGCCCAACTCATCATGCCTTCGAGCTCATTCACCTTGAGTAAGTCGACCTTGCTGAATACCTGGAACTGGGGGAGCTGAAAACGGAAGTTTATGGCGGATGCTAGGAACATGTTCATGACGTAGTTTAGTGGGTCGCGGCAGAAGCCCGCGTCGAAGAGGTAGACTAGGCCTTTGTCGGCGTCTGTGAGCTTCTCCGCCACTTCAGCGCCTATATTGCGGAAGGCGAATAGCTCCAGTTGCCCCGGGGTATCGACTATGCAGATGTCTGGTGTGAAATCCTCGATGTCCTGGCTGACCTGGTCAACGACGTCTTTGATCGCGTCCGTGGCGGCGACGAGGCCGCCATTTGGACCGAGGCCGTACTCCTCCATGATGTCCTCGACTTTTATGTAGTCGCGGATGTCGACGTTTGCTGAGTATGGGAGACTTGGGGCGCCTGGGTCGAGGTTTATCGCCATGACGTCCTCACGCTGCATCTCGAGGAAGCGGGTGAACGTGGCTGTGAGGCTTGACTTGCCGCTACCGGCAGTCCCAACCATGAATATCATGTGCATTGCGGTTAACCTGTGAGTTCTCTGAAAGATTCGTATGCCTTGACTAGGCTCGTGCGGTCTGCCCTCTTAAAGGCGTAGCCACAAACGGATGAAATTAGGCCTTTTTCCCCCTTGTCCTTGGCGACCTTCATCCCCCTTATTGCGTCGAGGAGGATCGAACCACCGTTTGGGGCGTCCTCGCTGCTCAGCTTCAGGTCCATCGTGAATGGGGTGCCTCCGAAGTAGCGACCCTTGACCCAGAAGAAGCTGTCACGCCCATTACCGAGGAAGTCGACGAAGTCGGTCGAGCCGGAGACGAGTGGGAACTTGTAAGGCACGTGACCAGTGACTGCAGCCGTCTTTATGCTCCTCTTCGTGTCTTTAGTCTTCTCCAGCGTGCTGATAGACTCTGCGCCGCCTCCGACATCGAGCTGATAGCTCTCGTCGATATGCGCACCACGGCTGTGTAGGAACTCGAGGATGCCGATGTGGATAGCTGTCGCACCGACCTGGTCGAGGAGATCATCGCCCGAAAGTGGTAGCTTCGCTGCAACGAATTTTTTCACAAACACGTCGTCGCTTGCGATACTAGACGGCGTTGCATTGATGTAGGCGCACCCCGCGTCGAGAGCCGCTTTCGCGTAAAGGGCGGAGGCCTTGTCGCTGCCTCCGGAGACCATATTTATGAGAATGTCTGCCTTCGCCTTCTTGAGCTCCGCTGCGACATCAACGGGTTCCTCCTTGGCCCGCTTGATGCTGCTGAGTGTACCCTCTTCAACTAGGTCGGGGGCAGACCCCATATTGACAGCGACGCCGCTCTTTGGCACATCGACTATCTTCGGTGCATTATTGGGTTTCGCGAAAATGGCCTCGGAGAGGTCCTTGCCCACCTTCGCCTCCGAGATGTCGAATGCAGCGACGAACTTTATGTCGCTGGGCTTGTAGCCCCCAAGCGTGGGGTGGAGGAGCCCCATAGGCTCCTTTGCCTTGGAGTAGTAGCACACACCCTGCACCGTGCTTGAGCAGAGGTTCCCAATACCTGCGAAGGCGACCCGTATCTCACCCATGGTTCCACCTACGGAGTGAGGGGCAGGTACGGGTATGAAAGCGTAACGTTTCAGCCGAGAGGCTTCTCCATCGCGATACCGTCCTCGTCACGGTAGTAGTTGGGGAGGTGTCCGGCCTCGACGTAGCCGCGCTTCAGGTAGAGTATCTTAGCGGGGATGTTCGAGGCACGCACCTCAAGGTATGAGGCAGCTGCGCCTCTCTCCATGAACCGACGTTCAAGCTCGTCGAGCAGCCTCCCCGCGAGCCCCTTGCGCCTCCAATTCAGCGCGACGGCAATGTTCATCACGTGTCCCACCCTCTCTGCCCCGCGCTTTTCAACCTCTCCTATAGCGTAGCCTATAACCGCGCCCTCGACCTCGGCGACAAGAAAAAGTTCAGGTGCCCTGCCCCGCATTAGGAAGAAAATCGACCTCGGCCAAGGGTCCGTGTAGCTGCCCACTT
>JBFYNQ010000093.1:0-7130 GCA_041304265.1 Candidatus Bathyarchaeota archaeon | reverse complement strand
GGTGGGCCGGGCAGGAGTCGGACCTGCGACCCCCGCCATGTCAAGGCGATGTCATAACCACTAGACCACCGGCCCGACCAAGCATCCATACCTCGGATGGATCGTATAAAGGTTACCGGAGGGAGACGAGCCCCATCTTCTCAATGAATCCGAAGTAACCGACGAGATAAGGAAGATCGCTCCTCCCCGACTCCAGCTCGACAAGGCGCGCGATCTCAAGTAGGCTTCTCTCACCATTAGCCCAGTAGACGGCGAGGGTCTCCATGCCCGAAGCCTCCTTGTGCTGCTTTCCGAACCTGTAGAAGGCTTCGCGGTCCTCGTGGGAGAGCTTGCGCACCCACTGGCGCGTCGACACGGGGCCCTTATACTTTCTCACGGGGATGATCGTCTGTGCTTCCTTCCCTAGCTTGGTTAGCCTCTTACTCCTCGGCTTGAGCCTCCAGCCCTTCGCCTCGGCGAGCCTCCTGATCGCCGCCTCGGCGTTTCTCCTCTCAGCCTTGCTTAATGATTTGAGGTTAGCGACCAGCTCTGTGATGACTGCGTCTAGGCGTTTGTCCTTTAGCGCGAGACGCTTGGTGGACATCACCGCCTCAGAGGCTCGCCCAGTCCAGTAGTCAACTCGGTCCCTCAGTTTTAGAAGCTCCTCGGACGCGCTCTCCACATCGCCGTTTGACGCGGTCGTCACAGTGTCTTGTATCCTCAGCATGATGGCGCGCTTCTCACGCGACGCGGTCTCCGACGCTAGCCAGAGCGCCTCTTCCGCTCCTGCAGCGGCTATGAAGTATGCGTAGGTCGCCGTCATCAACGCCACCTTCCTGAGCATCTCGGGGTCAACCTTGTCAATCGTGTCGGCGCTAGTGTGGTAGAACTTGTCAGGCCACTGTATCATCATGGGACAGGCGACACCGACGGTAGGGTCGCTGTAGACATAGTGGTCGCTCCCGCCGCTGAAGGGCGTCACCGCGTGCTTGAATAGAGCGTAGCTGCTTGTGCCTCCGAGGTTCTTCGCCTCATTCTTCACCGAGTCGTAGATGGACTCCATGAGGCTGTTCACGTAGCTGGGGCACGACTCAGGCGTCCTCTCCACGATGAGGGGGCCTCCACATAGGTTCTGGTTCTCACCCACCATATCGAGGTTGAGAGCAGCTACCATGTCGGATATCCTCGCCTCGTTCTCTGCGAGGTACGGGTAGGTGCCTGACATCTCGGGGACAAGGGTGAACACTATGCTTCTCCTGGGCTTCGCCAGCTTCCCCGAAGCGACCAGCCTCTGCAGTGCCCTCGCTGCCTCCATCGCGGCGCCTGTACCCGAGGCGTTATCGTTCGCGCTCGGCTGTGGGTGGCAGATGTGGGCGATGACGACGACCAGCTCCTTCGACTCGCCAGGGACGGTCGCTACGCAGTTCTCCATCTCCCCGGGGTAGAGGCGCGAGTTGACCTCCACGTGGATCTTGACTGGAGTCTTACTCTTCTCGACGAGCCTACGCAGCCAGCGCCCCGTCCGGGGCGTGAGGACGAAGCCCCAGCATGGCGCCTCGTCGCCGTACCACCAGAAGCTCGTGTACTTCATCGCGTCGTCGAGCTCGCCTTCCCTGAGGTTGGGCTCTCTGAGCCACATACCGTCGTAGAGGATGCCCAGGGCTCCGTGGCGACCGACGGCGAGGTCTCTGACGCGTGACACTTCGCCGTCCGTGAGGACTACTTTCCCCTTGAGGTCGAGGCCCTTGTAGTCGGACTCCTCCTCGCCCTTCCTGAGGATGACGACCTCAGCGTCTACGCCTCCCTTGGGAGTCGGCAGGCTGCGCTGGATTATACTCATCTTATTCTCGCTGAAGCGGGCCAGGAACCGCTCCTCCCCCGCGGGCTCGATGATGTTCAGCTCCGCGCCATCGCAACTCCACTCCTTGAACATGGGGCTGCTCCAAGCGAGAGCCTTACCATCAGACTTGTAGCGCCTTATCTCCACGCTGAGGCCATAGCCCTTCAGCGTCTCCGTCGCGTAGTTGACTGCCGCCCTGATGCCGGGGCTAACCTGAATCCTATGGTGGCGCGAGACTTCAGCGACGTGATTGAATGCTATCTCGCCAGAAACCTCGCGACTCAGCTCCTCGTAGACCCTCTTGAACATGGTAGAATGGTGCCGGCGACCACTGAAATCACTTGTGGGGGCTCAGATACCGAGTTTCCTCAGTTTCTCGTCCAGGGCAGGTTCCTTGACCCTGTTAGCACCGAGTTGCATCTCCTCCGGCGTATGCCCCATGGCGACCCCGAGTAGTTGCAGGTAGAAGAGGGCGGGTAGCTTGTATGCTAACTGGACCTTCCTCGACGCTATGAGCTGCCCCATGTCGAACTGCTGCAGGCACTGGGGGCAGATTACGGCGATGCATTCTGCTCCTCCCGCCTTCATGAAGTCGAGCCTCTTCTTGAGCCACGCGTAGCCATCCTCAGGTTTCCCGTAGGTGCCGAGCGTCCAACCACAGCAGAGGTTCTTATCCTCGTAAGCAATCGATTTTGCCCCCATCGCCTCTATGAGCGTGTCGAGGAGTTTGGCGTCCTCGCCCATACGGTTTGAGAAGTGGCACCCCGTGTGCGCAGCGACGTGCAGCCCGGTTAGCTGGTGCTTTGACGCGCGCCTGATCGCCTCGATGCCAACGTCGTCCCTGAGAACCTGTGCGAAGTGCTTGACGGAAGCGGTTCCTCGGTATGTGTGCCCGGTCTCGGCGAGTGCCTCGTTAACCTTCGCCCTCATTCCCGTATCGCGGAGCTCCTCGACCGCGTGCCTGAGCGTGAAGTAGCAGCCGTTGCAGGCTGTCATGAGGTCTGCTCCCTGCTCCTCGGCGACGGCGATGTTCCGCGCCGCGATGGCGGTCGAGGCGAATCTGTCCTGGAGACCCATGGCGACGGGCTCGGGGCAGCATGTGAAGCCCTTGACGTCGACCAGCTCGACGCCGAGCTCTGGCATTATCTTCCTCGTGACGTACTCGATGTGGGGCTGGCGGATGGGCATCTGGCACCCTGTGAAGAAGGCGTAGCTGTGTGTCACTGCGTTTCAGCCTCCTTAACGGTCTTGCATTGAAGCCTAGTTTTACTCGCGATCTTGGGCAGGTCACCTGCGCCACTGTTATCGATGGGTGGTAACCCGAGCCTGCTCCTCGCCGACTGTGTCGCAGCCGAGGAGAGCAAGGCCAAACCCGTCTCGATGAGGGTGTCGACTTCGCCTTGCACGAGCTCCTTCGCCAGCGTCTTGAAGGCACCCGTAGGGCAGACCTCGACGCACTCGCCGCACGAGGCGCAGCCAGACTCTAGGAGCGGCTCGACGAGGCCCGAGACCACGTCCGTGTGGTACCCGCGCCCCTCGAAGTTGAGGACGCCGTAGTGGCGAAGCTCGTTGCATGCACTCACGCAGCGCCCGCAGAGTATACACCTGTCCCTGTCCCTAATGATGACGGGGTTACGACTGTCGACCTGTCTCGGCTCCACCTTCGGCGGCTTGAACCTGAGGGCTTGCGTGTCGACGCCAAGATCCTTCGCCAGCTCCAGCAGCTTGTTCCCGTCGCTCTTGTTTAGCGCCTCAGGTTCGACGCCGAGGTTGGAGAGGATGAGTTCGAGGGTCGTCTTCCTCGCCCTCATGACCCTGTCGTTTACTGTGTTGACGACCATGTTAGGGGCGACCGGGGTCGTGCAGGCTGCTTCGAGCCTGTCGGGACGCCCGAGATCGACGACACACATCCTGCACGCGCCAGTGGCTCTGAGGTGGGGGTGGTGGCAGAGCGTCGGGATGTGTATCCCATTCGCCTCAGCGACGTCGAGGATCGACTGATTCGGCTCGCACTTGACCTTGCGCCCGTCTATGGTTATCTCGATGCTCAATCACCACACCTCCTTAATCGCCCCGAAGGGACACTCGTTTACGCATTGCCCGCATCTGATGCACTTGGCGGCGTCTATGCTCGCCTTCATGGCTTCGACGTTTATCGAGTTCGTCGGGCATTTACTGGCGCAGAGCCCGCAGCCCTTGCACTCCGCCTCATCGACCGCGTAGCCCTTGTTCATCGCTACGCAGGCGTGGGCGGGGCAGCGCTTCCCCTCGACGTGTGCCTGGTACTCCTCGGGGAAGTACTTCATGGTGCTGAGTACTGGATTCGGCGCCGTGCGCCCTAAGGCGCAGAGGCTCGAGTCTGCCACGGCGACGGATATGTCGCGCAACGCGGTGAGGTCCGCATCAGTACCGTTACCTTCGGTGATTCTGGTGATGGTTTCGAGCATTCTCTGCAGCCCTATCCTGCACGGGGAGCACTTCCCGCAGGACTCGGCGGTGGTGAAGTTGAGGAAGTACTTGGCGAGGTCTACGATGCACGTGTCCTCGTCGATTATGACGATGCCGCCGGAGCCCATGATGGCGCCCGCCAACTGCAGCGACTCGTAGTCGAGAGGGAGGTCGAGGAACTTCTCAGGGAGGCAGCCGCCGCTGGGTCCGCCAATCTGTATCGCCTTGAACTTCTTCCCGAATGGGACGCCACCTCCGATATCGAAGACGAGCCTCCTGATGGTTGTCCCTACAGGGACCTCGGCGGCGCCGGTGCGCTCCACGTCGCCGGCGAGGCAGTAGACCTTGGTTCCCTTGCTCTTCTCAGAGCCGACGCCAGCATACTCCTTCGCGCCCTCGGAGAGTATGAGAGGGACGTGTGCGAGCGTCTCGACATTGTTTATCGTGGTGGGCTTGTCCCACAGCCCCTGCGTGGCGGGGAACGGCGGGCGCGCCCTGGGCATCGCCCTCTTGCCCTCGATCGCCGCGATGAGCGCCGTCTCCTCACCGCATACGAAGGCACCCGCACTCAGCATTATCTTAACGTCGAAGCCGAAGCCCGAGCCGAGGATGTTGTTCCCTAGTAGATCGTTCTTCCTCGCCTGCGCGATGGCGGTCTCAAGGCGCTCAGCCATGAGAGGCTTCTCGGCGCGTACGAATATGTAACCCTCGTGTGCACCGATGGCATAGCCTGCGATTATCAGTCCCTCAAGCACCTTATGGGGATCGCCCTCGACCGTAAGTCGGTTCATGAATGCCCCGGGGTCGCCCTCGTCCGCGTTGCAGATCATGTATTTGGTCTCGCCGGGGACCTGCCTGCAGAACTTCCACTTGAGCCCCGCGGGGAAGCCCGCCCCTCCGCGCCCCCTGAGCCCGGAGGCGGAGACCTCGGCTATCACCTGCTCGGGGGTCATCTCCTTGAGGACCCTGTAAAGGGCGCGGTAGCCGCCCGCGATAATGTACTCGTCGATTGACTCGGGGTCGATGACCCCGCAGTTCTTGAGCACCCTCCTAGTCTGGTGCCTAAAGAAGGGCAGCTCTTCTATGAGCGGAACCGTCTCCTCGCCTCTCATCTTCCCGGTCTTGGATCTGAGTGCAAGCGCGCCGGAAACGTCCCCCGATAGATAGGAGTCGAGGATTCCCAGCACTTTCGTGGGCGTCACGTCGCTGTATATCGCCGTGGGGTAGTCCTTCCGGGTTACCTCGACGATGACCTCAGCGTAGCAGGAGCCCATGCACCCAACGGGGACAAGCTTTGCGTGCAGTCCTCTCCGTGCAAACTCCCCGTGGAGCGCATCGTAAACGGCCTGAGAACCCGAGGCGAGCCCGCATGTGCTCATCCCGACGGTGACTCTGATGCCCTCAGCCCCGTATAGCGTATCATCCTTGTCGCAGCGGTCCATCAGCCCATTCACTCCGGTTTACCTCCCTTCCTGACCGCCTTCAGAATGCCCCTTATCTTTGCGTGGTCGACCTTCCCGTAGACGGTCTCATCGACCTTTATCACGGGGGCGAGTCCGCATGCACCGAGGCACCTGACCTGCTGGACGGTGAAGGCGCGGTCCGACGACGTGTCCTGAGGCGCCTTGATGCCGAGCTGCTGGTTGATGTAGTTGATTGTGTCCTGCGACCCCTTGACATGACAGGCCGTCCCTCTACAGACCGTGATTAGGTGCTCCCCCTTGGGGCGGAGGCGGAACTGGTGATAGAATGTGGCGACGCCGTAGACCTGGCTCGGGGGGATGTGTAGCAGCTCCGCTACGCGCGCCAGAGAAGCAGGGGAGAGGTACCCCGCCTTCTCCTGTATCTCCTGGAGGATGGGTATCAGGGCGCTCTGTATGGGGGTATAGCCCGCGTAGCTGGGGTAAATGTCATCGACCAGCTTATTAGCATCCGGTGAAGGGGGTTCCAATTTGTCTCCCTTTCCCCCCACGGCTTTTATTGTTTTGCATGGAGCCCTCAGCCAGCCCAGCCTGACGAAAATCTTTATATCAAATCCCCCAGCCTATGGTTTGTCGCGCCGCTGTAGCTCAGCCTGGGAGAGCGCTCGGCTGAAGACCGAGGGGTTGTGTGTTCAAATCACACCAGCGGCACCAAAAAAATGTTCATATCATATTGCACGAACCCGTTAGGTGGACCCCATGACTGAGAGGAGGACACTTGGCCTAGTCGCCTACCTAAGCCGGTTCGAGGACACATACAACTCATATGTATGCTACCGAGGCAACCTCTCCAATTTTCTCCTGTGGAAGTACCCGGACCTCGCGAAGTACCAGGAGCGTGGGATAATCGAGTGGAGCACCCCGCAGGGAGCGGAGTGCCTAGCCGCCATGGACCGGCGGGCCCGCGAGTATGTGGGTGACTCGGAGCGGGACTTCGTACAGGACCTGATGGATTTTAAGAACAGCCTCAAGAAGCGGGGGATGCTTCCGAAGTCCATCGGGAGGCACATTACATCAGTGAGCGGGTTCCTGGAGCGAAACGGGATAACCATCGCTTCTGTGGACCGGAGAGACCTCAAGAGAAACACGAGTCACGCGGTCACGCAGGACCGGGTGCCCACGACGGATGAGCTGCTCAGGATAATCGACTTCTTACCGCTGCAGGTTAAAGCCGCCGTTATGGTTCTCATGTGCGGGCCTAGGCCGGGGGAGGTCCTACAGCTCAAGGTCGGTGACGTTCACTTAGCCGATTCTCCGGCTTGGGTGAGGATAAGGGATAATGGGCAGGACCAGACGACCAAGACCGGGATTACGAGGACCGCCTACCTCACGGACGAGGCCGCTGACACCCTTCGACAGTATAGATCGGAAGAGCGTCTTGT
>JBFYNQ010000092.1:0-6904 GCA_041304265.1 Candidatus Bathyarchaeota archaeon | reverse complement strand
CGCGCGCCCATACACAGTTCTGGAAGTATCTGGAGAGTCTTAAGAACACGGGGATAATCTCCTCCAAGGTTGACTCGGGCAGCCAGGGCCGCACACAGTTCATAACCCTCGGCAAGGTTACCGCCGAGGATCTAGAACGCGAGGTGCTCAAGGGCGTTGAGCAGAAGTAGAACCCAGGCCGAGGAGCTCCTCGGTAGCCGGGGCAGGATAAGGACGCTTCAGGTCCTCGCGGAAAGTGGGGAACTCAATATAAGCGAGGTCAGCCGCCGCACGGGGCTCAACTATACGAGCGTCGAGAGGCACCTGTCTAAGCTGGCGAAGATGGGTCTCGTCAAGGAGAAGCGCTACGGCAAGATCAGGATATTCCAGGCGATGTTCCAGACCCTCACGGTCAGGTTCGAGAGGGGTGGCTCGCTGGCGATGGAGCTGACCCAGCCACAGCCCGAGTAAGGCACATGTGCGACGAGTCCCATTTCATCCGTCGCCGCTACGTTTTCGGCTGTTTGGGGGTGTTTTCTGGTGTCATTGGTGGGAGGTTTCGCCATCGGGGGTCACTTGACGTGGCTGCGGAACCAGTCGATCGATAGCTTGGCGACCTCCTCCAGCTTTCCAGGCTCCTCGAATAGGTGGGTTGCGCCTTCGACTATCTCTAGCCACATCCCGGGCCTCATCATCCTCTGCGCCTCCCTGTTCAGCTGGAGCACCTCGGTGTCGAGGCCACCGACTATTAGGAGCGTGGGAGCGCGTACCTTTAGGAGGCTCTTGCCCGCGAGGTCGGCTCTCCCTCCTCGGGAGACGATGGCAGCGACGAGCTCCGGCTTCTCCGCGGCGGCTATCAGAGCGGCAGAAGCCCCAGTGCTGGAGCCATAGTAGCCTATCTTGAGCGTGTGCCTGCGCCTGAGCCATCTGGCGGCGATGAGCATTCTAGTAGCGAGCAGGGTGACGTCGAATCTGTACTCCATCGTTATGGAATCGCGTTCCGCCTCATTCTCGGTGAGGAGGTCGACCAGCAGTGTTGCGAAGCCCGCCTCATTGAACTTCTTGGCGACCCATTTATTCCTCGGGCTGTGCCTCCCGCTGCCGCTGCCGTGTGCGAAAAGTATTATGCCCTTGGCGTTGATTGGTTGTGAGTAATCCCCTATGAGCTTTATACCGTCGGACTCGATGGTTAATGACTCGCTCAAGCCTCGCCATCCCTGAGGATCTTCTGTGCTTCCTCATCCTCGACCTGTGTGAAGTCTGAGTAGAACTGGCCTATGGCGAAGAAGGATGTCGGTTGAAGCACTGCTATGACCTCGTCCGCGTGGCGTTTTAGCTGCTGGACGGTGTCAGGTGGGGCGACGGGGACGGCGACGACGATTGAGGTGGGCTTCATCTCCCTTATGACCCTGAGCGCCATTATCATTGACGCCCCTGTGGCGACGCCGTCGTCGACGACGATGACGGTCTTCCCCGTGAGGTCGATGGGTTTCTTGGTTTCCTTCAGCAGTTCAACCCTCTCGCGGGCTTCCCTCTGCTTCGTCTTCAGCTCCTCGTCTATGTAGTCCCGGGGGACAGTCCGGGCGAGCTCTGGGTTAAGGTAATGATGATCGGGGCTCGCTGCGCCGAGAGCGAGTTCCGGGTTGCCGGGGTATCCGAGTTTCTTGATGACGACGATGTCGAGGGGTGCCCTGAGATGCTTAGCGACCTCCCATGCAACAACGACGCCGCCCCGCGGGATTCCGATGATTATAATGTCCTTTCCCCGATACTTTTCGAGTGCTATGGCGAGTTTCTTCCCCGCGTCGCGCCTGTCCGAGAACATCGTCCTGACCTCTGATTACCGGGTTGTAATCGGTGTACATCAATCCTTCCCACTTCGGGAGGGTGTAGGTATTTCCATCACGGTTCTCCATGATATCTCGGAGTAGCTTACATGAGCGTGTTCAGGACCGAGTACGACGTAAAGGCGAAGAAGGTCTGGCGGTGCCACGTGTGTAACGACATACACTTCGGCGCCGCGCCGCCAGTCATCTGCCCGACCTGCGGAGCACGCAGAGCCTTCGCTCTCGTCGACCGCGATGAGACGTTGAAGATTCTCGGGGAGAGAGGCGGATCCCTGGCGGACACCGCCGCCATTATCGACACTTGGAAAAAGTTCGGCGACAACGGGGAGGAGTACAAACTCGTCGACGACGCTGAGATGGTACAGGGCCTTGCCGAGGGGGTCCTAAACAACCAGCAGGGACACGGTCTCAGGTACTGCCCGTGCAGGCTCGCCACCGGCGACTTCGACTCCGACCACAAACTCATCTGCCCTTGCAACTTCCAGGTTCAGAAGACTTGGGCCGAGAAAGGCGAGTGTTGGTGCGGGCTATTCGTGAGGAGGAACAAACAATGAGTGCAAATGACAGATTGATCTGGTTCAGCGGAAGAGAGTGTACACACTGCAAAAGGATGCGCCCCATGGTGGAGCAGTTAGAAGCTGAGACGGGGAAGAAGATAACGGAGCTCGAGGTCTGGCACAGCGAGGAGAACGCTAATGTGATGAGAGGCTACGGCGATGCCATCAAGAAGGCGTGCGGAGGCGACCTCGGCGTACCCGCGTTCTTCAACGAGAAGACGAAGAATGCCGTCTGTGGGATGGCCACGCTTGAAAAGTTAAAGTCGTGGGCCGAGGGCTAAACGTCGGCGTCGTCCATCGAGATGAGCAACAGCGCCGGGTCCTCTAGGTACCTTTTCAGAGCGTTCATGAACCGTCCCGCGTCAGCGCCGTCCATTATTCTGTGGTCGAAGGATAGGCTTAGGTGTAGGACCTTTCTGATTTTGATCTCTCCATCGACGACCTTAGGTACATCGGCAATCCTTCCTGTCCCGAGTATGGCTGCCTCGGGGTAATTGATTATCGGTGTGCCGTATGTACCGCCGAAGACACCGTAGTTCGTTATCGTGAACGTGCCGCCCTTCAGGTCGCCTAGGTCAACCTTTCGTGTACCAGCTAATTCCGCGAGCTTCTCCACCTCCTGGGCGAGCTCGACTATGCTCTTCTGGTCGGCGCCCTTGATGACGGGGACGATGAGGCCGTCCTCGGTGGCGACGGCGAAGCCGATGTTGTAGTACTTCTTGATGACGATCTCATCCGCCTCCTCATTGTAGGTGGAGTTGAGGACCGGGTTCTCCTTGAGCGCCTCGACTATCGCCTTTATGATGAATGGCATGTAGGTGAGGCGAACCTGCTTCGTCTCGAGGAGTATCGTCTTCTTCCTCTCGCGTAGGGCGACGAGCTCGGTGACATCTGCCTCGTCCATGGCTGTGACGTGTGCGGCCTTGGTTTGGCTCTCGATCATCTTCTTCGCTACCGCCCTCCTGACGCCTCGGACTGGGCGCCTCTCGATGTAACCGTAGATGTCGAACTTTGGGACGATCCTCGGCCTCTCCCTCGGCGCCTCTTTATGGCCTTTAACGTCCTCCTCGGTGATTCTCCCCTCGGGGCCTGTTCCCTTTACCTTGGAGAGGTCTACCCCGAGTTGTGTCGCTAACTGGCGGACGGCGGGTAGCGCGAGTACCGCGCCTCCGGCTGGCTCGGTTGCGGCAGCCGGTTGCGCCGGCGGTGCGGTGGGCGCTGCTTCAGGTGCCTCCGGTAGTTCACCCACAACCGAGACTGAGGGTTTCCTCATCTCGGGCGCGGGGACTGCCATGGCCTCGGGTGCAGATGCCGCCTCGCCCTCGGCGCCTATCGTGACTAGCACTTCGCCGACCTTGATGACGCCACCCTCGGGGTGGTATATCTTCAGTATCTTGCCCGCGGCGGGTGATGGCATCTCTACGACTGCCTTATCCGTCTCCAGCTCGGCGAGGGACTGGTCACGCTTCACGATATCCCCCTCCTTTACGAGCCACTTCCTAACCTCCCCCTCAGTGATTCCCTCGCCGAGGTCCGGTAGCTTGAACTCTGTCACCATTTCATTCACCTCAGAACGCCATTACCCTCTTTATGCCCCTGTGGACCCTGTCGGGGTCGATGTAGTAAAAATGCTCCCCCTTGGGAAGGGGCACCGTTATGTCGGGGGCGGTCACCCTCTCCACCGGGGCCTTAAGGTGGAGAAGTGCCTTCTCGCATATAGTTGCAGCTATCTCAGCGCCTAGTCCGCATGTCTTTGGTGCCTCATGGACTACGACAGCTCTTCCCGTCTTCTTCACTGATGCTATGATTGTCTCCGTGTCCATGGGGGCGAGTGTGCGCAGGTCGATCACCTCGACGGATGTGCCGTCTCTCTCAACTTTAGAGATCGCCTCCTGAATGATCGGCATCATGGCGCCCCAGCCTATTACCGTCACGTCCTTTCCCTCCTTAACCTTCCTCGCCTCTCCGAGTGGAATCGTGAACGCAGCCTCCTCGACCTCCTCTTTGATGAGGCGGTAGTTGCGGGTGGGCTCCAGGAAGACGACGGGGTCAGGGTCACGTATACTTGAAATCAACAAGCCCTTCGCCTCACGAGGCGTCGAGGGAACGACGACCTTTAAGCCTGGTATCTGGGTGAAGAGCGCCTCGGTACTCTCAGAGTGGTGCTCTAGCGCCTTGACGCCTGCTCCGTAGGGTGTGCGTAACACCATCGGCACCGTTATCCTCCCCCGCGAGCGGTTCCTCATCCTCGCCGCGTGGCAGATCAGCTGGTCGAGGGTGAAGTAGGAGAAGCCCATGAATTGTATCTCGGCGACGGGCTTGAGCCCGTTCATCGCCATACCGATTGCGGCTCCCGCTATGCAGGCTTCGGCGAGGGGCGTGTCAATGACCCTCGTGGGGCCAAACTTTTTTATAAGCCCGTCAGTGACCCTGAAGACTCCGCCGTCCACACCTACGTCCTCGCCTAGGACGACGACGCTTGGGTCCGCCTCCATCTCGACGGCGAGGGCGTTTCCGATGGACTGGACCATGTTCATGACGACCATCAGTCGGCGCCTCCTAAGCCTAGGTCCTTCTTATGGAAGGTGAGCTGATCCATGAGCCGGGGCGGTATATCCTTGTACGTGTAGTTGAACACATCGTCTATTGTTTGAGACGGTTGGCTCAGAGCCCGCTCCGACTCTTCCTCGACCTGCTTCGTCGCCTCCGCCACGGAAGTCTTCTCCATTTCCTCGCCCCATAGGCCCTTGCCTTCGAGGTATTTCCTAAACCTCTTTATCGGGTCACGCGTCTCCCACTGGAGGAGCTCCTCCTCGGTGCGATAACGTGTCGCGTCGTCGCTGGTTGTGTGGTCACCGAGGCGGTAGGTATATGATTCTATGAGTGTCGGGCCTGAGCCCGCTCTCGCCCGCTCAACTGCCTTACTTGCGGCGAGATAGAGGGCTAGGACGTCGTTTCCGTCGACTAGTATCCCCGGGAAACCATATGCGATGGCTTTCTGCGCGATAGTCTTCGACGCAGTCTGCTGCGCCCTCGGCACGGATATGGCGTATTGGTTATTCTGGCAGATGAATATCGTCGGTGTCTTTAGGACGCCCGCAAGGTTGAGCCCCTCGTGGAAGCTGCCCTGGGAGGAGCCACCGTCGCCGAAGTAGGTCATGGCGATGGTATTCTCCCCCCTGTACTTTGAGGCGTAGCTGATCCCAACGGCGTGGGGTATCTGGTCACCCACTGGGACGATACCGGGCATCACTGTGACGCCGTCCGGGTACCTGTTACCCAACTCGTTCCCCGACCAGTAGAGGTAGAGGTTGTAGAGAGGTACGCCCCTCCAGATTAGTGCAGTTAGCTCCCTGAAGGCGGGGACGATCCAGTCGCCCTTCCCGAGTGCCATTGCGGGGCCTAGCTGGCTAGCCTCCTGCCCCTTACTCGGAGGATAAGCCCCCAATCTACCCTGCCTCTGAAGCTTCACTGCCTTATCGTCGGCAATACGGGCAGTGAGCATGGTCCGGTAAGCGCGCTTCAATAACTCTCCGTCAAGCTGGGGTTCGAGGGCTTTGTTGACATTTCCCTCGGCGTCGAGTACCTGGAGCATTTTCCCCTCAAGAGGGTTGTAGTCGTCGAACAGCATCTGAACTCTGGTTTTTTTTAGGAACGTTTCGACTTAAACGATGCCCTTTTTCAAGGTAGAAGCTGCGTCGTTAGCCATCCTTCCTTCCATTATCCAGTCATCCTGTGCATAAACTGAGTCACACAGCCTTTCGGCGAGCTGCGCCTCTTCGGGGGTCAGGCTATCTTTGACAATGCGGGTGCCGAAACGTTTACCGAGAAGGTCGACGAGTATCGGCTTCCACGCCTCCACATCTAGAACCGATAAATTTCCCGTTGGCGAGTACCTGCTTTTACGCCGTACACCCTCGGGGTGAAGCAGGCTCTTCTCCAGTTTTTCCAAGTTCGCCGATAAGAGCAGCGTCGAGTGACTGAGAACTGTGTCTCGCGACAGGTACGAGGCCGCCCCAGATACCTTAAGGCCGTCGAGGTATATGCCGTTCAGCTCGTCGATGTTCAGGCGGGCTATGCCGGTTTGTTCGAGGCTTTGTAGCAACAGGTTTGGGAGCAGTCGCGTCGCCTCTTTCATGTCCAGGGGCTTCGCCAGGGACTTCCGTGGATAGACTAGGCTTATATTGAGGTTTCCCTCGTCCTGATAGACGGCGCCGCCGCCGGAGATCCTTCTGCAGACCCTGATGCTGTTCTCACGGCAGAATGTTTGATCAACTTCAAGACCGGGTGACTGCCCGCGGCCGATGACGACTGATGGCGGGTTGCTCCAGAGTCTAAGGGTCACACGGTTCAAGCTACTATGTAAGAGGAGGGAGTGGTCTATGGCGAGACCGAGGTAAGGGTCGTCGGGATGATCCTGTATTATGCGCCCCTCCATATGCTCTCCCCTGTTTCCTTGGGGAAGCATGGGAGATAAGGCGTGCCCGTGTCGCCAAGATTCATCTTGTGGGCTTCCGTTCC
>JBFYNQ010000091.1:0-4301 GCA_041304265.1 Candidatus Bathyarchaeota archaeon | reverse complement strand
CTGAGTTCCGAGCCCTTGCAGTTCGGGCAGACGTTCTCGGTCGTTATGATCTTGCAGGTTCTGCAGGCCTTTGCGGGCATTACTTCTTCTTCTCCTCTTTCGGCGCGTTCATGGCGTCAACCTCGTCTTCAATCCAGTTTAGCTTGCCCAACATTGGCTGGCGCGCCGTGACTCCTATCTTACCGGAGCTACGTCCCTTTGGGAAGCTTACCGCGACCATCCTAACCCTGAATAGGTCACCCCTCTGGATAGTGCGCCCACTCTCCTTGCCTAGGAGCACGCCCTGCCTCTCGTCGTAGCTTATGAAATCGTCCATGAGTTGGCTGACGTGGAGCAAAGCATCGACTGGGCCTACTCTGAGGAAGGTTCCGAAATCTGCGACTTCGACAACTTCACCCTCGACGATCTCCTGTAGTTGGGGGAAGAACGTCATGATGCTGAACGTGACCTGGTGGTGAGTTCCGCCGTCGCCGGGGACGATGCGTCCAACTGGGTTGACCTCAACCTTGTTCACGGAGATGACGTAGCCCAGGTCCTCGTCAACGAGTCCCTCATACTTGCCACGTAGCTCCTCGTAGGCTGCGCTGTCAAGGGGCTTATCGAATTTATTCGGGCTTATCCTGATGGTGTCCTTCAGGGTTATGAGGTTGAACATCGCATCGCCTCAAGTTAGCCGGGGTTGGTTCATAAAAACGTTCCTGAAGCTCACAGTTCCATACCTCTTCTTATGTTGGGCATTTGACTGATATGTGTGCCTCGTGGCTGGCTTTACTTGATGAATCACCCGGTTTCACTTTCCTATAGAATAAGTAGCGGTCACGTATTAAAATGGACACGTTTTAGGCACATTTCAACCAAGAGATATCGAGTCTCGGGTAGATTCGTTTTAAAAAGTGCTGAATATATTCGGGAGTAAAACTTGACCGGATTACAGTTCTATGAGGACCTCAAAGGACTCTTTGCTTATGATCTCGCCGAGGTCTTTTTTCCACTCGTCACCAACTGCAACGAGTATGTAGATGCCCGCGATATCCGCGCGTTGGTTCCTCACTAGATCGACGAGTGCCTTAATCGTCTCGCCGCTGCGAACCACATCATCAATAATGAGAATACTGTCCTTCTTCTTGAGGCTCGCCTTGGGGACGTACATCGTTTTCCTCATCGCAGAGCCCTTGGGAATAAAGGACTCTTCAAGGAAGTCGTTGATGCCGACTTCCTTGGTTTCCTTTGCGACGAGAAGGTCTACGTCAAGTAGGTTGGCGACTAGTGTAGAAACTGGTATGCCATCGACGGCTGCCGTGAGAACCTTCGTGACGCGGCGCCCGGCGAACTTTTCCATCGCGTAGTTCGCCATGATCTTAAGCCAAGTGATCTCAGCCACAAGGGGAGTGTTGTCGAAGTAGCCATCCTCGTCGAAGTTAATCCTCTTCTTCAACTCCGCCTTGATATCAGTAATCTCCATAAGCTTCTCGTATAAGCCTTGAGCCCTGTCGTAGCTAGGTAGGACGTGCCCCCTCATGTACCTGCTGAGTATTGGCGGGCTGAGGCCGAGGTAGTCGGAGAGTTCCTGGTAGGTGTGGCTCTCGCTCGCGACCTTCAGCAGATCGGTGATCATCATCCTATACTTTAGTTCGCGTACCCTCGTCTCTGCCATTCACATCATCCCCAAGCAGGCGGAGCGGGCCTGAGGGGATTTGAACCCCTGACCAACGGCTCTCTTCGACCACGAGGTCTTAAAAGGCCGACGCTCTTCCTTGCTGAGCTACAGGCCCATGGCCCTAAGCGTTTAGCCAATACGGTAAACAGCGTATATAACTGTTTTTGGTTTTGTAATAATTGTTCAATGCAAATGCTCTTTTAGTTAAAATTTGCACCCACGAGCAAGAAGCGGCTATCCTCGACATACTTATTAGATCGCGGTGGTTATCCACTCCGGTAGCTTTACGCGGCCGTAGTCCAGCCTGGTAAGATACCAGCCCCCCACGATTCATATCGGGGAGAGTTGGTGACCCGGGTCCAAATCCCGGCGGCCGCACCACCTACTCGCTTCTGAGAGCCTCAACGGGGTTGAGGTTGGAAGCCCTCCACGCGGGATACAACCCGGAGAGCGTCGTCGTCACTACGGCGAATCCTACGACGAGCAGCCCGTTCACGAGAGACGGGACTGACGAGATGCCTATGAATGAACCAATCACACCACTAAGGGAGAATCCAAGCAGCACGCCAAGAATTCCCCCCATTATCCCCGTGAGTACAGCCTCAGTGATGAACATCAGCATGACATCCCTGCTCTTTGAGCCGATCGCCTTGAGGACACCTATCTCGCGTGTGCGCTCCATGACGCTGATGGTCATTGTGTTTATGATGCCGATACCAGCGACAACGAGGCTTATAGCGGCGATGCCGCCGAGTACGGCTTGGATCGAGCCGAGGACCTGATCCATCGTCGCCTTCGCCGACTCGTAGGTCACGGCACTATAACCCTTACCGAGCTTCGCCTTTATGCCCGCTGCGGCCGCCGCGACGTTATCGATCGAATCCGCCTGCGCCATGATGAAAGAGAACTCGTTCCCCGTCTCGAAAAACTGCTGCGCGTCCCTTAGCGGTAAAGCGATCGCGTCGTCAAGGTTTACTCCGAATGTTGAACCCTGCTTTGTTAATACGCCGAGGACACGTACCGTCAACGTTTTTTCTAAATCCCCGACTCGGGTGTGGAGGGTTATTCTGTCTCCGACCTCTAGAATCGGGGTTTCCTCGTCCTGAGGCCAGGCAATGTTAGCGCCTATGATTACGACTCCGTTGTCGCTACGTGAAAAAGCCCTTCCCTCGGCGACATCGAAGCTCGTGTTTAGTTGCTGGAACTCATCAGTCAGCCCATATGTTGAACCCCGATAGGTCTTTCCCTTGATGGTATATGATACAACCCTGTTTGAGATAATAGGCGTCGCCGCCGCCACGTGGGGCACGTTCTTTATCGTTGTTAGATCCTTGTAGGTCAACGTGCTACTTCCGAATGAGGTGGCAGACATCCCACCGGGAACGACCATAACATTCTGTGGCCCGAATACCTGCAGTTGGCCGCCCACGCTGTCGCTCAGACCCTGCGTGATGGAGACTAGCCCCGTGACCGCGGCGCACCCGATCAGGATGCCGATCAGGTTCAGGGCGAATCTGAACTTTCTCGATCGGACACTCTCCCATGCCGAGCCAATAATGTCACTGGGCTTCAACGGCTTCACCTACTGCAGTCCGAAGAGGCGCCGCAGCCAGCCCCACAGTCCACCGTCGTCGCTAGGGGGCGTGACTGTAGTGGAGGGAGCAACGATCTGGAGTGGAACGGAGATAGTCCGGTTCTCCTGCACGTTTCTGCTGTTGAGATATGTGATCTTCAACTGGAGGTCAGAGTCGCCCAGTTGTGCATCGGCGTCTGTCTCGAATCTAATCGTGAAAGGTACGGGGCTGTCGGGGTCGATTGCACCTATGTATTCAGTGCTACCCGTTATACGCTGCACCGGACCTCCCGACACGATGGATACTGACGCGAACTCGACCTTACCCGTGCCAACGAGCAGCAGGTCTCCCTCAAGGGTCGTCATCTTACCCTTCTCCGCCGAAACGACGATATCCTCCATGAGTCTGAAGTCGACGAGGTTCTCGATCGGAATCGTGATAGTCTCCGTCGCGGTCCCCGCGATGCCCTTGGAGTCTAGGTACCTAATACTAACAACGAGTGGGATATCTGCCGATATGGCTGAACCGCTGAGGATCATCGTATAGGAAACCGTACTGCTACCGTCAACGCCGAGATCACCCAACGACACAGTGGTCTGGGAGACGGGAGAGATAAACCCAGTAACGTCCTGACCGAGCACAGCCCTCGCGTTGTAGATTGGTGCGCCCGAGCAGGAGATCCTGAGATTAATCGTGAACGTCTCACCGGGGAGTACAATACCGAGAGCTCTATTCTGCACAGTCACGACTGGTGTTCTCGTAACCGCGACGGCGTTAACCTCGAGTGGGATGCTGATCGTCTGCTTCGCAGTCACCCCGTAGGAGTTCACATACCAAACCTGAGCTGTCAGGGCATAGGCACCTATAGGTGTGCTCTCAAGGACAACGAGGGAGACGTCGAAACTCATGGAGCCGCCTTTGGTGAGTTTAGAGATGTTATAATTGATAGTATCCATGAGAGATAGTAACGGGGAAGCCGAGCTAAGCGTGATGTTAATGCTAGTCACGTTCGCGGGGGAGATGTTCTCGACCGACAGGTGCACTGTGTTGACCGCGCCAGGGGTAATCTT
>JBFYNQ010000090.1:0-3237 GCA_041304265.1 Candidatus Bathyarchaeota archaeon | reverse complement strand
CGTGTGCCTCGCCTCGCTGGGGGCCGATGTGGACGCAGGGTATGCCCTGCTCGCCCTGAAAGATGTTTGCGTTGGTGATGCCGTAGGCGTGCTCGTATAGAGGTGTTCTGCCCATAACCTCGCGGTAGACGCCGTCGAGCGTCTTCATGATAGGCTCATCCATCGTGCAGGTGTAGGGCTCGTACTTAGGCGGCTTGACGGCTATCTCTACCTCGGACTTTAGCTTTAGGGAGTCTACTAAGTGGCGCATGTCGTCGATGGCGTATTGTATCGTCTCGCCGGGGACGAGGAGACGGTTGACCTCAAAGCGCGCCGAGGCGGGGACAACAACGGAGTAGATCTGATAGCCTCCTTCAATCTTGAGTGTGCAATATGTGCCTTTGCCGAACTCATTGTGGAGTTTGAGTTGGAGCCTATCAAGGTTCGCCACGATCTTGGCGGCGTCCTCGACAGCGTTTAAACCGAGGTGTGGGCGGAAGCCGTGCGCCGCCTTTCCTTTTACCTTGATATTGTAGAGCACCTTCCCCGTAAGTCCGAGTGGTATTGGCTTCGTCTCGTCCCCACAGTAGCTGTAGGTGAGGACTATCGCGTCGAGGCTCCTCCATCGGGGATCCTCCATCATCGCCCAAGCGCCGACGTCGGTCGCCTCTTGGTCGACAACGAGGCTGGTGCTCAACTCACCTACTAGTTCGTGTCCGCTGTCGGCGATGGCTCGGAAAGCTTCGAGTGTGCAGGCGATGCCGCTCTTCATGTCGCAAGCGCCGCGACCGAATATTTTGCCGTCCTTGACTACCGCCTTATAGGGGTCGGTCGCCCAGCCCTCGCCGGCTGGGACTGTGTCGCTGTGGGCATTGTAGTCTAGGCGCTTCCCAGGCTTCGAGCCCTTGAGGGTTGCGTGGAGATTGGGCCTCTTCGGCTGGACGTAGTTTAACTTGGTCTCGAAGCCGTATGAGTCGAGCTTCTCCTTCACGTATAGCGCCATGGCTTCCTCGTCGCCGGTGACGCTTGGGATGCCTATCATCTCCTCTGTGAGCCTACGTGCGTAGGAGGGGTCTAGTCTGCGAAGGATCTCCTCGTACATGTTAATGGAAAAATGCACCAGAGGGGGATAAACTGAGCGGTTACGCTAAGAACTTCGCCGCCATTATGGCGTACGCCCTGCTGACCTTGGGGAGCCAGTCGAGTTCGACGGATTCGTTTTTCTGGTGGGTCCCATGGGGCTTGGGGCCGAGGTGTATACAGGGGATGCCGCCTTCCCCCGTGATCGTGTTGGCGTCTGTGATGCTCTTATGGTAGCCATAAGTGGGAGGGGTTCCGAAGACATCGGTGTAGACCTCCGTGAAGAGCTTCACGACGGGGGTGGACTTCTTTATCTCGTAACTCGCGTAGAGCGGCGGTTTCGTCTTGACTTCGACCCGACTCTTGAGCTCGAGGCTCTTAACGAGTCGCTGCATATCCTGGACGGCGTAGTCAGCAGTCTCGCCGGGAACGAGTAGCCTATTAACCTCGAAGCGGCACTCCGCTGGGACGACGACGCTATAGACCGTGTAGCCACCTTCGATCTTTAAGGTGCTGTAGTTGCCCATTCCGAAGCGTGGGTTCCTCTTGAACTTGAGCTTGTGGAGGTTAGCGAGTATGATTCCCGCATCCTCGACGGCGTTGACACCCTCCTCGGGGCTGAAACCGTGCGCAGCGACGCCGTGTACGTGGATGTCATAGAGCACCTTCCCGGTAATGCCGAGGGGTATGCCCCCGTCGGACTCGCCGGTGACGGGCTCGCCGAGGACCACAGCGTCGACCTTGCTGAACTCTGCCCGAAGCATCGCCTTAGCGCCCTCACCATATGCCTCCTCATCGATGACGCCGGCGAAGCTGAGTTCACCGCTGAAGGGGTGACCCGAGTCTGCGAAGGCTCGGAGCATGTTGAGGGAGCAGGCTATACCTCCCTTCATATCGTTGGCGCCGAGGCCATAGAGCAGGTTACCCTTCTTAACCGCCTTGAATGGGTCAGTGTCCCAGCCGGTGACGACGGGAACGGTGTCTATGTGGCCGCAGAAATTCAGGTGCTTCCCCTTCTTCTTGCCCTCGAGCTTGGCGTAGATATTGGGTCTTCCCGGCTCGACCATATGTAGTTCGGTCTCGTACCCCAGCTTGTCAAGCTCCGCCTTCAGATAGTGGGCAAGTTCCTTCTCCTCCTTGACGACTGAAGGGATTGCTATCATCTCCTCTAGCTTCTTAACCGTATATCGGTCGTCCAGCTTGCTCAGAAGCTCATCGTACATCGTTTGTCTCTGCATGGATAACCCTCTCCGGTTAAATGGTTTACCCAGAGAAGGGGTAGAAAAGTAGTCACTTGTTGAGGAAGGCGTCGGCAACCTTGACGTACATCCTGTTGATTGTTGGCAGCCAGGTCACATCGACGTACTCGTTTTTCTCGTGCGTACCGCCGCCCTTCTTTGGGTCGGAGACACCGCGCCCCGGTCCGAGGTGGAGGCAAGAGATCCCTCCGACGCCTGCGAAGGTGTTGGCATCGGTGATCCCGTAGGCGTACTGGTAGATAGGCGTCTTGCCCATCACGTCCCAATATACCGGATCGAATGCCTTGATGATCAGGTCGTCCTTCGACATGACGTATGCCTCATATTGGGGTGGTTTGACCTTGACTTCGACGCTGCTCTTCAGATTGAGGCCTTTGACGAGGCGCTCCATGTCAGCGATTGCCGTGGCGGCCGTCTCGCCGGGGACGAGGAGGCGGTTGACCTCGAAGCGTGCCGATGCGGGGACGACGACGCTGTATATCTTGTACCCGCCCTCGAATAGGAGTGTGCTGTAGTTGCCGACGTGGAAGTCTGGGTGGTCGAGGAAGGTGAGCTTGTCGAGGTTCGCCACTATCTTAGCGGCGTCTTCGACGGCGTTTATCCCGTGCTGTGGGCGAAAGCCGTGGGCGGCCTTTCCGTGGACGTGCACGTCGTAGAGTATCTTGCCGGTGATGCCAAGTGGCATGGGCTTGGATTCGTCGCAGGGGTAGGGTTCCGCGAGGACGATGGCGTCGACCTTGGCGAAGTCGGTCTTCAGCATCGCCTTGGCGCCCTCACCGTAGGCCTCCTCGTCGATGACTGCGCTGACGCTCAACTCCCCCTTTAGCTTGTGGCCAGAGTCTTGGAAGGCCTTGATCATGGTAAGTATGGAGGCGAAGCCCGCCTTCATGTCGCAACTGCCGAGGCCGACGAGGTCGTT
>JBFYNQ010000089.1:0-3491 GCA_041304265.1 Candidatus Bathyarchaeota archaeon | reverse complement strand
CCACGCCTACGATTAGGTAGGCGGGGTGAGTGTCGTCGGGGAGCTTGCGCTCGAGGTATCGCTCGACGGTCTCCACGGCGTGTTTACTCATGAGCTCGAGGGCGAATGGCTGCACTTTACGACGTATGATCTCGCTTACGGCCTTGGCGGCGTCGTGTGTCGACTCGAAGGGAGCATAGATGAGGGCGGTGTGCTTTGGTTTGGGCACTAGGCGGAGCGTCGCCTTCGTCACGACTCCGAGGGTACCCTCGGAGCCGATAAGCAGGTCGAGTAGACTGTAACCCGTTGTGTCCTTGACGACCTTGCCTCCCACGTTTATTATTTCACCGCTCGGGAGCACGACCTCTATTGCCTGGACGTAATCGCGCGTCGTGCCGTACTTGAGGGCACGCATTCCGCCGGCGTTCGTGTTTATGTTACCGCCGATGCTGCCTGATTCTTGTCCAGGGTCTGGTGGATAGTAGAGGCCAACCTTCTCCACGGCCTTGTGGACGTCTTCGACGAGTGCAGCTGGCTCAACGACTGTCATGAGATTCTCCTCATCGATCTCAAGGATCTTATTCATGCGCTCGAGACTGAGGGCGATGCCTCCGCGGATGGGATGGCTCGCGCCGGCGAGGCCCGTCCTGCTTCCCTGAGCGACGACTGGAATCAGTTTCTCGTTCGCCAGCCTCATAACCGCGGAGACCTCGGCGGCGCTACTCGGCTTGACAACGACCTCCGGAGGATGGGGCTCAAGTGGACTCTCGTCCACGCTAGCCTTCTCTATATCATCTTTGGAGAAAGAGACGTTCTTCGCGCCTACAATGAGTTCTATAATGCGCTTGATGTCATCGTCTATGCTAGGGTGTACCACCGGCTTTGCTCTCCTTGATTCTCTCTATGAGGCGTGGTACAACCTCATAAAGGTCACCGACAGCGGCGAGGCTACTTATCCTGCAGATGGGGGCCTCCCGGTCCTTGTTTATAGCTATGATGACGTCACTCGTCTTCATCCCAGCTTGATGCTGGACGGCTCCGCTAATACCACAGGCCAGGTAAAGCTTCGGGCGAACCGTCCTGCCGCTGAGGCCGACCTGGTGCCTGTACTCGATCCAGCCCTCATCTACGGTGGGGCGGCTCGCACCGACTGCTCCACCGAGCGCTACAGCTAGCTGCTGAATTAGCTCGAAACCCTTGGGCTCCCCAAGCCCCTTCCCTCCTGAAATCACTATATCGGCGTCGACGATGCTGACCTGCTCTTTAGCGGCCTCGAAGCCGAGGACCTTGACGCGATCCTGTAGACTCGACGGATCGACTGTCTTCTTGACCACCTCACCATAGTGCGCGGGGTCGATTTTTGCCTCGGTCATAACCTTGTATCGAACAGTAGCCATCTGTGGGCGGCTGTTCTGCGTGTAGATGGTCGCCATGATGTTTCCGCCGTATGCGGGGCGAGTCTGGAGCAAGACCTTCATCTGGGGATCGATGTCTAGGCTCGTGCAATCTGCGGTAAGCCCGGTCTTGAGCTTGGCTGCGACGCGTGGACCGAGTGTGCGCCCTATGCTTGTGGCGCCGATGAGGAATATGCTGGGCTTCAGCTCCCTCGTAGCTTCGGTGAGTATCTGGGCGAAGGGGTCGTCGCGGTAGGCAGCCAGACTCGGGTGGTCGTAGACGAGGACCTTGTCGGCGCCGCGCTTGATGAGCTCACTCGCGGCCTTGTCAAGCCCCTCGCCGATGATGACGGCGTAGACTGGCTCGCCGAGGGTCTCAGCTAGCTCTCGGCCCCTTCCAAGTAGTTCGTAGGCGACCGGGTGCACCGTACCTTCCCGCTGCTCGGCGTAGATGAGGACACCGCGCCAATCCTCCCAGGTCTGGGGACCCTCGCTCTTCTTGATTGTGATTGCCTTAACAGGGCAGACGGGCTCACAGGCACCGCATACGCGGCAAGCATCGCCGATCTGCGCCTTGTTCCCCACTATCGTGATTGCGCCGAATGGGCAGGCGGACACGCATACTCCGCAACCTGTGCAAGCGTCACCGACGTTCACTGGCTTACTCATACGATCTTCGCCTCCCTGAGCTTCGCGAAGATCGCATCCGCGAGCTGGTCTGGGGTGCCCTCGATGACCTCGCCCCCGGCGTGCGGCTCAGGAGTAAAAATCTTCGTGACACGTGTGTAACTCCCGTCAAGGCCGAGTTCCTTAGGGTTCATCCCCATCTCCTTGTTCGTGATGGTTTTGATGATGGCCTTCTTGGCGGCAAGCCTGCCGCGGAGCGTGGCGAGGCGCGGCTGGCCAACGTCCTTGGATACGGTGATTATGAGGGGTAGTGGAGCCTCCAGTGTCTCGACGCCGTCGTCGAGGTTACGTTTGAGCGTGACCTTCCCGCTATTTACGTCAATTATCTGGCTGACGTAGCTTATGCATGGTTCCCCGAGGTGCTCAGCCATCTCAGGGCCGGTCTGGCCGGTGTCCCCGTCAGTCGTTTTAAGGCCGCAGATGATTAAGTCGTGGGGTCCGCTAAGTTGTATGCTCTTGGCTAGTGTGAGGCTGGTTGCCCAGGTGTCAGCTCCACCGAATACGCGGTCGCTGACTAGGACGCCTTCGTCACATCCCATGGCTATGGCATCGCGCAAGCTCTGCTCAGCTGCCGGCGGACCCATGCTTATGACTCTGATCCTGCCGCCGTATTTTTCACGGAGGCGGAGCCCCGTCTCTATGGCGTACTCGTCGAATGGGTTGATGACCGCTGCGACGCCTTCACGCTTAAGGCGACCCGTCTCCTTATCGAACTCGACCTCGGTTGTCTCCGGAACCTGCTTTATGCAAATGACGATGTTAAGACCGACACTCAACGAAGTTTCACCCTGCTTTTGCTGAGACTACGCTCTGGAGTGGTGGTATAAAAGTGTAGGCGCTAGGGTGCGTGGGGGAACTTGGCGCCTAGCAGGCTGTAAGCCTTCTCCGGTTCTGTTACACCGAGGACTATCCGGGTCCGCGTCGCGTTGTAAAAGAACTCAATATTCACGCCAGCGTCGGCGATACGGCGGGTCACCGCGGCTAACTCACCTGGACGGTCTCTTATGTCTATGACGAGGGCCTCCCGCTCCTCCTCGATCTTTATCCCGGCGTTAACAAGCGCCCTCTTGGCCGGAGTGGCGTCGTCGACGAGTATGTGCGCTATATGTGTGACAAATTCCCGGTCCTCACCGCCCTTAATTTCGCGCGCGAATCCAGCAATGCCTTCGATGTTCACTCCAGCCTTGCCGAGTGCCTCGCTAAGGTCAGCGAGAGTGCCTGGGCGGTTCTCTAGTGTCACCTTGAGGTCCTTCATCATGATGGTTCTGGTGTATCCCGGGAACGGTGTGGCATAAGATTTTGGACACATAGGCCTGACTAAGCTACTTGTATTCACCGCTCGTGGAGAAGCCAACTAGGAAATGCGGAGAGTCGACCCTCCTGTAGACGAAGTTGTGGCGGAGGCCGTGGGGGATGTATACCCCGGCGGTC
>JBFYNQ010000088.1:0-5640 GCA_041304265.1 Candidatus Bathyarchaeota archaeon | reverse complement strand
ACACGCGCAGCAGCGGCGGGCGGTGTAACGAGCGTCATGGACATGCCGAACACGGTCCCCGCTACGGTGACCGTCAAGGCGTTTGAGGAGAAGAAGGCGATCGCTGGGATGAAGTCGCTAGTAGACTTCGGACTCGTCGGCGGAGCAGGGGAGGTCCCAGAGGAGGAGCTTAGAGGCCTCGCCATGGCAGGCGCTACTGCCTTCAAGAGCTTCATGATAGCCCGCTTTAAGGAGCTGGCCGCAGACGACTGGCAGCTACGGAAGAACTTCGAGATCATCGCCGATGAGGGGCTCCCATGCCTAATCCACGCAGAGAACGGGATTATTGTCGACAGGGGCGTCATAGAGGCTAAGAGGCTGGGGCGCACCGACCCTATGGCTCACGGCGAGTTCCGTCCACCGATCGCGGAGATCGAGGCAGCGAGCAGAGCACTCCTCTTCGCCGAGGAAACTGGGGTCCATCTCCACGTCTGCCACATTACCGCGAGTGGTGTCGTCGATGTGCTTGAAGAGGCACAGATTAGAGGAGTAGACGCGACGGGCGAAACATCAACAAACTACCTCCTGATGAGCGAAGAGACAATGAAGGAGAGGGGTCCATATGCAAAGGTAGACCCACCGCTCAGAACCGAGGCGGATCAAACCCGGCTCTGGGACGCACTGAATGACGGCATCATCGACGTGCTTGCGAGCGACCACGCTCCTTACACGAAGGAGGAGAAGGAGAGAGGCTGGAAAAACATCTTCGACGCGCCGAGTGGCGGCGTAGTCATCGAGACCACGCTCCCCTTGATGCTTAACGCTGTCAACGACGGCAAGATCGGGCTTGAGCGCCTCGTCGAGGTGTTCAGCACTAACCCCGCGATGATTAATGGAGTCTATCCGAAGAAAGGAGCGCTTAACATCGGCGCTGACGCAGATGTGGTCGTCGTTGATTTGGATAAGAAGTTCAAGATCAGAGGGGAGGACCTGAAGACTATACAGAAGATTACTCCGTACGAAGGAATCGAGGGGGTAGGCGCCCCTGTGATGACGCTACTCCGCGGCTCGGCCATCTACGAGGATGGCCAGGTTGTGGGCAAACCGGGGCAGGGAAAATGGCTCCGCCCCATCGACAACTTCTAGCCTGCGCGTGTACCATATTTTCAGTATCCTCCTCCGCTACCCTTATGTTTTCAGCTATTATCCAGTGAAATGCATCTCTGTGCTAATGGGCGGTGGAGACGCCGCAGATGCTTGCCGCCTATGGTTCGAGTAACGCGACAGGTTCGCCCTTCTTTGTATAGATACGTGGAGTGTACGGGTTGAGGTGATTGAGGACACTGTAGGTCATCCACCCCGCCATCGCGGCGAAACTACTCAGGTCATTCTCGCCAGCTCGACTTATTATCTCTACGACATCCCCCTGCTCGGCCTTGACACCGCGTAAGTCAAGGAGGATGTGGTTGAGGCTTATTGAGCCGAGGCTGTTGCGGTACTCGCCTCCGACGAGTATGCGAGCCTTATTCGCCATCTCGCGTGGGACGCCGTCATAGAAGCCGACGTGCACCGTACCTATCCTCATATCTTCGGGGGCGACGAATTTGCCCCAGTAAGTGACGGAATCACCCTTCTTGATTGTCTTCGCGTACTCAATCCGAGCTTTCCAGCAGAGTGCCTGCTTTAGCTTAGTGCCCGACTTTACGTCCTTGGGCTCCGGGTAGACGCCATAGAGGCTCATACCGGGACGGACGAGGTCGAGGTGCGCCTCAGGATTGTTAAGGGTCGCGTCAGTACTCGCGAGGCTCAATACCCCCGGTTCGACGCCAAGCTTCCTGCATTCCTCGGCTACCGCCTTGACGCGGGTGATCTGCTGGCAGTCTTGTTCGGGGTTCTGCATGAGGGTGCTCATGATGCCCTCAATCTGAATCCCGGGGAGCTTCGCGATCTGTTCAATGAGTGCGGGTGCCTCCTCGTGCCAGACGCCCACGCGGTGCAGACCGGTGTCGACCTTTATGAACACGCCCGCCCCCTTGCCAAGCTTCTTCGCCGCTACGCTCAACGCTTTTGCTGCGTTGAGAGTGTAGATGACTTGCGTCACCCCCCTTGCAACGGACGCCTCGTACTGCTCCGACGACCATAACGGGTCCATGTTCAACGCGCCGAGGCCTGTATTCTCCCTGATCAGGATAGCCTCCCGAGTCTTCGCCACGAGCACCCGCTTCACGCCATTTTCCTCAAGGTGCGCGGCGATGGGCAGCAATCCATGCCCATAGGCGTTGTTCTTGATGCAGGGCATGACCTCCGCCCTCGTGTGCTTCCTGACCTCAGCGAGGTTATTGGTGATGGCATCGAGGTCAATCTCAAGCCAAGAGCCATAGCCCTCAACCATTCGACTGATCTCGGAGGACTGTGGCTGACTGAGCCAGTAGGGATGAACCATGGCACCAAAATCGAGTGAACCGGTATAAGCGTTCTGCGGGGAATCTTCGAGTTCGGTTGATAGTTTTATGTATTATCAGGTACAAGTAATCTCTGAGGCAACAAATATGGGTATGCACAGCGCCAAGAACAAGCCGTTGACGAAGAAGGAGCGAGAAGAGAAGAGAAAGAAGAAGAAGGATAAGGAAGCGGCGAAGCACGCCTAGAAGACGTCGCACAACTCTCCTTCTTAGCCCCGAGTCTCCATACGCAGGTTGATAACCGAGCAGACGCCATGTCTGCTAAGTGATTTCGGATGGCGGATGGCAAATTATCAGACGGTTCACCCTGTCTGCGCCACCACTGCGTCGCCTGCTGTATCGAAACCGAGATGCCACTAACAGATGACGACCTGAAGGACATCGAAAAGCTTGGCTTCAAGAGAGAGGACTTCACCGTCAAGGCTGAGGGTGAGAACCGACTGAAGAACAAAGGTGGACAGTGCTTCTTCCTCGAGGAGGGCAGGTGTCGCATCTACGAATGCCGCCCCCAGGGCTGCAGGATGTACCCCCTCATCTACGACGTGGACTTACACAAGTTCGTCTTCGACTCAGTCTGCCCTCATAGTGCAGAGTTCAAGACGACGCGCGAGGACAAGGACAGCCTCAAGCACCTAATTAGGAAGCTTGAGCGAGAAGCAGCGAAGAGGATGTAGGCGCCAAGTCTTATCTAGCTAGCCCCCATTCTTGGGTATTTCAGGGGATTTTCCGTGGAGGAGAAGAGAGTCAGGGAGATATCGTTAGCGGTCATCGCCGTAGTCGGCGTACTCGCCATCGCAACAGCATATATGACAACTGGTCCGACGGCGAAGTTCCTACTCGCCTTCTTCCCACTGATCGTCGTACTTATCGGCGTCGCATTCCTTAGACAGGGCAGCCTCAAAATGGCGTTCGTCGGCTACGTACTCGCTGTTGTACTAGCCATCACAAACTTCGGTAACTCACCCCTCGACGCGGGCACGTCAACCATAGTCGGCTTTCTAAAGAGCTTCGGCATAGCCTTCACAGTCGCTGCCACGATGCTCCTCATCTACATAATGCAGGAGGCAGGCGCCCTCAGAACCATCTCAGCGGTCATTAAGAAGCAGGTCGCGGGGAGTGAACTGCAGGCGCTCTACATAGGAGTCGGCTTCGGCTCCTTCCTCTCCGCCCTCGGCGTCGTCACACCAGCACTCTTCCCACCACTCCTCGCCGCGATGGGCTTCAGCCAGCTCGCCGCCATCAGCATAGCCGTCCTAGGCTACGACCCCACCACAAGCTTCAGCCTCCTCAGCATACCCATCACGTTGCCCAGCCAACTCTTCGGCCTAAACCCCATCGAGTTCGCCTTTAAGATAGCCGTCTTCCTCCCAGTAATCTCAACAGGCTTCGCATTCGCCATCCTCTGGCTAATCGGCGGAACCAAGTCAATGAGGAAAGGGCTCGTTCCCGGCCTTATCTGCGGACTCGCCCTCGCAGGAGCCTGCCTAGGCAGCGCGGGCGTGGACTATATCCTCGGCTACGAACTGATCCCACTCCGAATAGTCGGCGTCGTAGCTGGACTTTTTACCATGCTCGCATTGACGATCTACGACAGAGTAACACGGGGAAAAGACGCCGTCGCCGAAACCGGTGATGACATCAAGCGCGGCGAGATATGGCGAAGTTTCTCACCCCTAGTCATCCTGACCCTCCTCGCAGCCGTCGTAAGCCTCCCCGCGATTGGAGGTTACCTCTCAAATACACCCGGAACCATCGAAGTCTTCAAAATAGGCATTCAGACAGTAGATCTCGACATCCTCTCTCAGATATACACCTGGATATTCATCGCCACCACAATAAGCCTCACAACACTAAAACCAACGAAGGAACAACTAATCAAGGGCTTTAACCTCTGGCTCAAGCGTACGCCTGCGCCTATACTCACAATAATGGTCTACTTTGGCGTCAGCTTCGTCATGTCGGGATCTACAATGAACCAGGTTCTCGGGGAGACCCTTGCGCTCGTCTTTGGCGGGGCGTACATCTATGTCTCCGCCAGTCTAGGCTTCCTCGGGGCAATAGTAGGTGGATCCGAGACAACGTCGAACGTCCTCTTTTACAGAATCCAGAAGACAGCCGCCGACGGCCTCGGGCTTGCGCCGAACCAGTTCATGACTATATACGGAAGCCACGCCGTCGCCGGCGGAGTTGCAAGCGCCGTTACCCCATCCAAAATCAACAACGCTGTCGCCTGCGTCGCCGCCGGTAAGGAGGTCGAATCGACAATAATGAGGAAACACCTGATCGTAGCGCTACTTCTCACGCTAGTAACGTGCCTGCTAACCGGTCTGCTCATCAGCCTCGGCTTCTAACGGCTTATAATCTAGCTTCTCAAGCGTTAGGTTCCCGTAGACCGAACCTATGAAACGGGCGAAGAGCAGCTTCCTTCTCACTGTATTGTACGTCGACTCAGCCATACCATGGTCCTGCAGCTTCTCCCTGAGCTTTCCCTCGGAGACATGTCCAAAGCCGCACCCCTGAAGGGTGTCGAGGAAGAGGAGTTCGTCTTCAGTCAGCTGGAGCTTCTTAGCGCCCACAAAGTCACCCGCCGGAGTGATACCACTATCTCACCCCCACAAGGCGTAGTTTAAGCCTTCCCCCGAGCGTTAGTTTGAACTATCCAACCAGCCCATTTATACATGATCGGCATGAGGGTCAGGAAGCTCAACGAAGTTAAAGAGGAGCCTACCTCTGGCGGCATATTCACGGGTGAGGTCTCTATTAAGAGGGTGTTCGGTAGAGAGACAGGGGCGACGAGCCTCAATGTGAGCCTCGTCTCATTCCCCGCAGGGGTCAGGAACACGTGGCACACTCACGAACACGATCAGTGCCTCTGGATACTAACAGGCAGGGGAAAGGTTGCAAGCAGGGAGCGAGAGTACACCGCCGAGCCGGGGCTTGTCTTCTTCATACCTGCCGGGGAGAGCCATTGGCACGGCTCTATCGGCGAGGATTTTGCCCATATTAGCATCATTGGTGGCACCGCACCTGTACGCGCGGACGAGCCCAACCCCTTTAAAGGGGAACCAAGATCAATCAGTTAGCAAATGAACTCAGAGGTTAGGCTCCGGGTCGGCGGTATCACTGACATGTCTACCGTCGATTGGTATGGCAACGTCAGCCTAATCGTCTTTTGTGCCGGCTGCAATTATAGGTGCCC
>JBFYNQ010000087.1:0-13125 GCA_041304265.1 Candidatus Bathyarchaeota archaeon | reverse complement strand
CAAGATCTTCAGAGCTTAGTAGGAGGAGCTGCACGCGCCACTTTTTACCCGCGAACAATTCGGCGTGCTTTTTCCCGTTTTTCCCATGCCTAAGTGGTATGTTTCCCATTTTTCCCAGTTTTCCCCGTTTCCCATGTCCCTTTCGCAAATTTTAGACTAGTGTAAATTGGTTATTATGCCGAGAAACGAGGTGATGGGAAACTTAGCTATTTTTTCCATTTCAACAATGATATGGGAAATAGTTCGCTTACGCCGCTTGGGTATTATCAATGACACCGCGAAATAGCTACTTACGCAGAATCTCCACAGCTTCGGTAAGTCTCGCGGAGGCGCAGAGGTATTCCACATCCACCGTTTTGTCCTCGACAGGATCGCGTACCTTTGCTGGCATCCTCAGCTTTACTTTTGTAACTGCATAAATATCATGACTGCGCAAAGTTGGTCGGGTGACGCTCGGCGTAGCCGTTTAAGGAGATTAAGGAGCCGTATACCAATGTCACCTATCCACTGGTTATCCCTAAATACGACGAACTGGATTCATGCCCCCATGGACTTCGGACTATACATAAGACCAGCTGGCACATACCCGGCGATGCTAGAGGTGTCCCGCTACGCGGAGGAGCTCGGGTTATTCGGTGTCTTCTTGAACGACCACTTCGAGGGGCTTGGAGGAGACCGCAAGGAACCCACTCTCGAGGCGTGGACAACGATTGCAGGGATAGCGATGCAGACCAAGAAGATCAGGGTCGGGCACATTACCCTCTTCAACAGCATGCGCAACCCCGCCGTCCTCGCCAAGATGATCACGACACTCGACATCATGACGGGAGGCCGATACGAGACCATCATCGGCGCTGGCTGGAATGACCCCGAGTACAAAAGCTATGACCTCATGGAGAAAGGCAGGGGGATGCCCGAGGCAGGTGAGCGCGTTACTCGCCTTAAGGAAGCCGTCCAGATACTCCGAGGCATGTTCGATAAAGAAGTCTTCAGCTACGAGGGGAAGTACTGGAAGCTCAAGGACGCAGTCAACGTCCCTGGTACCGTCCAGAAACCGATGAGGCTCAGCGTCGGTGCCCGCCAGCAGCGCATGATAAGCATCGCCGCCAAGTACGCCGACGGCATGAACGGGAGCGGCAATAAAAACGCGATAAAAGGCTACCTCAAGATACTGGAGCCCGAGCTTGAGAAGAACGGGCGGAAAATGAAGGATTTCTACCTCCACGGATTCGCACCGATAACCCCAACAAGGAACGACGTGGAGACCGAGGAGATAGTCAAGAAGATCGCCAAGGACAAGCCTATCAAGGAGGTCGCCGAAGATGTCTTCGTAGGCACCCCAGAGGTCCTCATCGAAAAATTGCGAGCCGTAGAGGATGGCGGTTACAAGATGATGATAGCCATCCCGAGAAGTGGAAAGCTTCCCGAGATGAAGGAGACCTGCGCGGTTCTCCGAGATGAGGTCTTCCGTCAAATCTAAAAAAAGGGTATTGTTTAGTCGGCCTTGCTGAATAGGGGATCTACCATCATAGCCGGCTGGTCCTCGGGGCGCATCGCGTTCATCGCGTCCCTGTTCATCGACTCCTCGAGTCCCTTCACTCTGTTCCGGAGAGTAACCTCGGTTGTGCCGGCTGCCTCGGCGACGTCCTTCTGCGTCCTCTTGTCGTGGTTGCGGATGCACGATAGGTATAGGGACGCCGCAGCCAAGCCTCTTGGGTCCTTGCCCGATAGTTGATTCTTCGCCCTTGCCTCGCGGAGTATCTCGACCGCCTGCTGCTCGGTCTGCCTCTTCAACCCCAGCTTAGCGGCGATCCCAGGGATGAACTTCTCAGACTCGTTGATGGGCATCTTGAGACCCATCTCCTGGATTAGGAGACGGTAGGTCCTCGCGACGTCACCCATGTCTCTGCGGCTCTCCGTGGCTATTGACTTTAATGGGCGTGGTATCCCGCGTAGCCTGCACGTAGCATAGACGCACGCCGCAATAAAGGAGTCAATGCTGCGCCCCCTAATCATGTCCTTATTAAGGGCCTTCCTGTAAAGGGTCGCTGCATCGTTCTTCGCGTTCTCCGGGAGGTGGATCGCAGTCGAGAGCCTGCTTAGCTCCGCCATAGCGATGCTGAGGTTCCTCGCCTGAGTGTCATTGACCTTAGACCTATTATCGTACTTCTTTAGACGGTACATCTTGTCGATCGCGTCGAGTTTGAGTGGCTTCCCAGTGCCGTCTCTGAGGCAGTTGAAACTCGTAGACATGCCTTGGTCCCAGAGGGAGGGGGTTAGTGCCTGACCCGCGCGCGACCTGCCCATCTCGCTGAACTCGAAGGCCCTCCACTCAGCGCCCGAGTCAACCATGTTGGAGATGACGAGACCGCATTTACTACAGACCTCCTCACCCGCCTCGTTGTCTCTAATTATCTGCGAACTGTGACATTTGGGACACTCGTGATTATATTCCTGTTCCATTTTTCATCTCTCCCATATTATGCGTATTCATAGAGGTCATCGGCAGCTACCTCTGCAGCGTGGGCGTTGTCTATCACATTGCTTTCGCTGGGCTTCATTGTAACGAACACAGAGCCCCCGCGGTCGAGGTGAAGGAAGAACTCCTCGAAGTCGATGCCGTTCGCCTCCTTCACCTTAACATCGCTCTCGTCCTCGCCTAGATAGTAGACGACGAGCTGCGATCCCTGCCAGATCACGGTAGGCCACATTCGATCCTTCCCCTTTATTATGAGCCTCTTCATGACCTACACACTTCTGCATCCAAGGTCCTACGTGTAGGGGAAAACGATCGGTGTGTAACAAATGCACGTGCAGAATGCTTGCACTCAATGAACGAACATTTAAAAATATAGAGGTCAAACCCTCACATAATGTCCACCGAGAGGCTAACGAAGCGCCTACAGGAACTTGGGCTTGAAAAAAAAGAAGCGGAGCTATACGTTTTCCTCTCGGCGATGGGGCCGTCACCCGCCCGCATAGTCTCCCGCCGATTCAACCTCAACAGGATGAAGGCATACAGGAGCCTGAAGACGCTCGAGGACAAGGGGCTCGTGCAAAGCCTCATTGGGCGTCCCATAAGGTACGTCGCGACACCACTTATCGACGTACTAAACAGGCAGAAAGGTGGGCTTAAGCAGCGCCTAACGGACCTCGAACAGAACAGCGGTACCCTCGTTGAGGAGTGGAAGAACCTCGCAAGTGGTGCCGCACAGCCAACAGACGAGGAGTTCAAGTTCCGAATATTTCAGGGCAGACAGCAGGTTTTCGACCTCCTACTGGATATGTGTGACAAGGCGGAGGAAGAGGTGCGACTCGTCACGACGACTCGTGACCTAGCACGTCTCTCGCTCTGGGGGGTTGACGATAGGTTCAAGGCACTCACTCAGAATGGGAAGAAGGTTAGAGTGCTCACGCAGATTGATTTGGAAGGCCTGAAAAATGTTGAGCCATATCTGAGGCTTGTCGAGGCCCGCCACGTGATCCTCTCGGCGCCAATAAGATTCGCAATAATCGATGGGAGGGAGACACTCACGACAGTCGCCATGGACGACTCGATGAGCATGACGACGAAGGCAGACACCGGGCTCTGGACAAACGCCTCGAGCTATGTCGCGGCGATGAGGATATTCTTCGACGCCCTCTGGAGCCTCGCCCCCGAAGCGGAGTCCATGATAAGATCCATTCAGACCGGGGAACCAAGTCAGGAGATAATCACCTACATGACGAACGAGGAGTACACCAAGCTCTTCAGAGACATGATAGGGAGAGCCACCAAAGCAGTTGATATCATGGCGAACGACTCGACTGCCTTACCGTTGCCTCTCGATGAGATCGATGACATCACGGTCAAGGGTGTAAAGACGAGGGTGCTGACAAAGACTAACCCGAAGAACCTACCCTACCTCGCCAACATCGCCGGCGAAGACATGATCATCGCGGAGAACGCCGCCTCGACCGACCTCATCCTCCTTACCATCGACGCAAAGGAGGCGCTGATGAACGTCCCATACATGGATCTCCAGAAACGCACAGTATGGTCAAACATCAGTGCCTACGTCGAGACTATGCTCCTGATGTTCAAGGACTATTGGCAGCTCGGGCAGCCGATACAGGAAAAGTTGAAGCAGGTCGCCCAACGCATCAAGGTGGAAAATCTCGCCACCAAGATCAGGGACGCCCTAGAAGACAAGAAATGGTCCGTCGAAGTGCCGGGCACACTGCAAGGTGCATCGAAATCCTACCTCTTTGACGTGTTCGCCAAGAATCCGAAGATGGAGGCAAGCCTCTGCATAGACGTATTGACGGACGGCTCCGTTTTCAACAGGATAGTGGAGAGAAGTAGCCTTCATTCTGACCTGAAGTCGGCTAGATTCGTCCTCGCCTCCCTAATACCGCCTAATTCGGAGGAGCTTAGGCTCGCTGAACTCTACCAGTTACACGTTTTATACGCTGAGACCGAGGAAAGTCTTATCTTATCGATCCTGAAAAACCTGAAATGACTGCAAGTCAAATTTTGTTGGGTTTTTTATACTCCAAACCTTTTTATTCGATCCGTAGTTTGCTTAGCTTACATCCCGCAAGGGAGGATGGAACATGGGGTATTGCTTTGTCGAGCCCCCGAGCGCGGGGGAGAGTTGAATGGGGAATCGTATTCTTAGTCCTTAGAATCCCGTCAGAGACAACTGGATCAATGATCCTAGAAAATTCAACAACTGGAGGATTCCGTGCATGCCTGAGATGACTGGCGCCGAGGCTTACGTCAAGGCGCTTGAAAAGGAAAGTGTCGAGTACCTGTTCGGTATAACCGGCGCCGCTATTATTCCGATATGCGACGAGCTACTCAAGTCGAAGATACGCTACGTGGGCGGCGTACACGAGCAGGGCTCTACTCACATGGCGGATGGCTACGCGCGCGTATCCGGGAGACCTGGCGTCGTGCAGGTTACCAGCGGACCCGGTGCGACCAACATAGTGACTGGGTTAGCAACGGCACAGCTCGACTCGTCGCCCGTTGTAGCCCTTACGGGGCAGGTCCCGCTCAGCATGGTTGGAACCGACGCCTTCCAAGAGGTCGACATCATAGGCATCACCGCCTCCGTTACTAAACACAACATACAGGTCATGGAGGCGGCGGAGATACCGCACGCGATCAAGTCCGCCTTCCACATTTCATCGACCGGCCGGAAGGGCGCCGTCCTAGTTGATATTCCAAAGGACACCCAGACGGATAGGGCGGAGATGATCTTTCCGGACAAGGTCGAGTTCCGCGGGTACCACCCGAGCGCTGAGCCTAATCCTCAGGAGATACACTGGGCCGCGACGCTTCTTTCGAAGGCGCACCGACCCGTCATTATCGCGGGTGGCGGAGCCGTCGCAGCAGGGGCAACTTCGGAACTTATCGAGCTTGCCGAGATGCTGCAGGCACCCGTAGCACACAGCCTTATGGGAAAGGGCGCTATAGCCAGCGACCACCCACTCAGCCTCGGGCTTTGCGGGATGCACGGGCGCTGCGAGGCGAATTATGTGGTCCCTGAGGCGGATGTCCTCTTAGTCGTCGGCGCGCGCTTCAGCGACCGCACAACCGGCTCGCTCAGGGGTTTCGCCCCGAACGCTCGTATCATACACGTCGACGTCGACAGGAGCGAGATAGACAAGAACGTCGACAGCATCACGAGGATAGTGGGTGACGCAAGGTTAGCCCTACGCGGGATAGGAGATAAAGTCTCCCAGCAGAGGAAGACTGGCAAGAAGGACGAGACGCTCATAAAGAGGATCGCTGAGTTACGGGCGCAGACGAACACACTCAACACCTCGCCACTCTCTGGTCCAGAGGTTATCCGTGCTATACGGAGAGCTATGCCCGGGAAGAGCATAGTCGTAACAGACGTGGGCCAGCACCAGATGTGGGCAGCCCAGCACTATGACGTACACGGCGCCAGCGAGTTCTTCACAAGCGGCGGCCTCGGTACAATGGGATGGGGGACGCCAGCAGCCATCGGTGCCAAGGCAGCACGCCCTGACCTCCCCATCCTCAACATCAGCGGCGACGGCAGCTTCGCCATGACGGAGAACAACCTCGCACTCGCAGTGGATGAGGGTTTCCCCATAACCGTCGTCATACTAAACAACGGCGTACTTGGCATGGTCGCACAATGGCAGCGCCTATTCTACGACCGCAGATACAGTACAATAACGAGACCGAAGCACCCCGACTTTGCCAAGCTTGCCGAGACCTATGGAGCCGTAGGTATCAAGGCCGAGTCCACGAAGCAGATAGAGTCAACCATAAAGAGGAGCATCAAAGACAAGCAAACAACCGTCATCGAGGTCCCAATTGACCCCGAGGAGAACGTCTACCCTATGATCCCGCCGGGCATGGGGCTAAAGGACATCCTCCTAGGAGGCGTCTAAGATGCCACTACACACAGTCAGCTTCCTTGTCGAAAACAAACCGGGAGTTCTGTTCAAAGTCGCTAACCTCTTCCGGCGCCGAGGCTACAACATCCAGAGCCTCACAGTCGGCCCAGTTGAGGGTAGCCCGTTAAGTAGAATGACGGTTGTAGTAGACGCTGAGAGCAAAATACTGAACCAGATAGTCGAACAGCTCGACAAGATGGTTGATGTCGTCAAGGTGAAACGCCTCGACCCAATCAGGACACTCAGCAGGGAGTTACTGCTTATAAAAATGAAGACATCGGACCCGATCGCGAGGATCGAGGCAGTCAACACGGTGAACGCCTACCACGGACTTATCCTCGATGTGGAGCCGGACATACTCATCGCAGAGGTCACGGGACCCACCGACGAGATCGATGAGTTCCTCAAGAAGATCGTGCCTATCGGCATCGAGGAGATGAGCAGGACCGGCGCAGCTGCCATCGAGCGGGGAAATATGAGGCTCGCATAGCGCAGTTAGCTAAAGAAATAGCCATTTTTATTCATAGGTTTGCTCCGGTTATACTCAGTTTTTAATACACGCAGAGGCGTACTCTCCCCCCATGTGCCAGCTTGTCGGATATATAGGGGACAGACCCATAGCGCCTCTGGTTCTCAAGGCCCTAGAAATCCAGGAACCCTACTTCGCCGCCCACGCGACGGGTATGGGTGTCATCGACGCCAAGGGTAAGATACAACTTCAGAAGGCGACGGGTCCAGTTGCAATGGTCAAGAAGAACACCAAGATCGCAAAGCTAAGGGGTAGCATCGGGATTGGTCACAGCAGGTACAGCGCCCTCGCCCGCGAGGACCCCCGGTACGACGCAGACAACATGTGCCATCCCTTCACCAACGACGCTGGCGACGTCGCTATGATGCACAACGGAGACATCGCTAACTTCAAGGAGCACTGGGCGCGCCTCAAGCCGAGCCACAAGTTCAAGGCGTACAACCCTGCCATCGACTGGATCACAGATAGCGAGGTCGCCGTCCATATGATCGACGACGAGGCCAAGAAAGGCGCAGGCTTCGACGAGGCGCTACGTACAGTCATGCCCAAGCTCACGGGGCAAGTCCTCCTCTGCCTCATAAGCGAGTCCGAGCCTGATACCATCTGGCTCGCTAACAGGTGGCAGCCCTGCTGCATAGGTATAGGCAAGGACGAGGTCATTTGGACTAGTAGCCTTTCCGGCATGGAACCAATAAAGGACGAATTGAAGAAGGTCTACCAGCCACCGAAGAACAGCCTCATTAAGCTTACTCGGGGCAAGGCGGAGGTCTCCGTCCTCGATACGAACTATAAGATGCATGACATGAAGCTTAACAAAAGGGTACTCAAGGAAGGCATTACGAGCATCCTCGGCGCAAGCGACCTCGACTTCTACCGCCTCTGGTACGCACTTGACAGGACGCACTGGGCGAAGGCGTATGGCATAGAGCTGGATGAATGGAAGGCCTTGCGCCGCGACTATGGAGTCAGCATAGTCAATCCCTTCATCGAGGTGCTCGATGAGCTGATCGCCGCGGGCAGGATATCTAAGAAGATCGACTACCGCGCGGAGGGCTGCTGCTTAAGGACGCCTCGCTTCTTATATCACCTTCTTTCTTAGGCAAGCCTAAACTTTATATTTTAGGCATGCCTAAAAAGGCTGAGGCGTGATGAGCGACAGCGTCGAGGAATACCTAGAAGCAATCTACACTTTCAATGAAAAAGGCGAACTAGCTAAAAACCAGGACCTCGCTGAGAAGCTTCATGTCTCCCCCGCCAGCGTCACACAGATGATAAAAAAGCTCGCCGACGAGAGACTCGTAACATACGAGCCATACAAGGGCGTCCTACTCACTGGTGTAGGCAACGCGAGGGCTCAGAAGGTCGTCAGGAAGCACAGGCTCCTCGAGAGGTTCCTACACGACTCTCTCGGGTTCTCCAAGGAAAAGGTGCACGATGAGGCTTGCAGGCTCGAGCACAGTGTGAGCGACGAGGTTGCCTGTGCGTTATGCGAGAAGCTCAACAATCCTTCGACGTGTCCAGACGACGGTAACCCGATCCCCCCCTGTACACTCGACTACAGTAGCTGCGAGGACTGCAAGAACCTAAGGGAGAGGGAGAGCGGGCGTCCGCGCCTCCTCGCGCAGCTGTCGCGGATGAGACCAGGAGACTTAGGCAAGGTCGCATTCACGAAAGGCGGTGGTACCGCATGCCAGAGGATTGGTGATATGGGCCTCTGCCCCGGCGCTGAGGTCAAGGTAATAAATGCCGCACCATTTCAAGGACCCGTCGAGATAGAGGTCAGGGGAACGCGACTCGCAATTGGAAGAGGGCTTGCCGACAAAGTCTACATCGAGGTAGGTGAGGCAACCGCGCCGTCCACACACCCACACGGCCCCCACCATGTAATCCACTGAGGCGGTCAACTTGTCGAATAGAATCCCCAATGATGAATGGTTGCTGACCGTCGCCCTCGCGGGGAACGCGAACGTCGGTAAGAGCGTTATCTTCAACCAGCTTACGGGACTCCACCAACATGTCGGCAACTGGCCGGGTAAGACAGTGAAACGGGCTGAGGGGACACTTGTACACGACGGTTACACGATCGACGTAGTCGATCTACCAGGCATCTACAGCCTAAGCACGTACAGCCTAGAGGAGCAGGTCAGCAGGGAATACATCGCTGTAGAGCACCCCGACGCCCTCATCAACGTCGTCGACGCCTCAGCGCTAGAGAGGAACCTCTTCTTCACGGCCCAACTCCTAGAGCTTGAGCCGCACCTCGTCGTCGCGTTGAATCTTGTTGACGTTGCCGAGAAGCGAGGCATACAAGTCAACGCTCAAAGGCTCTCCACCCTCCTCGGAGTCCCTGTCGTCGCTACGACTGCGGTGAAGAACCTTGGGGTTCACGAGCTGATGGACGAGGCGATTAAGATACACGTTAACGACTCCCCGGTTTCCCGGCCGCTCCCCTTCGGCACCGAGGTAGAGAAGACCGTCAGTGAAATAATGAAGATACTCGAGAGCGTCGAGTCTCCCTACCCCCGGCGTTGGGTCGCGATAAAGCTCCTTGAGGGCGATGATGAGATAGAGAAGCTCGTCTACCCAAACTGCCCCGCATGTGAAGGGCGGGTCGCAACCGCGAGGCGCAAGATGGAGGAGATTCACGGTCACGACGCAGCCAGCGTCATAACTTCGGAACGATACATCCTAGCGAGCAGGATAGCAGCCGAGGCTTCGATACACGTCGAGTCGAGGAGAAATATCTTGAGGGGACTTGAGGACGCGACGAGCCACCCGGTTATCGGATACGCAATCATGATCAGCGTCGTCTTAGCGACATTTCTCTCGATCTTCGCGGTCGGAGACTTTCTGACAGGGATACTTGGCTATGTCTTCGAGACAATTAAAAACGTGTACTTCGCCTCGCTGGGGGACGGCGTGATTCAAGCGTTCATATGGACGGGTCTGATTGAAGGTGTGATAGCCGGCGTTTCGATTGCGCTCCCATACATCGTCCCGTTCTTCCTCGTCCTGAGCCTCCTCGAGGACTCGGGCTACCTCGCTAGAATAGCCTTCCTAATGGATTCTCTTATGCATAAGATCGGGTTGCACGGGAAGGGCTTCATCCCAATGATGCTTGGCTTTGGGTGCAACGTACCAGCGTGCCTCGGCTGCAGCATTATGGAGACAGAGAGGGAACGCCTAATCTGCGCCTTTGTTTCAAGCCTCGTGCCCTGCGCTGCGAGGAGCATCGTCATCATGGGTCTCGTCGCAACGTACCTCGGCTTCGAGTGGGCGGTCGCCCTCTACCTCATCGACTTCATCATCATCTTCGCGCTGGGTAGGGTTGCCTTCAAGGTGCTCCCCGGGGAACCAGTGGGGCTGATAATGGAGATGCCCGTTTACAAGCTCCCTTCAGCGAAAATCACGGCGCAGCGGACTTGGTTCAGGGTCAAGGACTTCGTCTATGAGGCGTTCCCAATTATAGTTGCCGGGAACCTTGTGATCTACGTCGCAAACACGTTGGGGCTACTTAACGTCGTGCAGGATCTGTTCAGCCCGGTCACGGTGTGGTGGCTCGGGCTACCCACCGCGACTGGCGTCGTGCTTATCTTTGGCGTCCTTAGAAAAGAGCTGACACTCATCCTCCTCGCGTCTATCATGGGGACTACGAACTTTGCCCTTATCCTGACGCCGGCGCAGATGTTCGTCTTCGCCTTCGTCGTGATGCTCTACATACCCTGCCTCGCGACCATTGCGGTGCTCGCCAAGGAGTTCGGTACGAGGACGGCTGCGGTGATAAGCCTGGTAGAGGTTTTTCTAGCCGTTGCTCTGGGAGGTGTAATCTTCCGAGTTCTTGCATTTCTTGGCTTCGGCTAGATCGTGCCGTACTTCTGGTACACGGCGCTGAGCGTGGATCCGGCGAGGAGTTCCTTGCGCGTCTTTCTCTCGCTGCTTGCCCTTTCAAATGCCCGTTTTACCACCTCTTCGACCGCCGTGTCCGGGACGACGGTCACCCCATCGACGTCACCGACGATGAGGTCACCCTCTTCGACATTTACGCCCCCGCACCTTATTCTGCAGCCATAGCCTATCGCGATGACACGGCCCTTACTGCTGATCGGGCGAATGCCCGAGGCGAAGACGGGGAACTTCATCTCCTCGATCTGGCTTATGTCGCGGGCGAGACCGTCGATGACTGCGCCTGTCGCGCCCCTGCACCGTGCAGCTGTGGAGAGAAGCTCACCCCAGAGTGCTGCGGAGGTCGAGCCGTTCGAAGCGACAGTCATTAGGTCGTCGTCCTTTAGGGAGTCGATCCCCTCAAGCTGCAGCTTGAATGTGTCCTGCTCCGGCTCGTGCTGGTCGACCATGAGCATCGTGTGCGCCCACCCAACGACCTTTGCGCCCGGGTAGGCGGGACGGATTCCCTGAGACATACATTGATTCCTTATACCCATTCCGTCGAGTACGTCGCTAAGTAGGCTTGAGTTTAGTTTCTCCCTGATCAGAGCCAAATCGACTTTCGCTTTCTTAACCAAGACAGTCAGAATAACGATGCATTTACAGCCTATAACAGATTTTATCCACGAAAAATATCAGCCCAAATCTTTTTAGGGGTACTGAATTCCTAGGAAAGGGACACGCGGTGATTGCTTGGAGAAGAAGCAATGGTACACAAGAGATGTTCATGAAATACTGAGTGATTTAAAAACCAATGAGAACGGCATCACATCCTCCGAAGCCGAGGCAAAAATCAAACAATACGGCTACAACGAACTCGTTGAGAAGAAGCGGATAACCCCACTCCAGATACTGCTCAACCAGTTTAAGGATATCTTCGTCATAATGCTACTCGTAGCTATAGTTGTCTCGGTCGCCATCGGTTGGTACAAGAGCGGCGGCGAGGAGTCGATGAACGAGTACATCGATGCCATAACCATCGGTCTCATTGTAGTCCTAAACGCAGCGGTCGGCTTTGTCCAGGAGTATCGTTCGGAGAAGGCGATCGAGGCTATGAAGAAGCTCCAGGCCCCGCGCGCTCATGTATTGAGGGACGGTAAACCAACCGTACTGGCAGCGAGGGAAGTAGTCCCCGGCGACATCCTGATCCTGGAAGCCGGCGACCATATCCCAGCCGACGCCGTGCTGATCGAGTCGACCGACCTTATGACGGCGGAGGCTGCCCTCACGGGTGAATCCTCGCCAGTTAGCAAGAAGCGCGGCGTGATGTCCGATAACACCCCTGTGGCCGACAGGAAGAACATGGTGTACATGGGGACCTACGCAACATATGGGCGTGCCAAGGCGGTCGTAACCGGGACAGGTATGACAACCGAGTTCGGAAAGATCGCAGAGCTTGTCCAGAGCGTTGAGGAGGGGGACACCCCCCTACAACAGAAGCTGGAGAGTTTTGCGACCAAGCTCGGTAAGATCATCATCGGCATCGTCATACTCATCTTTGTAGTCGAGATCTTTAGGAGCGGTTTCGGAATCGAGTCGATACTTGACTCCCTAATGGTCTCTGTGTCACTAGCTGTATCGGCGGTCCCAGAGGGCTTACCTGCCGTCGTCACGATCTCGCTCGCACTCGGTGCGAGGGAGCTGGCGAAGAGGAACGCGGTTCTTAGGAAGCTCTCGTCCGCTGAGACGCTTGGCGCTGTCACAGTAGTCTGTTCGGACAAGACAGGTACGCTGACGAAGGGAGAGATGACGGTGCGCGAGATCTACGTCGACCATGACACGATAGAAGTCACCGGCGTGGGCTATGAGCAGAAGGGCGAGTTCCTCCTCAATGGTAAGAACCTGAAGAAGGGTGAGAAGCCCAGTCTGGACCTTATACTGAGGGCTTCAACTCTATGCTCTAACGCGATCCTCGATGGGACAAAGGTCATCGGAGATACCACGGAGGGCGCGCTGATCGTTGCGGCGGCGAAGCTCGGGCTGAACAAACCTGAACTGGACAAGGAGGCTCCGCGCGTCCACGAGATCACGTTCTCCTCTGAGAGGAAGAGGATGTCCACAATCCACAAGCACGAGGGAGATACCCTCGTGTGCAATGTCAAGGGTGCGACAGAGCTAGTGCTCGAACGCTGCTCGGCGGCGATGGTGAACGGAAAATCGGTAAAGCTCACTGACGATAAGAGGAAGGAGATCCTGCAGGCAAACGAGAGGATGGCACACAAGGCGCTACGTGT
>JBFYNQ010000086.1:0-5006 GCA_041304265.1 Candidatus Bathyarchaeota archaeon | reverse complement strand
GCAAACGCGTATGGAGACTTCGTGTACCAGGGCGCTTACGTCTTCGACATCAGCGCGGAGGGCATCAGCCTTAGAGGGCGGATAAGCCACCTGCAGGGAGACGAGTTACTTAAGAGTGGCTACTGGTTCGACTCCGACTACAGCGTCCTCAGGAGCCTTTACATCGGTGAGAACCTCTACACGATCTCAGGGCGGATGGTCAAGATCAACAGCCTCGCCGACTTGAGCGAGTTGAAGGCGATCGCCCTAAATTAACCGAGTCTTTTTTCTTACGTCTGGCGCAATTTTCGGGTTTTTGCTATTTCAGCCGTGGATGCACTGGTTTTCTGTTAGGTTAATATATACGACGCGATTTCTCCCCATTCATGGCTCAGGGTGGTGGGCTGGTTCGCCTGACTGGGATGCGGCTCTTTGCCGTTATCTGGACGGGGCAGTTCTTCAGCCTGCTTGGCACCTACATGAGTCAGTTCGCGCTGAGCATCTGGGCTTGGCAGCTGACTGGAGAGGCTACGGCTCTCGCGCTGGTTGCCTTCTTCAACTTCGCCCCCTCAGTGATCATGTTCCCCATCGCCGGTGCCCTCGTAGATAGATGGAATCGGAAGCTCGTAATGATGATAAGCGACGTCGCCTCAGGGATAGCGACGATTATTGTCTTCCTTCTATTATCGGCGGGGAAGCTTGAGATATGGCACCTCTACGTGACAGGTGCCTTCACGGGAATATTCCAATCCTTCCAGTGGCCAGCGTACAGCGCCTCAACGTCACTAATAGTGGAGAAGAAGGACTACGCCCGGGCGAGTGGGATGCTAAGCCTCGCAGACTCGGTGTCGAACATCGTGGCGCCAGCTGCGGCTGGGGTCCTCGTCGCCATCATCGGGGTCACGGGGATTCTGACGATAGACATTGTCACGTTCCTCGCCGCGATCGGGATGCGCGCGCGCAGGCATAGGGCTCCTGTTCGTTCTGCTTGGCTTACTCGGAGCAGCCATAACGCTGAGCGGCTACGCCTTCAAGTCGGTGAGGGACGTCGAGAAGGACATCCCTGACCACGACACTGCAAAGAAAGAGGATACGACTAATGGGCCTTAAAGTACTCCTTGGCCTCCTTGAGTACCTCCGGCTTGGCAAGTAGCTCGACCATCGTCATGGCGAGCGCCTTCGTACCGACCATCATGGCTTCGAGACCCTCCGGGGTCATTGTGCAGTCTGCTAGCTGCTTGCTGTGGCCAGGGATATTCTCGGGACCGATTCCGATGTAGCTGCCAGTGGATGGGCACTTTTGACTAACGTCACCAAAGTCGGTGGAGGCCATGGGTATACCGGCCTGCGTCTCTTGCCAATCATCAACCTTGACGCCTTGGTCTATGTAGTTCTGGTAGAGGACCTTGACGAGAGGGATGTTGGGCTTCATACTGCTGTAGAGTTTTGCCTTTGTTACCGTCACTTGAGCACCGGTCGAGATGGCTGCCCCCTCTGCGCATTTGGCAACCTTGTCGACCATGGTTTCTAGGTATTTTTCGTCGCTGCTACGGACGCCGAACTGGCAAACGGCGCGGTCGGGGATGATGTTATTGGCGAGGCCGCCCTCGGTTATGATGCCGTGGATAACTAGATTGGCGTCGCGGCGCGCTTCCTGGCGGAGCATGTGTGTCGCCATGTAGGCGAGGGTGGCTGCATTCAGCGCGTTGATGCCCTTCTCGGGGCTGGCGGCTGCGTGGCTTGTCTGCCCCTTAAAATCCATCTTTAACTGCCAGACACCGAGGGCCTTGCCACCGACTCCATAGCGGGTCGCGGGGTGGAGCATTATGGCGGCATCGACGTCATCCCAGAAACCCTTGTTAGCCATGATTACCTTGCTACCCGCGCTGGGACCTCTACCCTCCTCGGCGGGGGTGCCAACTACGAGTATCTCGCCGGGGAGGTCCCTGACTACTCGGGCAGCGGCGACTCCGGAGCCTAATGCGGATGCGGCGATTAGGTTGTGTCCGCAACCGTGACCGACACCGGGGAGGGCGTCGTACTCGGCGAGGACGGCGACCTTAGGTCCCTTCTTCTCGCCCTTCCACGAAGCAGAGAAAGCTGTGGGGATGCCTAGGAGTTGCTTCTCGACTTTAGCTCCCTGCCTCTCGAGCTCCTCGGTGAGGAGTGCGTATGCCTTGTATTCCTCGGAGCCTAGCTCGGGGTTCTCGTACATCCACGTAGCTATCTCTGTAAGGCGCTTCCTCTGGGATTCGACCTCCTTTTTCACGTTTTCCTTGAGTATGTTGACGTCGACCATTTTGTTCTAGTATGATTGACTAGTTGGACTGATAGCGTTTGCTGGTGCGATCGGTGGCGCGTGTTTATGGCCCGTCGTTTCCTCCTCCGCTGCCGTAGCGTTTCAGGTGGTTTGGGCTTTTTTCCGTGTTTGAAGTTTGTTTCTGGTTACGAACACACAAGTAGTGGCGAAGAATCGGCTGGTGAAGGATGTGCTTCTTAACAGAGATCGGTGTTTCGCCAGGTTTCCAGACGCGTTCTTCGCCGCGATGGCATTAAAAAAAACGTGCATTTACTTCTTCTGCTCGCTCTGTATAGCGATCCTCGCAGCCGCGAGGCGCGCCACGGGTATACGGAATGGACTGCAACTGACATAGTCAAGCCCTGCCTCGTGGAAGAAGTAGATGCTCTCAGGATCTCCACCGTGCTCACCGCAGATGCCTATCTTGATCTTAGGGTTAGCGGGGCGCGCTAACTTGACGCATATCTTCACAAGTTCGCCGACGCCCTTCTTGTCCAACGTCTGGAAGGGGTCGTCAGGCAGTATTTTCTTCTCCACATAGACTGGTAGGAACGTACCCTGCGCGTCGTCCCTACTCAGCCCCATGCCAGTCTGCGTCAGGTCGTTTGTGCCGAAGCTGAAGAAGTCGCACTCCTTCGCCATTTCATCGGCGGTCAGTGCTGCGCGGGGCATCTCAATCATAGTACCGTACTTGAAAATGATCTTCTCACCATACTTCTTCATCGCCTCGTCATACGCCTTGACCACGAAAGGCTTCAGATACGCCAGCTCACGCCATGTGATGGTACCGGGAATCATGATCTCCGGGTGAGGGTCATCCCCTTCCTTCTTCAGCTCGCAGGCCGCCTCAAAGATGGCCTTCGCTTGTGTCTCGTATATCTCGGGGTAGAGAACGCCGACACGGCAGGCGCGCAACCCGATCATTGGATTCGCCTCCTGTATCTTCCTCACCTTACCAAGTATGACGCGCTTCGCCTCTATCTCCTTCTTCGGCGCCTTCGACTTTTCCAGTTCAAATATCTCAGTCACCACGTCCACCTCGCGGGGCATGAACTCGTGGAGCGGCGGGTCGAGCAGCCTAATCTGCACCGGCTTGCCCTTCATCGCCTTGAGGAGGCTCTTGAAGTCCTTCTTCTGCATCGGCAGCAATTTGTCGAGTGCCTTCATCCTCTCGGCAAGGGTGTCAGCCATAATCATCTCGCGAACCAGCGCCACGCGCTCGACGCCTAGGAACATGCGCTCCGTGCGGGTTAACCCGATTCCAGCCGCGCCGTTCTCATACGCCTTCTTCGCGTCATTTTCGTCGTTCGCGTTCGCCCAAACCCCGAGGAGTCTATACTTATCCGCCCAACCGAGCAGCACGGCGACCTCGCCGCCCACCTTCGGCTCGATGAACTCGACCTCGCCCATGTAAACGTCCGCCGTCAGCCCGTCGATTGTGATTAGATCACCCTTCTTTACCACAATATCGCCGACCTTTGCGATCTCTTTATCGAGATCGATCTGCATCGCCTCGCAGCCAACGATAGCGGGCTTTCCAATACCTCTGGCGACTATCGCCGCATGGCTCGTCATCCCGCCTCTGCTCGTCAGCACCCCCTCGGCGGCGACCATGCCCGCGATGTCCTCAGGCGTCGTCTCCGGACGCACCAGAATGACCTTCTTGCCAGCGGCCTTCCACTCCTCCGCTTCCTTAGGCACGAAGACAACTTGACCTGTAGAGGCACCAGGACTAGCAGGAAGTCCACGACAAAGAGCCTTCTTCCCCGTCTTCGGGTCGATGGTCTTGTGGAGCATCAGCTCAACCTGCTTGGGCTCCACGCGAAGGATAGCTTCCTTCTCCGTGATGAGTTTCTCATCTACCATGTCGACAGCGCACTTCACCGCCGCTCTAGCCGTCCTCTTTGCGTTACGACACTGCAACATATAGAGGACGCCCCTCTCGATTGTGAACTCGACATCCTGCATGTCCCTGTAATGGCTCTCGAGCTTCCCGACAATATCGACAAGCTCTTTGTGAATCTTGGGCATTTGCTTCCTGAGATCGTCGAGGCCAATAGGAGTCCTTATGCCCGCGACGACGTCCTCGCCCTGCGCATTGAAGAGAAGCTCACCGAGTATCTTCTTCTCCCCGCTGCTCGGGTCACGCGTGAATAGCACACCGCTGCCCGAGTCGTTGCCCAGGTTACCGAAGACCATCGTCTGGATGTTGCAAGCCGTCCCCATCTCATCTGGAATTCGCTCCATCTTCCTATATGTAATGGCGCGGGGTGTGTTCCAGCTGTTAAAGACAGCCGCGATTGCGAGCTTGAGCTGCTCCTCCGGGCCCTCAGGGAACTCGCTCTTAACCACCTTCTTGAAGAGCTTCTTCTGCTCAGCCACAATAGACTTTAGCGCCAATGGACTAAGCTCGGTGTCGCTCTTCACGCCCTCCTTCTCCTTCCACGCCTCGTGGACCTTGTCAAAGTCCTTCCTCTCCGCCCCCATAACGACGTCAGCAAACATCGTTACGAAACGCCTGTAGGCATCGTAGACGAACCGCTCATCCTTCGTCAGCTTGCTGAGTCCTTCGGCTACCGCGTCGTTAATGCCTAGATTAAGGACGGTGTCCATCATCCCTGGCATACTGCGCGGCGCACCGCTGCGGACTGAGAAGAGCAGCGGGTTCTTCGCATCCCCGAACTTCTTCCCCGTTGCCTTCTCGACTCCCTTCAGATGTTCCATAACC
>JBFYNQ010000085.1:0-10776 GCA_041304265.1 Candidatus Bathyarchaeota archaeon | reverse complement strand
CTGTTGATCAGCTCCTCGTAGTTGACCTTGTGTCCGTCGAAGTCAGGTCCATGTACGCAGGCGAACTTGGTCTCGTTTCCCACGCTGACCCTGCAAGCACCGCACATGCCGGTTCCATCGACCATAATGGGGAAGAGGTTCACCGTTGTGGGGATTCCATATGGCTTTGTCATCTCGGAGACGACCATCTGCATGCTAGTCGGTCCAATTGTTATTGCCTGAGCGAACTTTTTCTCGGCGAGTATCTTACCGAGGAAGTTTAGGCCCTCTTCGCCCTCGGATCCGTCGTCTGTTGCGACATGGAGCTCATCGCTGTACTTTCTCAGCTCGTCGACGAGTATTAGATGTTCCTTGCTTCTCGCACCAATGACCGTTGTTATTCTATTCCCCGCTTTCTTCAACGCCTTCATTTGGTATAGTAAAGCACCCGCCATCACCCCTCCGCCGACGCACAGCACGTCGCCGTATTGTCTTATCTTCGTGGCGTTTCCTAGTGGACCCGAGAAGTTTAGGATTGAGTCTCCTTCGCCCAGATTCCCTAATTGAGTCGATGATTTACCCACCTCAGCGAAGATGATGGTTACCAAGCCCTTCTCGGGGTTCGCATCCGCGATTGTTATCGGGAACCTCTCTCCTTTCTCGTGGACGCGTACTATGACGAACTGCCCGGGCTTAGACTTCGCTGCCACAGCCGGCGCATGGACGTCGAATAGCTTGATGTTTGATGCCAGTTTATCCTTCCGCACTATACCGTACATGAAGGGATCACAGTAAATAGGGTCAATACTATAAAAACTTGTACATGTTGTATTTACTATCCGTTAGTGTTCACTGAATGGAAAAACATGTGCAGGTAAAATGAATGTTAAGTTAAACGAAAAAAGATGAAAGACGGGGTGTTTAGGCGTATACGCCTTGGGCTATCATTGCGTCGGCTACCTTGAGGAAGCCTGCGATGTTGGCGCCCATGACGTAGTCGCCTGGTTTGCCGAAGAGCTTGCTGGTCTCGTATGCGTTCTTATGGATGCCGATCATGATGTTGTGTAGCTTCTGATCGACTTCTTCGAATGTCCAGAAGTAGCGCTGGCTGTTCTGGCTCATTTCGAGTCCACTTGTCGCTACGCCGCCTGCGTTGCTAGCTTTGCCGGGTGCATAGAGCACGCCACCCTCCTGGAGGACTTTGATTGCCTCTAAGGTGCATGGCATGTTTGCGCCTTCGGTGACCGCCATTACGCCGTTGTCGATGAGCTTTTTAGCGTCATTGTCGTTGAGCTCGTTCTGAGTGGCACAGGGGTATGCGAGGTCACACTTGACTCCCCACGGGGTCTTCTTGGCCTCGTATGTGGCGCCACTGAACTTCTCGGCGTATTCACTGATGCGGCCTCTCTTGACGTTCTTGAGCTGGAGTACGAAGGCAAGTTTTTCCGCGTCGATGCCTGCGGGATCGTAGATGTAGCCGTCGGAGTCGCTCATGGTCACTGGCTTAGCGCCTAGCTGGATGAGCTTCTGGACCGCGTACTGTGCGACGTTTCCGGAGCCGGAGACTACGGCAACTTTGCCCTTCATCGACTCGTTCTTCGTCTTCATCATCTCTTCGCTGAAGTAGACTGCACCGTAGCCGGTTGCCTCAGTCCTCGCTAGGCTGCCGCCGAAGGTTAAGCCCTTGCCAGTGAGCACGCATGTGCCGTGGTTGTTTGTGATCTTGCGGTATGCGCCGTACATGTAGCCGATCTCTCGTCCGCCGACACCGATGTCGCCAGCGGGGACGTCGACGAACTGGCCGACGTGCCTGTAGACCTCTGCCATGAAGCTGGTACAGAAAGACTCTACTTCTGCGTCAGTCTTGCCCTTAGGGTCGAAGTCGGAACCGCCCTTTGCACCGCCCATTGGGAGGGTGGTGAGGCTGTTCTTGAAGGTCTGCTCAAATCCAAGGAACTTCATGACACCGAGGTTGACTGTAGGGTGGAACCTGAAGCCGCCCTTGTATGGGCCGATCGCTGAGTTGTACTGGACGCGGTAGCCGCGGTTGACCTGGATCTTCCCACTCTTGTCCTTCCAAGGAACACGGAACTGGATGATCCTTTCTGGCTCGATCATGCGCTCAAGGATGGCGTTCTCCTGGTACTTGGGGAACTTCTTGATCGCGGGCTCGATTGTCGCCAGAACCTCATAGGCTGCCTGGTGGAACTCCTTCTGTAGGGGATCCTTCTCAACGAGGCTCTTGTATATGCTCTCTATGTAACTATCCAATTTTCACGCCTCTCTTTAACTCACGGTACCCCGTATTTATTGCTATCCATCTTTTTACTACTTGGATTTGATATATATTTCAGCGGAAATAAATACTGGAGTGTTATTATATTTTAAGAATTTTTCACTATTTATATCGAATATGTAGACATAATCGTTTATTTTATTTGATCAAAGGCGACATTTGCATTTCATTATTCTTAAAATTTGGTCAAATACGTTTTTCCTTTTTTAAGCTTTTATTAATTGTTCAACGATAGCTTTAAATCCATTCTCCAGAATGGCTAGGAGATGGTATGTACAGGTAAGGTAGGTGTATTTACCTGCCCTTACTTCCCATCTGCGCGAATGGGATATGACCTTAGTCTTACCTGTTGGAAGATATCATCTTCAGATTCAATCAAGTTCGTGAGTGGATAGCATGGATAGCGAGTTACTTGTTGCGTTACTGGTCGGTCTCCCCGCAGTAGCGGGGTTTTTGTGTTATTTCCTCAAGAACAAGACCGCCATCAAGGCGATTGTTGGGATCAGCGCAGTTGCCTTGATCGGTTCGACGATTCTACTTTATCAGAACGACGGCTTCGTGCTCAAGACGAGCACGTTAATCGATGACCTAGTCCTCATCGCGGACTTTGCCTTACTATTATACTTCCTCTACATTGGATGGCAAAAGGCAAACCTCCCAATCATCGGTTTAACTCTGACCTACATTGTTCCCCTTGCATACTTTGAGTACTGGCACTACAACGAGGAGATCACTCCTACGATGTTTGCGGACCAGCTCTCAATCACTATGTCCCTCATTGTCGGCGTGATAGGCTCCATCGTGTGTATCTATGCGCTCAGATACATGGATGACCACTCAAAGCACATGGAGTCGCTGACCGGGCGCGACAGGTTCGTCCAGAAGGCGAACCAGCCCAAATTCTTCCTCTTCATGCTTCTCCTCCTCGGCGCGATGAATGGGCTTGTCTATAGCAACGACTTGACATGGCTCGCGTTCTTCTGGGAGATTACCACGCTCTGTTGCTATGAGCTCATCAGGTATGATGGGACAGAGGTAGCTGAGGCAAACGCCCAGCGCGCCCTCTGGATGGGCATAGTCGGAGGAGCCGCCTTCATGGGTGCACTCTGGCTGAGCTACCAATATCTTGGGATCCCGTCCCTAACGGCGCTCCTAGCCTCTCCCACCACGACGCCTGTCCTATTGATATTTGCGCTGCTAGCCGTGGCTGCGTTTAGCAAGTCGGCTCAGCTGCCATTCCAAAACTGGCTCCTCGGGGCCATGGTTGCACCTACACCCGTGTCGGCTCTCCTTCACTCCAGCACGATGGTCAATGCTGGCGTATACCTGATCCTCAGGATCGCCCCCAAGCTAGTCGGGACGAATCTGAGTTACGGAATTGCTGCCGTCGGAATATTCACGTTCATGTTCACCTCCATCATGGCGCTGAACCAGCGTGTCTCCAAGACTATACTAGCCTACTCCACGATCGGTAACCTCGGCCTAATGATCTTCTGCGCCAGCATGGCGACCCCGCTTTCCTACTCAGCCGCAATTATCCTGCTCATCTTCCACTCGATGTCCAAGGGCCTGCTCTTCATGACGGCCGGGATAATTGAGAACAAACTTCACAGTAGAAACATCGCCGACTGGCAGGGGCTGCTCGCGAGGCTGCCGTTCACGACAACCGTCATGATTATCGGCATTGTGAGCATGTTCCTCCCTATCTTCGGCGTTTTGCTTGGTAAGTGGGCGGCAGTAGGCGTCGTCTCCAACGCGCCTCTGCTCCCCGCACTTGCGATGATAATAATGCTTCTCATAGGAAGCTCGGCGAGCATGCTGTTCTGGGCGAAGTGGCTCGGAAACTTCATCATGGCACCCGCCGGTAAAGCCAAAGCCTCTGAGGAGGATTTACCACTCATCTACAAGTTCACGCTACTCATCGTCCTCGCGTTGGACGTCGCAGCGAGCATAGGTTCAGGCATCGTTATCGGGAACTTTGTCGTTCCAACGATGATCCGTCAGTTCACATGGGTTACCCCACCCGATCCATCGATATTCGTCGCGCAACTGGGCGGTTTCCTGATCTGGCAGCTCTGGATCGCGATTGGCGCTGTAATAGCCTTTGGACTGATAATCAGTAGGACGAAGAAGGGACAGCTACAGCCTGCTTACCTATCAGGCGAGAACGTAGAAGACAACCCCATCGCCTTCAGAACGACGGGTGACACAGTTGTCGACACGACAGTAGCTGGCATGTTCTTCGATCCTACAATCTCTACCTCCCGCTGGGAGCGATGGGCTATCATTTTAAGCATCGGCCTAATCGCATTGACATTCGCTCTGGTGGTGTTGTAAAATGGCACAAGAATTCGACATGGCTTTACGCATCATATACGTACTATCCGCCCCCATCATTGCGGGGCTACTAACAGGAATCGATAGAATACTCACTGCGAGGATGCAGAGCAGGATGGGTCCCCCACTCCTTCAGCCATTTTACGATTTAATCAAGCTCTGGGGCAAGGAGCCATTCATCTCAAACATGATCCAGCCGACGCTTGCATTCGGCTACCTTGCATTCACCGTGACGGGTATCGCCCTCATCGCATTGCAGGAGGATCTACTGTTCATACTTTACACAGTATTGATCGCAGACGTGTGTCTTGCGGTGGCCGCATACAGCACAACCTCCCCCTACAGTAACCTGGGTGGAAAACGTGAGCTTCTAGCGATGCTCTCGATCGAACCCATAATGGTTCTCACCGCGATAGGTGTTCACCTGATCACGGGGAGCTTCCAGATTTCCAGTATATTCGCCTACCCCACCCCTCTCCTACTTGTCCTTCCCGGCGCCCTCGCAGTACATGTTATCGTCCTAGTCATCGACATGAAGAAGTCCCCATTCGACATATCCGGCTCAAGCCACGCCCACCAGTCGCTCGTCCGTGGCGTCTATACCGAGTTCAGTGGTTACACGCAGGCACTTGTCGAGATGGGTCACTGGCTAAAGGTCTACTTCACAATGAGCCTCATCGCCCTCTTCTGGGCTCAGAACTTCATCATAGGCGCAGCGATCGCCTTCGCTCTCTTCTTTATAGCGATAGTGATCGATAACATCTATCCTCGCTTAGACTGGAAGGACATGCTCAAAACGGCTTGGACCTTCGGGTTCCTCCTAATACTTGTGAACCTGATCGTCATCGTCGTCTTCAAGGTGATTTAAAATGAAGTTAATGACTAAAGCCCGGCTCAAGTCTCCGTGGGTCCTCCACTACGACACCGGTAGCTGTAACGGTTGTGACCTCGAGATACTCGCCGCCCTCACGCCGAAGTTCGATGCTGAGAGGTTCGGCATAGTCAACATAGGCGACCCCAAGCAGGCGGACATATTACTCATCACTGGGCCGGCAAACCATCGTAACAAGACCGTCCTCAAGAACCTTTACGATCAGATGCCTGAACCGAAGCTAGTCATGGCGATCGGCGAATGCGCGTGTTCGGGCGCGATATTCCACAACTGCCCCAACACTCTCGGAGGCGTCGATAAAGTTGTACCCGTGGACGTCTACGTCCCCGGCTGCGCAGCACGACCTGAACAGATAATTGACGGCATAGTCCTAGCGCTAGGGAAACTCGCTGAGAAGAGCGAGCAAATGGAGCAGAAGGAGAAGAAGGGTGAGTAAGATGACTGCACCAGCACAAACAAGCCTTAGCAACACGATCGATGATACGGTCGATAAGAACAATCTATTCTTCAACCTAAATGAGCTGAAGGGATCTGGAGCTCGCTTCCTAACCATCACGGCACTCGACCTCGAAAAGGACTTCGAGATAGTATACCATTTCGAAAAAGGCTCAAATATCATCAACCTTCGCCTCAAGTCTCCGAAGAAGGAGACTTTGCAGAGCATCACGACGGTCTATCCAATGGCTTTTTTCGCTGAAAACGAGGTTCAGGATCACTTTGGTATTAAAATATCCGGGCTCAACATCGATTTCGGCGGCAAGCTACTACGTGTTGAGACCGCTGAGCAGGATACTTTACTCAAACCTGCGGTTGGTCCCGTCCCCTTTATCAAGAGATTCTGGGGGAAGTGCCGAGAGGAATGCCCCGCGAACGTGAACGCGCCAAAGTACATCCGCCAGATAGCCGAGGGAAATCCAAAGGGAAGTTATAGCACTATTATCGAGCAGGCACCACTGCCAGCAATACTCGGCAGGGTATGCTTCGCCCCATGCCAAGAGGGATGTAGACAGGAGAAGAACGACCACCCCATACAGATACGCCTCCTTAAGAGGTACGCCTCTGATTCGATCGGCAGACTCAAGAGGGATGTATCCCGAGCTAAGCCGACCGGTAAAAAGATCGCCGTCATCGGTGGCGGCCCATCCGGAGTCTCCTGCGCATTCTACTTGGGGATGCTGGGCCACGACGTGACCGTCTTCGAGAAGAACGACAGGTGCGGCGGCGCCATGCTTTGGGGCATACCCAAATACAGGCTCCCCAAGACCGTCATGGAAGAGGAGATCATCGCCCGCTTCGAGGAGGCTGGCGTTGAGTTCGAGAAGGGCAAGGAGATCAATAGCCTCAAGCCCATCCTGGACAAGTTCGACGCCGTCTACATATCAATAGGCGCCACTGACAGCTACAAGCTAGGCGTCGAAGGCGAGGACACTAAGGGCGTCATCGACTTCCGTGATCTCCTCACCGAGGTCAACATGAGGAACAAGCACCTTAACGTGGGCCAGCGGGTAGCCATCGTCGGTGGAGGAAATAGCAGCATCGATGCCGCACGCGTCGCCAAGAGACTCGGCGCTGCAAACGTCACGCTGTACTACAGGCGCACTGAGAAGGAGATGCCCGCGTCACCGCTAGAAATCCACGGCGCACTACAAGAGGGCGTCAACTTTGAGTACCTCACCGCACCGGTCAAGATCATACCTGGCGAGCCCCTCAAGATGGTCCTACAGCACATGGAGCTCGGCGAACCAGACGAGTCTGGGCGTCGCCGCCCCGTCCCAGTAGTCGGTAGCGACTATACAGTAGTCGTCGACACAATCATCAAGGGTATCGGACAGTCAGTCGTTATCCCGAAGGACTTCAACGTAGAAGTATCACGCAGAGGCACGATAGTCGTCAACGATAACTACGAGACGAGTGTCAAGAACGTATACGCGGGCGGAGACTGCGTCTTCGGTCCAAAGTCCGTTATCGAGGCACTGCGCGACGGGCGCCTAGCTGCATCTGAAATTGACAAGAGCTTCGGCGGCAACGGTTGGCTCGTCCCCGGCGTCGACATCAACGAGTACGTCGGAAGAGCACCGAATATCGACGAGATTAGGTTCCAGGAAGTAACACAGGTGAGAGAACTAGAGCCCGAGGAACGGGTTAAAAACCTCGATGAAGTTGAGCTAGGATACAACTCCGCAGAGGCGCTACGCGAAGCGCAGAGATGCTGGAGGTGCGACTGGAATGAGTAACCAACACAACCACGATGCCTCGCTGGCACGCAAAGAATACACGGTCTTCCCATTCGGGCCGCAGCACCCCGTGCTGCCCGAGCCCATACAGCTGAGGTTTACACTCGACGAGGAAAAGATCGTCGATGTTGTGCCACAGCTCGGTTACGTTCACAGGGGGATCGAGCGCGCCGCCGAGTTGAACGACTACAAACGCAACATCTTCCTCTGTGAACGCGTCTGTGGCATCTGCAACTACATCCACGGAATGACCTACAGCATGGCGATCGAGAAGCTGACGGACACCGAGGTGCCCGAGCGTGCAAAGTACTTGAGGGCGATATGGACTGAGCTAGGTCGCCTCCAAAGCCATCTACTCTGGCTTGGACTCTTCGCTGACGCGATAGGCTTCGAGAGTCTCTTCATGCAGATCTGGCGCGACAGGGAGGTTATTCTTACTTTGAACGAGAAAACCAATGGCCACCGAATACACCTCTCTACAAACGCCATCGGAGGGGCGAGGAAAGACATCGACGACTCACTCGCCAAGGAGTATAGGAAAGACCTCGAGATCGTACGCTCAAAGCTCAAAGTCCTCGAGCCTGTCTTTTACAAGGATAAGTCCTTCAGACAGCTCACAGAGGGCAAGGGTGTGCTCCCGAAGAGCCAAGCTAACCACATGGGTGCTTGCGGTCCCGTGATAAGGGGTAGCGGCGTCGCACAAGATATGAGATCCTTCGACCCGACATTCAAAGCGCTCGATTTTGAGCCCGTCGTCTACGAGAGTTGTGATAGTTACGCGAGGACACTCGTCCGCTTCGATGAGGTCTTTGCTAGCATCGACCTGATAATCAAAGCGCTTGACCAGATGCCTGAGGGTCCTATACTAAACAAAAATGAAAAGTTCCCAGCCGGCACAGCTATAGTTAGGACGGAGCAGCCTCGTGGAGAACTATTCTACTATGTTGAAGGAAACGGCACGAACAAGCTTAGTCGCGTAAGGATCAGGACACCGACGGGTGCAAACATTCCGCCTCTGGTGTCGATGCTAATCGGCCACGAGCTGCCTGACATCCCCGTCATCGTGCATAGCATAGACCCCTGCATAAGCTGCACTGAGCGCTACGTGCAAGTCAGGAAGGAGGGGAACTAGGATGCCGGAGATTTGGAGGGAAGTCCTCAAGAACCTAGTGAGTAAGCCTGCGACCGTCAACTACCCGTTTGAGAAGCCTACGCCGATGCCGGGGACGCGTGGCGCCCTCACCTGGGATATGAGCAGGTGCGACCAGTGCCAGGACTGTGAGCGTGTCTGCCCCAGTATGGCAATCAAAGTTTTCCCAGAGGAGAAGAAGATAGAATACCACCCATTCAAGTGCCTCTTCTGCTACATCTGCATCGAGAACTGCATGCAGCAGGCCATCATCGGGACCGAAGTAGTGCGTGCGCCTGAGACCTCGAAGGTCGTCGAGACCTACGAAGTCTCTAAAGCTTAAGCTTTCTTCTCTCGAATTAGTCGATCGTTTTTATTATAAGTTGATTTTCCGTAAAACCATAGTTGGGGATGTTGAACCCTGCGAGTTATGTGGGGGTTTTGCCCGTGAGGAACTCTATGATCATCTGAGGCGACCCCTCGATCTCGACCTCTATCGGTCCAAGCGGGGACTTGCTTGCGTGGTAGATGCTGACGTGGTTCGCGTATGCTGCCTGCCTGTTTAAGTGGAATGTGACCTTCTCGTTCTTCGCCGCCCAGCGGCTGAGCATCGCGCGGGCGGCGTCCCTTATCTTATCGCTGGCTATCCTCTGCTTTAACTGGTGGAGTGCGTCGATGCCCTCAGCCTCGAGGACGATGTAGGTGACGCCGTGCTCCTTGCTGCGTCTGAGGGGAAAGTTTCCAAACAGGTTTGTAATTGCCCTCTCTAACTTCTCCTCGCTCTCGGTGGGGTTTATGTGCGCCTTGGCTGTTACCCTGACCTCAGCCATTCCTTATAGTCACCATGATCTCGTCGAATGCGGGTTTTAGGCTGCCGATGCCGTCGTCGTTCTTGATCATGTAGTCGCTTGAGGCGATGGCGTCCCCGATGCCGAATCCGAGCTCGCGGCGCTCTCGCTCCTTGAACTCCTCCCACGTCTTCGGGTCGTCGCTGCGGCCCCGGCGTGTGAGCCTCTTGTAGCGGCTGAGCGGGCTAGCCCAGAGGGCGATGAGGACGACGTCGAACTCCGCCTTGAAGGCGTCGACCTCGGCGATGCTTCTAATGCCGTCGACGACTATGAGGCCGTCTGGCCCTTTCTTCAGCATCTCCACGCATCGGCGGGCAACAGCGTCTGGACCATCCTTCCTAATCTCCTCTGCGAGATGCCCTATGTTCTCCCGCGTGGGCTCTAGCCCTTTGCTCTTGGCGAGTTCGCGGATGACATCTCCCATCGTGATGACACGTAGACCCGACTCACGGATCAGAGTAGAAAGCGTAGTCTTTCCGGAGCCGGCCATCCCTGTCAGGAGGATGAGTCGTCTCCGGGTCATCCTCAGCCCATCCTCTCGAGCCCGTCTCTACGCGTCTTAATGAAGACGTTTGTGAGACCCGTCTTTAGAGCTTCATGGGCGAGGCTCATCATTGTCTCCCTGCTAGGCGGTTGCTTCTCTTTAAGGGTTTGGCTGAGGACCTCGCCAAGGTTATCGAACTGCTGAAGGTAGTAGACGGCGCAGCGGCCCTTTATTGACTGAGCTATACTGGCGATATAAGCTGGCTCGTCGCTTAATCCCGGGGCGACGGTTGTGCGCACCTCCATCTGGATGCCCAGCTCCTTTGCAAGGTCGAGGCAGTATTCCACGGCTTTGACTGATGCCTCGCCGAGGTCGTTTCGCCCTGTGACCCTGCCGTAGTCCCCAGGGTTTAAAGGCGCTTTGACATCGAGGGCGACGCGGTCTATGTATCCGCTTCGGAGAATTCTGTCGAGGTTCTCCTTGACGCTGCCGTTCGTATCGAGCATAACCTTCAGGCCGCGGCTCTTTACCAGCTTCGCCGCCTCGATTATAGCGTCTGGCTGTAGGACAGGTTCAC
>JBFYNQ010000084.1:0-5756 GCA_041304265.1 Candidatus Bathyarchaeota archaeon | reverse complement strand
AGTAACCCCGCACCGGCGCTGAAACCACCTCAATCTCCACCACCCACTTCGCCCACTTGTAACCGTACTTTCCACCAGCCACGAGCTGGAGCGGGAAGCCGCGGTCCGGAGGGAGCGTTACGTCGTTCAGCCCGTAGGCAAGTAGAGTCTGGTTACCCTCAAGGTAGGACAGTGGAAGCGCTGTGGAGTAGCCATCGCTGGACCAAAAGACGACGTAGTTCCCACTCGACTGGACACCAGCTACGTCAAGGAGGTCTGTGACCCTGAACCCCGTCCACTTCGCGGTAAAGCCCCACCCTTCGACGCAGGGAAGGTAGACGACCTCAGCGTACGCCGGCAAGTCTAGGAGGTCAGCATAGGAGAGAGAGAGTTCCTTGTCGACGAGACCGGTGACCCGAAGCCGATACGCGTTTCTGCTAATATGCTGCGTCCCCTCGATGGCGTTGTTCAACTGGTTTACGATGGGTGTGAGTGTAGCCCCCATGAAGGTAGACGCCTCGACCTCTGGGAGGACGCTCGACACTGGGACCTGTCCTATGCCCGCGGGTATGGGACCGGGCGCCAGGCCGAGGAGAATGATGAGACCCATGCCTAGTGAGACGGCGGAGAGTGCTCCCGCAGCCCTCCCCACGCTACAGTGGTGCCTCGACTTGCCCCTGAGGGCGAAGTTTACGAAGAGTAGGATGAGGGCCGCCACCCCAATCCAGCCGTGGACCGAGTGGAGGCCTAGCTGGAACATTGTCTCGGTCTCGGTAGTCAGGAACCCGTAGAGGCCCAGAGCGGCAAGGGCAGTGGCGGCGTAGGAGACGAGCCTGTGAGGCCTACCGCCCCTAAACGCGATGTAGATTGTGAGGACACCCGCCGCGGCAGATGGCACGTAGTGTAAAACGGAAAGAACCAAGTCGGGTGCCCTTCGTTTAATCGATTGTAACTGTGCCTCATAAACCAGAAGATGAGGGACCTACTTCCCGGTGTAGGTCCTCGCCAGCTCCTTCGCCTTTTCGAGGGGCGCAACTATCGAAGGGTCCTTCTTGTAGGCTCTGCCGCGGAGCCTCTTTGCCTGCTCCTCATTAGCCTTCGTTAGCAGCTCAGGGGAGGTGAGCAGATCGAGGACGGAGCCTGCCATCGTCTTGGCTGCGAAGATCAAGCTCACGTGGCCTATCCCCGTCCCGGCGCACGCCGTCATCTGCCAGCTGTGCCCCGGCGCGCCGTTGACGTTTGTGGCTGTCCTGAACTCCATCGTCGGTGTGATCCAGCTCACGTCCGCTACGTCGGTGCTCCCCGGGCTCGTCGTCCCGTCGTCCCACGCATCGAATATATCGGAGACGATATCCTGATCAACGTACCTCTCCCAGTCAGGAACCTTGCCTTTCCTGAGGCTGGTTTCCCTGTCCTCGCGGGGGAAGCTCTTCGCTATCTCGGTGGCGAACTCGTACTCCTCCTTCGTGTACTTCGGGGGGCCAACCAGCCTCATGTTCGCGGTGACGACCTCGCTTAGGACTTTGTTCGGTATCTTGTGGTAGCCGCCCCATCCCATCTCAGCCTCGAGCCGTGTCTCTGTCATCAGCGCCGCCCCCTCCGCGATCTTCAGCACCCTCTTCTTTATCGGTTCAAGTAGGTCCTGCTCGGGGGCCCTGATGTAGTAGTGGCTCCGGGCGTAGTCGGGGACGACGTTAGGCTGGCCGCCCCCGGCCTCAATCACGTAGTGTATCCTAGCTTCGGGGATTACATGCTCTCTGAGGAAGTTGACACCCACGTTCATCAGCTCGACCGCATCTAAGGCGCTGCGTCCAGCCTCTGGGTTGCCCGCCGCGTGGCTTGACCTGCCGTGGAAGTGGAAGTGGCACCCGCTGATCACGTTGCTGCTCGCCAGCGTCGCCACGTTTAGGTTTCCCGGGTGATGACTTAGCGCCGCGTCGACGTCGTCGAAGAGGCCGTGGTTGACCATTATCATCTTGCCGCTGAAGTTCTCCTCTGCCGGAGTTCCGTAGAAGCGGATTGTACCCTTAAGCCCGTGCTTCTCTAGCGCCTTACCTGCAGCGATGGCGGCGCCGAGCGCCGTCACGCCGTGGACGTTGTGCCCGCAGCCGTGTCCCATGCCGCCGGGCACGAGTGGCTCCTTCCTCGGTATCGGCTTATTGCTCAGGTTCGGGAGGGCGTCGAACTCCCCCATAGTGGCGATAATTGGTTTACCCTCTCCTTTCTCGGCTATGATGGCGGTAGGCATGGTCGCTACGCCTCGCGTTACCCTCCAGCCGTACTTTTCAAGAGTCTCCGCCAACAGCTTGCTTGACCTCTCCTCGCAGAGACCGTACTCTGCGAAACCCCAGATCGCGTCGCTTACATCAATCAGTTCTTTCCTGTGCTCCTCGATCCAACCCAATGCGGTGTCTTTGATCATGGCGGATAATCTTCCGCCACGACGTGTATAAAACCGCGCAGACGTCGCCTCAAGGGGTCTCAGTTTAGACTCATTCTAATACACCCTCGTCCATAATCTGCGTAGCAATGGACATCTGGGTCTGGATGACTGAGCTTGTGACCGTTTACGGCTACTTCGGCGCATTCATAATATGCATAGTGGGTAACATCTCAATAATTCTCCCCGTCCCCTTCGCCCTCGTCGTTTACGCCTTCGGCTCAACACTAAACCCCTTCATATTAGGTGTCGTGGCCGGGGTCGGTTCGACCATAGGTGAGATGTCAGCCTATTTCATTGGCAGGGGAGGAAGGAGGGTTATTGAGGACAGGTATGGGAACAGGCTCGACGCTGTCAGAAAGCTCATCGAGAGATACGGTGTAATGGTGATAATCCTGGTGTCGCTGCTGCCTATTCCCGACGACCTTCTGCTCATCCCCCTCGGTATGATGAAGTATCCGGCCAAGAAGCTGTTGGCTGCGATGCTAATAGGTAAGACGGGAATGTGCCTCTTCCTCGCCTATGCCGGCGCCTACAGCCTCACCTACTTCAGAGATCTCTTCGCCGGTGGTGGTGACGTAGGCCTAGTCACGACCATTATTATCCTCGCAGTTATTATCGTCGCCCTTCTCAAGTATGACTGGGCGAAGCTCATCGATAAGCAGGCAAAGTGAGCGAATACCAACTATCCGCTCGTGATTGAACTCATGTAGTCAACGCTTAGGTTATGGACTTTCACGACTATGGTAGAAAATTATTCGCGCAACGTCGAAAAGATATTGGCGGAGAAATCTACATCATGAAGAAGAAAACGATGGCTATGATGAGGTAACTCACCACGAGAAGAACGCCTTCCATCCAATGGGATTCTCCGTCGTGGACAATGCTGTTGAGTATGAATACAGCGACGGCGATAGAGACGACTTCTAGCTCGTTGAAGACCAATTGCATTGGATTTCCAAGCAGCAGACTGATGAAGACTAGGAGTGGCGCTACGAAGAGCGCAATCTGTGCGCTGGACCCGAGCGCGATGTTTAGCGCGAGGTCCATCTTGTCCTTTGCCGCCACTGTCACAGCCGTTAGGTGCTCAGCCGCGTTACCGATGAGCGGGATGAGTATGACGCCTATGAAAAACTGGCTCATGTGAGCAGCCTCGGCGACGTGTTCAATGACGCCGACAAGCATCTCGGACATGATGGCAACCCCTATCGTGGCGATAAGCAGTACTATGATGGATTTTTTCGTGCCCCAACCCTTACCATTCTCCTCGGGCTCGCCCGCATGCTTCCCGCCGATGTAGAGGTGCTTATGAGTCTTCAGGCTGAACCAGAGGGAGAGGATGTAACAGAGCATTAAAAGCGCCGCCACCGCGAGGCTCACCTCCTCCAGCACGATGAAACCCGTGTTCTTGGAGACTAGAACGAACATAGCGGGGAGGACGAGCCCCATGATGGCGATGGTTAGGAGCGACGAGTTCACCGACGCCGCCGTCCGGTTGAACTCCTGTTTTACCTTTCCCCAGCCACCGACCAGCATGCTGAGCCCCAGTACGAAGAGGAAGTTACTCACGATCGAGCCCGTGATCGACGCTTCCACAATCTCGATGAGTCCCCTCTGCAACGCGAAGATGGCGATGATCAGCTCAGTTGCGTTGCCAAACGTCGCGTTCATGAGTCCGCCGAGACCCTCACCCATTTTGTAGCTCAGCTCTTCGGTCGCGACTCCCATCCACTTCGCGAGTGGGATGATGGCTGCTGCGCTCCCGAGGAAGACCCAAAGCGGGTCGAAGCCTAGCATCTCAAATGCCACGGTGAGCGGTATGAAAACCAGCAATGCATTGATCGGGTCGAACTTCTTCAGCATCTCCAATCAGGTTACCCCTTGAGCAGCTCTCTCACGCGCTCTATGGCGAGCGCCGAGCCTAGGGAAGGCTCGTTCATGATCGCGGATATAAGCTCTATCGTGCAGTAGCCGGAGTAGCCCGACGCCTCCATCTCTCGGAGGAGTTGGCGCAGTGGTATCTTTCCGTCGCCGGGCATTATGTGGGTGTCCGACTGCCCGTCACTGTCGACGAGGTGAACGTGGCGCATCCTCGCCCCCAGCTTCTCGAAGTAGCCCATTATATGTTCCCGGTTGCAGAAGGGTGGCACCACGTCGCACATCCCTAGGAGGCGTGGAGATCCAACCTCGTCGAGGGCTGCTACAAGGTCATTGAGGGTCACAACCACGTTGCTCTCGTAGTGGGTGAGTGGCTCAAGGAGCACGTCCATACCGACGTCCTCGGCATACGATGATATCTCCCCGAGGCCTTTGATGAGGCGTGGCCAGTATTGGGCTCGCGGAGCCTCGTAGCCTGCGTGCCCTGCTGAGATAAGCATGAAACCTGCACCAATCCTTACTGCTGCGTCCAGTGAGAGCTTAACGTAGTTGACGCAATCACGGCGCATAGCCTCTGTACCCGTCATCATGTTGTAGGGGTAGGCGTTCATCTCCGGCGTGTACCCAATGACGGGTAGGCCGTACCTACTCGCCAGCTCGCCTATCTCACTTGCGCGGCTGCCCATGAGGTCCGGCGCGTAGGCGTGTGGACGTCCACCCCACACCTCGACGCCGTCGAACCCGAAACGCTTCGCATCGCTAAACGCCCTCTCCAGTGAGAGGCGCATATACGGCATAGTGAAGAGCCCTAGTTTCATTTCTGCAACACCTCTAAACCCGGCGCAGGATTGATAAAGAGGGCTATTCCGGTCTCTTAAAATTATGCGGCCACTCTCCGCCCTTCGCGAGCGCAGTGTCGCCGAGCCACTTGCCTATTCTGGTGCGTATCTCCTTCCTGATTCCAATGAGGTGACATGGTGTGCCCATCTTCACGATGCTGTTCACATACTCGATGTCATCGAAGGTAGTGAAATCGGGACCCTGCCGAGCGTGTATCATCTCCTAAAAAGGATAAATAACCGTGAAACTAGAGTGAGGATTCGAACCGGGTTGGTTAGCTTAACCAGTAATTCGCCTCCAAACAGAATACGGGTTCTGTTTGTGGACGATGAGGAGACACAGGTAGAGCTAGTCGCTCTGAACCTTGGGCGGCTCAACGCCAACTTGGACATTTCATTTGTGGCGAAACCTACGGAGGCGCTGAAGCTCCTGAAGAAGGGGGGTTACGATTGCATAGTCTCAGATTACTCCTTCCCAGTGATGAGCGGGATACAGCTCTGCAGGGAGATAAGGAAAACGAGTAGCATACCGTTCATCCTCTACACGGCGCGCGGCAGCGAGGAAGTCGCCGCTGAGGCGTTCACTGCCGGTGTCGACGCCTACATAAAGAAGGAGTCCG
>JBFYNQ010000083.1:0-9800 GCA_041304265.1 Candidatus Bathyarchaeota archaeon | reverse complement strand
TGTACGCCTAGGACGAAGGCGGTCATGATCTGCAGCCCAGACAACCCCACGGGCGCGGTCTACACTGAGAAGGAGCTCAAGGCGCTCGCCGATGTCTGCGTGGAGAAAGACATCCTCTGCATCAGCGACGAGATCTACACCGAGTTCATCTGGGGCAGGAAGCCCTTCATCCCGACGATGAAGATCAAGGGCATGGAGGACAGGACCCTCGCCCTCATGAGCTTCAGCAAGACCTTCGCGTGGACTGGCTGCCGCGCAGGCTACATCATCTCCAGCCCCGAGCTTATGAAGCTCGTGCAGGCGGTCCCGATCGGTATCATCGGTATGCCGGTGCCCTTCCAGTACGCAGGCGCAGTCGCCCTCGAGAAGGGATGGGGCTTCGTCAAGAAGATGCGTAAGGAGTACAAGAAAAGGATCGACTTCAGCGTCAAGAGGCTGAACGAGATCAAGGGTATCAACTGCCCCAAGCCCGAGGGCGCCTTCTACCTCTTCCCAGACATAAGCGCGGTCGGCATGCCCAGCGCCAAGTTCGCACAGGAGCTTCTCCTGCAGGAGAAGGTCCGCGGCGCACCAGGCACAGGCTATGGCCAGGCAGCAGAGGGCCACATCAGGTTCGCCCTCGTCGCTGACATGGAGCACCTCGAAGACGCCTGGAACAGGGTCGAGCGCTTCGTCAAGAAGAACGGGAAGAAGTAAACTTCCCGCCCACTATTTATTATTCTAGCAGAATATTAGGGGCTAGTCTTTGCCCCTATTCTTCTCAGCGTACTGCTTCGCCATCTCGAGCGGTGGCTGGATCTCGTCGGGGATGGGGGAGACGTACTTTCTTCCGGTAAGTCGCTTGGAGTGTTCATCCTTCGCCTTCTTCACGAGTTCGGGCTTTGTGAGAAAGTCGAGGACGGTGCCGGCTGTTACCTTGCTGCTGAAGATGAGGCTCTTGTGGCCGAGGCCCATGGCTCCGCATACGACCCACTGCCAGCTATGAGCGGGGCTGCCTAGGGGGTACGTAGAGGTGTTGTACTCGACGGCCGGTACGACCCAGCTAACATCGCCTACGTCCGTTGAGCCAGCGCTGCAGTAATCCTCGCCGTAGGGGTCGAGGACGTCGTCCGCCATGTCCATGTCGGCGTAGCGCTCCCACGTGGGCACCTTCTGCCTCTTCATGTCGTCGATCTTGACTTGCCTGTCGAGGCCTGCGTTGATCTTCTTGGCGTAGGCAAGCTCTTCCTTCGTGTATTTGGGGGCGCCGATCTCCTTCATGTTACCCACAATGACCTCTGCTATCGCCCTGTTTGGGATGAGGTTGTACAGACCCATTATGAACTCGACCTTGAGCGTCGTCTCCGTCATCAGCGCGGCGCCTTCGGCGATCTTGATTATCCTCTTGTAGATGCCATCCAGCTGGTCGCGTTGGGGGGCGCGTATGTAGTACCAGCTGCGTGCATAGTCGGGGACGACATTCGGTTGTCCACCACCCACCTCGATGACGTAGTGGAATCTTGCCTCCTGGATGACGTGCTCTCGAAGGTAGTTGACACCGACGTTCATGAGCTCGATTGCGTCTAAGGCGCTCCTGCCCTGCTCTGGGCTGCCAGCTGCGTGGCTCGTCTTACCGTAATAATGGAACTTGACACCGTTGACGGCGGTGCTGCTGCCTACCGTCGCGGAGTTTATCGAGTCGGGGTGGTGACTGATTATAGCGTCGACTCCGTCAAAGAGGCCGGCACGGACCATGTAGACCTTGCCGACGAAGTTCTCCTCGGCGGGGGTCCCAAAGAACTTGACCGTCCCCTTGATGCCCTTCTTCTCCATCTCGTAGCGTGCGGCGATTGCGCCGGCGACGCCGCTTGTGCCGTGTATATGGTGGCCGCAGCCGTGTCCTGGCGCGCCTTCCTTCAGCGGAGTCTTTACAGGCTCAATCTTGTTGCTGATGCCTGGGAGGGCGTCGAACTCGCCCATGATGCCTATGACGGGTTTGCCACTCCCCCACGTCGCGATGAAGGCGGTGGGCATACCCGCTACGCCTGCCTCCACCTTGAACCCGTGTTTCTCCAACTCATCCTGGAGTAGCTTCGAGCTCTTCGTCTCAGTTAGACCTAGCTCGGCGTAGCCCCAGATTGTGTCAGCGACCTCTATGATCTTCTTCTGGTTCTGGTCGATCCAGCCCCAGGCAGTCTCCTTGGCCATGGGTGAAGAAAGGGTGGCTTGGCGTGTATAAGCTCAGCTAGTCAGCGAAGCGCCCTCTTGTGCTTCTCCACGATCCTCTTCAGCTCGTCGTAGTTAGCCTTTAGGAAGTCGTCCTGGTCGAGGCCCGCGAGGTCAGGCGGCACCGTCACCTTCTTCTGTGCCTCCCTGAGCATCACCCTGAGCCTAGCAGCGTCGTGGAGGATGCGCCTGCGTTCCACGTTCACCGGCGGGTCCTGGACGAGTTCGCTGATCAGGTGTGCCTCCCACCGGGTCCCGAGAGGCTTCACATATGAGATATCCTTCCCTATGCCACCGAAGCCGGGGTCATGTGGCTCGACCTGGTACCAGTAAGCCGTGCTCGAGTAATCCTCCTGCAGCATGTTGCTGCTGCCGTGCTCAATGGTGACCTTGATCTCCTTCTCGAAGGGCACTGGGTCGGGGAGGTGGAGCCGATAGGCGGTGAATCGACACTGTAGGAGGTCCTGGTAGCTCAGACCATGGTAAGGCGCGGAGAAGGGGCCGTTGATCCAGTACCAGCCGCCCTGGAAGTAGTCCTCCGTCCCCGTCCCCTTGATGCTCGCCTCCTTCTCTCCGTCGACCCAGATTACCTCGTCCCCCTCGAGGAAGAGCCGGCTGCCCTTGTCGTATGACTGCATGTTCATGGCGACGCCGCAGTAGTGGCCCGCTCCCTTCGCCTCGAGGATTGTGTAGTTCTTGTCGATGGTCGTTGGGTTCTCGCGCCTCCACTTGGCGTGGAACCTAGGCGTCTCGGGGCCGTGATCTACGTCGTTGTACTCTATGTTGAAGTAGAGGTCGCTGATCGGGGTGTCGCCGATATTCTCCGCCTCGAAGACAGCCCCCTTGCTGAAGGGCATGGGCCAGTAGTTCCAGAAGCCGCCGCTCGTGACGCCCTGTATCGCGGAGATGTGCTGTACGTGTTCGGCGAACCCCATGCCGAAGAAGTCACCGAAGGGGACCTCGACGCTCGGGTTCTCCTCACCGTCCCAGTAGAAGTGGAGGATCAGGTTGCGGTACGCGTCCGGGTCGTCGCTCAGTATCGTGAACCACATCCTCTGGACGCATCCTGGCCCCTCTATCTCGCCTATCCTGACGCCCTCGTGTGGCGCCGCCTTCAGGTAGTCGAGGTTGCCACCTCCCGGGTCGTTGCTGGATAACTGCTTTAGCTTCCATTTCTTACGACGGGGGAGATCCATGAAAAGACGCGTCAAGTCGTGTGACATGCTGAAGGAAACCCTCGGTGGGGATTTATCGTTTTATAAAATGAGGAACCGAGTGTTTTCAGAGGTATGTCTCCGGTTCCTTTCTCTCAGGGAAAGTGTCGTGAAGCCACCTCGCCTCCCTGGAGAAGAACGGGTGAATCATCACCCTCGCGCCCGTTGGACAACACTTGATGCAAGCGTAGCACCTCATGCAGGCTTGCCTGTTTGTTTCAACAGCGGTTCCGATTGTTATGGCTTCGTTCGGGCAAACTTCGAAGCATTTGCCGCACTTTGTGCATAGCTCCTCCTTTGTTATTGGCGCGGCTGGCTCGGCGCCAGGTTTAGGCGCACGTGATTTTCGGAACTCGTCCCTATATGGAACGACACCTGGAACAGTGACAGGCGAAATATCGTCTATGTTCTTAGATGCTAGCAACTTATCCCTTATTTTAATGCCGAATTCGCGGGCCTTCCTTAGATCGGAGACATCGGGACGACCCGCAGCTATTGGTACCTCGGGTGTGCTGAAGGAGTGCTGGGCGACAAAGGCGGCGCCAGCGATTGGTTTGAATCCAAGCTCTGAGGCGAGGTCGGTCAGCTCGATGAGGGAGTCCTCGTATGCCCTGTTGCCGTAGACGACGAGCGTGACCGCGGGGGTATTAAGCGCTTTGAATCTGCGCAGTCTCGTGAGCGCCTCTATGGGTATGCGCCCGGCGTAGACGGGGGAGCCGATAATGACTAGATCCCTGCCGAACTCCTCGAAGTCTCTTGTCTTCGCCTTAAGGCGCGTCAGATCCACGTGCTCTACTGGTACCTCGACCCCTTTTGCGATCTCCTCCATGATCTTCCTCGTCGAATCGGTTGGCGAGAAGAAGACGAGCTTAACTCGGTTAATCCTCATTTCAGGTACCTCATGCTAGTTGAATGCGCTGATGACTGACAGAGTCTCCCCCTTCTGGACAGAGTAGAAGCATCGAGTCATGGCGACGATGCCGGCCTCGGGTGCTCTCGTGACCTGAACGATATCGCCGAAGACGTCGGTCACCCTCCCTAGCTCGGCTCCCTTCTTCACCTCGGCGTCCAACTCGACCGAGGGGTGCCACGCCCCGCCCTGTGTCGCGAGTATCTTGAGTCGCCTCCTGCTCACTCTTGGTGTGTGCCGCTTGGGCTCGCCGCCGAGGATATGCATATGGCGGAGCACGTTCATTACCCCCTCGTAGTGGAAGCGGACCGCGTCTTCCCTGACCGGGAATGGGGTGCCCGCCTCGGGCATAATGCAGGGTACCCCGTAGATGCTCTGCGCACTCAGGCTCGCTCCCCCCGAGGCTGGGAAGATGTGGGTGAGGTCACTTGGGAAGCAGGTAGCGAGTGCGAGTGCCTCCGCGTTGATTGTGGCGACCTTCCCCTCAGCGGCTACGACGAAACCCCTTATGTCCTCGTCGATGTCCCCGCCGTGGCAGTCAACTAACGCGTCACACTTGGAGGCAATGTTCTCGAATGCTGCATGTGCGATTCTCTGCGTTAGGCTACCCGAAGCATCGCCGGGGAAGACGCTGTTCAGGTTCAGCTTATCCACTGGGCTCGTGAACTGCGTCCTCTTCTCGAACTGCGCCCTGTTGAGAACGGGGACGGCGAGGACTATCCCCCTCATCACTGCTGGGTCGAGTGCACGGACCACACGAGTCACTGCCTCGATGCTCGTGAACTCGGTGCCATGCGTCCCGCCGAAGAGCCCCAGGGTCTTCCCGGGGAGGGTACCGTTGATGACGGCGACGGGTATACTGTACCTCTCATCCCCAACGTCAATGAACCCTGTCGATTTCTCACCGGGCGCCGCCGAGACACCACCAACGGATACTCTCGCTGCTTGAGCCATTGGAGTGAGGAGAGGGCGACGGCTAATAAAACGATGGCATCATTGACCCCTAGTTTCAAATACCGAACAGGCGAAGACCAAGCCGTCCGATCCATGTACGATCTCGTAATCAAGAACGGGAGGATTATCGACGGCACAGGGTCACCTTGGTTCAAGGCCGATGTAGGCGTCGAGATGGGCGTCATTGCCGAGGTGGGGAGAAGCCTCAAGGGCCTCGATACCGTCGACGCCTCCGGCCTCGTCGTCTCACCGGGCTGGATAGACGTCCACATGCATGCCGATCACACCATACTTGGGAACACGCGCCTCGAGAGCTACATCCATCAGGGGATAACCACCGCCACTATGGGCAACTGCGGCCTCAGCATGTATCCCCTAAACAAGCACAGGGACGAACTCATAGCCTACCTGAAGCCATTCACCTCGGGTCTCCGCCTCGGCTGGAACTGGGACTCCATGGACGACTTCATCAAACGCGTCGAGGCGATCGGACCCGGCATAAACCTTACACCGTTCATCGGGCACGGCAGCATAAGGATCAACGTGATGGGCTTCGACGACAGGGCCCCCACCGATGTGGAACTAAGCGAGATGAAGGGCTTCCTCAGCGAGGCGCTTGAGCAGGGAGCCTATGGGATGTCCACGGGGCTCGGCTACCCACCCGGGACATTCACAAAGGAGGACGAACTTGTCGAACTCGGCGCCGTCCTCAACAAGTTTGGGGGTCTCTACTCCACGCACATGCGCGGCGGTGTCGAGAATCTAGCTGATACCATCAGCCTCGGACACAAGGCTAAGTTTCCCATCCAGATAAGCCACCTAGGCAGTAGCTGCGCCTCGAACCCGGAACTCAACAAGCGTCACGGCGAGACGACCCTCAGGGCAATAGACGAGGCACGTGATAAGGGCCTCGACATCACAGCCGACATCTACCCCTACACGGCGGGTGCGAGCCTACTCAGCCAGGTCATCCCCGATTGGGCTCATGAGGGGGGCGTCGAGAAGATGCTAATCAGGATCCGCGACTCTGAGAATCGGGAAAAGATCAGGGAGGAGTTTAATGGCGCTGCGGGCCGCAAGGGGAGGGACCTGAGCAAGGTCTACGTCACTTACGTCAAGTCTACGGCGAACAAGCGCTTCGAGGGAACGAGCGTAGCTGAGATAGCTAAGGCGCGTGGGGCTGGAGGAGTCGATGCCCTCTGCGACCTTCTCATAGAGGAGAACGCCGAGGCTATGAACATCACCTTCTGGGGTGCTCAGGAGGACGTCGACACACTCGTTAAACACCCCGCTGTGATGCCCTGCAGCGACGGTTGGGCGCACGCCCCCTACGGCGAACTCGGGCAGGGAAAGCCGCATCCCCGATGTTACGGCGCCTTCCCGAAGTATCTCCACACATATGTGGTTGAGAAGAAGTTCTTCACGCTGGAGGAGGCGATCAGGAGGATGACGAGCATGCCCGCGGCTCGACTCGGGCTGCAGGACCGCGGCGTCATCAAGAGGGGGATGGTGGCGGATCTCACCGTCTTCGACCCAGCGACGGTGAAGGATAGGGGCACGTTCAAAGAGCCGCACTGTTACCCTGAGGGGATCCCGTACGTGATAGTGAACGGGCGAGTCGCCATCGAGAAGGGAGAGCACACGGGAGTACTCGCAGGGAAGATTCTCCGGAAAGGGCGAACCTAGCCCTGCTTTGCCGCCTGCTCCCGGGCTACGGCGAGTGGTGGGCCGATCTCATCAGGTATGGCGCACCTGTAGACTCTTCCTTGCATCTTCTTCGCGTGCTCGTCTTTCGCATTCGCAAGCAGCTCCGGCCTGGTGAGCAGGTCGAGCGCCGTTCCTGCCATCGTCTTCGAAGCGAAAATGAGGCTCTTATGGCCGATGCTCGTGCCGCTGCAGGTGACTGTCTGCCAGCTGTGCCCCGGGGCGCCGAGGACGAACGCGGCCGTTCCAAACTCCATGGTCGGCATCTGCCAGCTCACATCCGAGACGTCGGTCGAGCCTCCGCTGACCTCCCCCTCGTTCCAAGGGTCGAGGATGTCCGCCACGAGGTCAACATCGAGATACTTTTCCCAGTTTGGCAACTTCGACTTTCGGAGGTTGTCAACCTTCTGCTCTTTTGGGAAGCTCTTGGCGATCTCGGCGGCGAAGGCGAGGTCATCCTTTGTGTATGTGGGGGTGCCGATCTCCCTCATGTTGGCGACGACTATGCCGCTAAGAACCTTGCTCGGCAGATTGTTGTAGACGCCCGTGAGGAACTCGACCTTTAAGGTGGTCTCTGTCATCAGAGCGGCTCCCTCCGCGATCTTTAAGATACGGGTGTAGATGTGGTCGACCTGGTCCCTCTCCGGCGCCCGTATGTAGTACCAGCTGCGGGCGTAGTCTGGGACGACGTTAGTCTGCCCGCCCCCCGACTCGATGATGTAGTGGATGCGCGCCTTGTCGATGACGTGCTCGCGGAGGAAGTTCACGCCAACGTTCATCAGCTCGACGGCGTCTAGGGCGCTTCTGCCCTGCTCGGGGCTTCCTGCGGCGTGGCTTGTCTTCCCATAGTAGTGGAACTTGACCGAGTTGATTGAGGTGCTGCTGCCGAGTCCCGCCGTGTTGTAGGAGCCTGGGTGATGGCTCAGGCACACGTCAACGCCTTTGAAGAGTCCTGCACGGACCATGAAGACCTTGCCGTCGTAGTTCTCCTCTGCGGGGCACCCATACATCTTGATGGTACCCCTGATCCTCCCCTCAACCATGGCGTGCTTAACTGCGATTGCTGCGGAGACTGCTGTGACGCCGTGTATATTATGTCCGCAGCCGTGTCCGGGAGCACCCTCTCTCAGAGCATCCTTGTAGGGTACCTTCTTATTGCTGAGTCCGGGCAGGGCATCGTACTCGCCCATGAGACCGATGGTTGGGCCTTCCCCGTTGCTCCACGTCGCTACGAATGCGGTGGGCATGTCAGCGACACCGCGCTCTAGCTTGAAGCCCTGACTCTCCAACTCGTCTGCTAATAGCTTGGCAGATTTCTCCTCACATAGCCCCAGCTCTGCGTACTCCCAGAGCTTGTCACTGAGGTTAATGATGTGCTTCGTATTCTCATCTATCCAGTTCCACGCCTCTCTCTTCATCAGAAAACACCGCTAACAGAACTCGGGGGGTAGGTGGTAAAAGATTTGGCACAAACAGGTTGGAAAAAAAGGGAGAGTGATCAATTTACTCTCAAGCTTATCCTCTAGAGACTTTCTTCAGCTCCTCGATGTCGATTTTCTTCATCATAAGGAACACATTCGTAACGCGCTCCATCTTCGTCTTGTCAGGGTCGAGCAGAATCTCGTCAAGTAATTTTGGCGATCGGTACTATTCTGTTTGACATTCGTAATGCATCTAGTCTCTGTGAGGAAGTAGAAATTATCAAATGTATAAAAGTGTGGATTAGAATCGTAAAATTGCTTGATCAGGAGGACTAGACCAGAGTTAGTAACTCGCCGACGAGGACATCGCCTTCGCCGTGTACGAGGAGCAATGCCTCTCCTGAGTTGGGAGCCTCGACCACTTTCTCTCCCTGATTATTCCAGATTGTGCTTCTACCGGCTGTCGGGAAGCCCCCGGATGGGGAGGCGTAATTCGCCATGAGGACAATCATTTGGTGGCTATGGGCGTAGCCGCGTAGCTGGGCGGAGTCGGCTTCAATGCCCGTGTGGGTGATGAAGACGCCAGCAGCGTAGACGGTAGCGCCGGCCTGCGCTGCTGCCTCAGCGTGCTCGGGATGGGTCGTGTCGGCACAAACGGCGAATGACACACGCTCGCCATCGATCCCAATCTGGGGCTCCATTGTCCCCGGCACGAAGTATGTCTCCTCCCCGCTATGTAGGTGATGCTTCGTGTAGACGCATACCCCCTCGGGCTGAATGACGAGGGCAGCTATGTGCAGTCCCTTCTGGGACCTGTATGGCGCTCCAGCGACAATCGTGATGGCGTGTTTCCGAGCGATTTTAATGAGAGGCTCGAGGCGTGGATCTTCGGCGGTGAGTGCATGGGTTGCCGCTATGTCAGGTTCGTAGCCGGTGAGCGACAGTTCAGGGAATACTATGAGGCGTGCATCGTGCCCCGCAGCCGCCGTGGTAAAACGTACATGGATCTCGACGTTGGCCTCGACGTCGCCCCGGACAGATGCAGTTTGGGCGACAGCTAGAACCGGTGAAAGTTGGGGCACAGTAAGGCAACATATCTACAATGATTTATATGTATCAACATCGGGGTCTCTGTGATCGCAATGTCCTGTAAATGCGGTTGCGGCTGCGGCGCAGCTATCAAGAAAAAGGAAGAGAAGAAGCCAAAGAAGGACTAAGCCTTCCCCCTCCGTTTGTATTTTCTTTTTTCATCACCCCAGTGAAAAGATTTAACCCACAGTGGGTATGTTCCGTAGGTTCAGTGGTGCCCGTTTGGCTGATCTCGACGTAGTCTCTCTCCTACTTCTCGCGGTGGGGTTGTCGATGGATGTTTTCAGCGTCTCAGCGGCTACG
>JBFYNQ010000082.1:0-7947 GCA_041304265.1 Candidatus Bathyarchaeota archaeon | reverse complement strand
CCAAGGTGACATCGAGGACGAGGTCAAGCGCCTCGTTGCTCAGCATAGTTACAAGACACAAGTCAAGCGAGTGGGGCGCTTCGGCCTCGAGGATCTGAACAGCAGCAGCAAGATCAAGCGGCGAATCGCCGAGGGCTCAGGAAGGAGACCTTGATCTTATCGCCGTCGCTCAGTTCAAAGTGGCGGCGCAGATAAACGGGGCTCACAATCTCCATAGTGGATAGGTCGTGTATCGTCCTGTCCGCCACAATGAGCGCCCCCCTGACTTCGTCGTTGAGCAGAAGTGGGTAGACCTTGCATGCTCCAAAACTCCTCTCACCATCCTTGAACCCCTCAAGGATAACAGAGGGATGCTTCTCAAGCCTCCTCCTCTTCTCGAAGTCCTCCTGCTTGAGCTTGACGTTCAGGGTGCCCGGGAAAGGGTCGAATCCCAGCTTCTCCCTAATCTGGTTCCGATAACCATCTCGGCTTATGTAATAAGCCCCCTCAAAGAGCCCTGAGACGACTGTGCCATCGAAGACGAAGACCTCAGACCCAGAACCCTCTAGATGGGTCTTCAGCTCCTGAAGCACCTCGTCGAGCGCCGAAAGACCCGCCTCGGTGATTGTAACAAGGCTCCCATCCGAATCTATGCGTCTCGTTACAAGCTCCAATTCCTCCAGGAGCTGCAGGTGTCGTGAGGCTGACTGCTGGCTACCCTCGAGAACGCGGCTTAACTCCGTGGTCGACACCTTGACGGGGGACTTCCCCCCGCCCAGCATTAGCAGGCTGTACAGCGTGAACCAAAGATGCGGCTTAATTTGCTTCTCCATGGAGAATCACCGAAATGGGTAGCAGTACCATATTTTAACTTATTTAATGGTAACCAGATGCAATCAAACTGATCTACAGGCGAAAAAGTATGGAAACCCCTTTAACACCGGAGAATGGCAACCACAAGTAAGGCGGCGCAACGATGCAGACCGACAAAGATACTCAGACAACCCAACTTCCTATTGAGGCTCACTTCAAAGGCGTCGTCGGGGAAACGACGATGGCGATAATAGACTACGACAAAAAGGGTTACTCAGAGCGCCTCGCACTCGACGTGAGCGAATGCTTCACACCCAAGAAGAAGGGCACGATACGTTGGATCAACATAGATAACAGCACTAGCCCGGAGATAATAGAGGCGATAGGTCATCACTTCGGCCTCCACCCGCTGCTCCGCGAGGACATTACATCCCCAAACCAGCGCCCCAAGATAGAGGAGTTCAAGGACCATCTCTTCATCATAGCAAAGATGCTCTCCTACGACGACTTCATGGACGAGGTCAGGTTCGAGCAGCTGAGCATTGTGCTAACCAAGGACATCGTCATAACCTTCGGCGAGCGCAGAGGCGACGTCTTCGGCCCTGTCCGAGAAAGAATACGCAACGATAAGGGACCTTTAAGGAGCAGCGACGCCAGCTTCCTCGTCTACAGCCTACTCGACGTGATAGTTGACAACTACTTCCTCATCCTTGAGAACCTGAGTGACAGAATAGAGACCATCGAGGACCGCGTGGTCGAGAACCCTGCGCCGGCGGTGCTTACCTTGATACACGACCTCAAAACACAGATGCTGACACTAAGACGCGCCGTGTGGCCCCTCAGAGACGTAGTCTCCCACCTGGAGCGATGCGGGTCTCCACTGCTCTCAGAGCTGACGAAACTCTACCTCCACGACGTCTACGATCACACGATACAGATTATGGACAACGTCGAGACCTACAGGGACGTGCTGGCAGGACTGCTCGACATATACGTGAGCAACATCAGCAACCGGCTTAACGAGATCATGAAGTTCCTGACGATAATCGGTACCATCTTCATACCGCTGACTTTCATCGCAGGCGTCTATGGTATGAACTTCCGGCTCATGCCCGAGATCGAGCAGTGGTGGGGCTACCCGATGGCACTCCTCGTCATGACCGCTACCGCCGGGGTGATGATCTGGTACATAAAGAGGAAGGGCTGGCTCTAGCTATCCCTTCGCGACAGCCACGGGGACCGACATCATCACTTTACGCCCGATGCCGAGGCGGTGGCTTACGTCCGCTACCCTGTGTATGTCCTTGTAGCTCTCGGGGCTCTCCTCCTCGACTACCTTTCCTGATGCTGCGCGTACAACTATTCCCTTCTTCTTGAGGTCCGCGATTATCTCGTTCGCTGTCCACTGGCGGCGTGCTCCAGCCCTTGAGAGGACCCTGCCTGCGCCGTGGGCAGTAGATGCGAAGCTGATCTCCTCCCCCTTCTCGGTGCCCTTAAGCAAATAACTCGCTGTGCCCATCGTACCCACTAGGAGCACTGGCTGCCCCACGCTCTTGTAGTCAGTGGGAAGATCCTCGCGACCGGGTCCGAAGGCGCGGCTCGCCCCTTTCCTATGCACGACCGTCTTCATCCTCTTCCCGTCGACGATGTGCTCCTCCCTCTTCGCCGTATTGTGGGTCATACTGTAAACGAGTTCCATGCCCATCTCTGATGCCTTCTTGTTGAAGGTCTGCTCGAAGGCGGTGCGGACCTGGTGGAGTATGATGTGGCGGTTGATGAACGCCCAGTTGACGGCGCAAGCCATGGCGCCGTAGTAGTCCTCCGACTCCCTGCTCTTAATGGGAGCGCAGGCGAGCTCCCTATCTGGGAGCTTGATCTTGTACTTACTCGTCGCCTGTTCCATGACCCGAATGTAGTCGGTGGCGATCTGGTGACCGTATCCTCTGCTTCCCGTGTGTATCCAGCAGACAATCTGTTCGGGGTCGGTGATACCAAAGGTCTTAGCAGCATCCTTGTCGTAAACCTCACTTACCTTGGCGACCTCGAGGAAATGATTACCTGCACCTAGAGTGCCTAATTGTGAAGCACCACGGCTCTTCGCCCTCTGCGACACCATGTCAGGGTTCGCCTCCTTCATGCAGCCGTTCTCCTCCATATGGAGATGGTCGCCATCCCAGCCGTAGCCCTTCTCAATGGCCCACTCGACGCCGCCGGTGACCGCTTTATCGAGCTCAATGTTACTAAGCCTGATCTTGCTACCGACGCCAACGCCACAGGGAACGAGGCTGAAGACTCTGTCTATCAGCTCGTCCACCTTCGGCTTAACCTCAGCATAGGTAAGGTCACTGCGCATAAGCAGGACCCCGCAGTTAATGTCGTAGCCGACACCACCGGGAGTGATTATGCCCTCCTCCTCATCAAAGGCGGCGACACCCCCAATAGGGAACCCGTAGCCCTGGTGGCCATCCGGGAGGGTTATCCCGTACTTCAAGATACCGGGCAGCTGTGTTAGGTTGATGCTCTGAGTAAGGGTAGCGTCCTCCCGCATCGCCGCAAAGAGGTGCTCGTCCGCATAGACCCGCGCTGGAACCCTCATGTTAGGGTCAAAGGACTGGGGTATCTCCCAGACGAGCTCACTTACCCTGTTATACAGTGGTTTCATTATTATCTAACCCTAGACGCCCATAGAGCGATTATAAACTTTTATTGGTGCATAGACCAATGTTGACCATATGCGCTGGCGCGTAGTCAGGAGAATACCACTGAACGAAGTCAGGGAACGAGTGGCAGCCTTCGTCGCAAAGTATGGCAACCAGTACCAAGAGCTAAGCCGAGAGTTCGAGTCGGGAAAGATGCCCCGCGACCGCCTCGACGACTACATCGAATGGAGCAGCATGATACACGCACTCCGCGCCGCAGGAGAGGGTGAGGACTTCGACTACTACGCGGAGGAGGACCTAGACCTCACTCCTGAGGAGTTCAAGAGCCTCACGACACGGAGAATCGAGCTCCTCGACTACCTAGCCGACGAACACGCATCCTCGATAAATGAACTTGCAGATCGGTTGGGGAGAGACGTCAAGAACGTCTACGGGGACCTGCGCGTCCTTGAGCACCTCGGCTTTATTCGCCTAGTCAAAGAGGGCAAGAGTCTGGTACCCGAGCTCCTCGTGCAGGAAGTCACAATCCTCCTCGGCTAGGGTATAAATTATATCCGCCCAATCACCATCAATGTGATTCACAATGAGCGCGAGCACATGTAAGGCCGATCTCCTACTAGTGAACGGGAAAATCGTCACGGTCGACGATAAGTTCAGCACACACGAGGCGATCGCCGTCAAAGACGGCAAGGTGATGGCAGTCGGCTCAACGAAACAGATGATGAAGCTTCAGAACAACGCCACAGAGGTCATAGACGTCAAGGGCAAGATGGTAATGCCTGGCCTATACGACAGCCACCTTCACATGATATCAACAGGCATGGCACTGCAGATCATCAACCTCAGGACTCCCCCTATGAAGAGCATAACCGATATGGCGAAGGCGGTTGGAGATAAGGTGAAGAAGGCTAAACCGGGAGATTGGATAGTCGGCAGAGGCTGGGACCAAGTCAAACTCTCCGACCACAGGAACCCAACCCGCTACGACTTCGACAAGGTCGCGCCTAACAACCCAGTCTACCTCACGAGGACCTGCGGCCACCTCGCGGTGGTAAACAGCAAAGCGCTGGAGATGGCAGGGATAAAGAAGGAAACGAAGGACCCAGTAGGTGGCAGGATCGTCCGCGACGAGAAAGGCGAGGCCACTGGTATGCTCGAGGAAACCCCCGCCATGAGCCTCTGCACGAAACTTATCCCACCCGACAGCATCGAGGACACGGTAGAGCAGATCAAGATCGCATCCGACGCCTTCAACGCAGTAGGCATCACGAGCGTCGTCGAGGCAGGCATCACCGAGGATCAGATAGTCGCCTATCAGCTTGCTCTCGAGCGCGGCTTGCTCCATGTGCGCGTCAACTACATGCTGCGCGCCATCGACGGCAACGAATCTGAAGAGAGTAGTCTAAAACGTATCAACGGCTTCCCAATGATATCCGGCTATGGAAACGACATGCTCCGCTTCCAAGGGCTGAAGATACTCATCGACGGCGGCATCGGTGGGAAGACGGCGCTGCTCCGTGAGCCATACGAGAAGGACACCCGCTGCGGACTTCTCACGGTACCCGAGGCGAAGCTCCAACACCTCGTCGACGCCGCCAACAAGAGGGGCATGCTCTCGGGTATCCACTGCTGTGGAGGCAAGGCGATGGACATCGTCATAGACACCTTCAAGAAGACTGACAAGGTCAAGCCAATCAAAGGACGCCGCTTCTACCTCATACACGCCTACCAGCCCAGCGAGCAGAACTTCAAGGACTGCATCGAGTACGGCATCCCAGTGGCAAGCCAGCCCGACTTCCTCTACTACCTTGGCGACAGCTACGTCGAGAACGTCGGCGTCAAGAGAGGGGCGTGGCTCAAGCCGCACAGGACATGGATGGACAAAGGCATAATGGTCGCCGCGGGCACTGACTCACCTGTGACGCCTTACCCACCATTCCCATGCCTCTGGGCCGCCGTCGCTAGGAAGACTGAACTTAAGAAGACGGTTATGGGCGCCGACCAGCGCGTCACACGCGAGGAGGCGATCAGGATGTATACCACAAATAGCGCTTATCTAAGCTTCGAGGAGAACATCAAGGGCAGCCTCGAGCCCGGCATGCTCGCTGATATGATCGTCCTCGATCGCGACATCCTCTCATGCCCCGAGGATGACATTAAGGACACAAAGATCCTCCGCACCATCCTCGGTGGCAAGACAGTCTTCGAGGCGTAGCCCCAGCTTTTATCCGCGCAGAACCAAGCTGATAGACGATGGCACCGCGCAAGTTTCTCCTACTACTTCTGATTCTCGCAGTCTTCTTTGGCTCGGTCTACGCCGCAGCGCAGGTCGGCAGTAACTATGGTACCGTCGACGTCAGTGATGTAATGATTCAAGCGACGGGGTACAGCGTAAGCGGCACCCTCTATGTGCCCAGCCACATCAACGGCAGGGCTTCAGCCTTCGCCCTTGCCCACGGCGTGAGCAACGCGAAGGAGACCCTCGGCGGACTCGCCTTAGAGTTAGCAAAGAACGGCTTCGTGGCGCTCACTATAGACGAGAAAGGACACGGTGAATCCGACTCGGGCGTAGGGGTAACCGATCCCACACTTGGGTTGAATTCCGCCGTCACGTACCTCGCGTCATTACCATACGTTGAAGCTAACCACATCGGCATCGCCGGACACAGCATGGGGGCGGGGGCCGTCAGGGCAACCGTATCACAGAACCCCACGATTTCAGCAGCCGTTCTCATCGGGGGAGGGCAGGGCGATTCAAACTACACGCCGATGAACGCGACCTTCCCCCGCAACCTCCTCTTCGTAGTCGGGCGGAATGACGTCCTCTTCAACATCACTAGCCTCGACGCCTATCTTAGGCCCGTGTTCAACACAACGGGCGCCATCGCACCCGGAACTACATACGGCGACTTCGCAGATGGCACAGCCCGTAGACTCATCCTCCTCGGTACAATTCACCTTCTTGAACCCGTAGATCCTACGACCATCTCCGAGGTGATCTCATGGGCACGCTACGCGGAAAATCCCGAGATCCCATTCCAGTTTGTAATCGTAGGTGATCAGACATACCTACTCCGTGAGGGACTGATGGCGATAGCCCTACTCGCCTTCACGGTATCGATGGTGCCTCTCTCCCAGATTCTGTACTCTACGCTCCCAGGAACGGTCGGAGCGGCGATAACAGTAAGGGAAAGATTCCTGAGAGAGAGACGTGCACTACTTTTCTGGGGCCTACTCGGTCTATTGCTCTACCTGCCGGGGATGCTCCTTGGTGCCCTCCTACCTTTTCCGCCTCTGATCTTCGGAGCCTCGATGGCTTGGTGGCTTCTCACAACGGGTGTCGTAGGCTACGCTATTATGGGATACTTCGCGTGGAGGTTGAAGGGTAGTATTAACCCCCTTGGCTACCTCCGGGAGTCCTTCAGTCTGAGGGACGCCATCTTAGGCACTCTTCTCTTTATCCTGCTCTACGCAATGGGCTACGCGGCTGATCAGCTTGGTGAAAAACTACGGCTGCTCATCCCCCTCTTCGTACCCCTCATCCAGAGCCGCGCCGCCGTTTTCCCCCTCTTCTTCCCCTTTTACCTCATCTACTTCGCCATGGAGGGGCTCTACTTACACGTCTACAGGACTCGTCAAGGCGCTGGCTCTGCAGCGGGGAACATGGCACGAGCGCTTCTCATCAAGCTAGGGCCGTACATAGCCCTGCTCGTCATCCAATACTTCCCAATGTTCGCCGCGAACACCCGCATCCTCTCCGGGCAGCTTGGCTTCTTTATCGAGTTCATCTGGGCGATTGTGCCCTTGATGGCCCTCTCAACGTTCTCCTCATGGTGGCTGTACAGACTCACTGGCAGAATCTGGGTGGGCATCATACTGAACGCCTTTCTCTACTCTTGGGTCTGCGCAGGGCTCTTCCCCTTCACGGCCTTCCGCTAGAATCAGCGATGGTCATGCGGCCCGTCATTGCTCACTATGGGAGTAAGGACGAGGTTTCCGTTCTTCACCGCGAAGGTGCGGACACCACTAAACTCGATGTTATTATTCTCAAGCAATTTGACCGCCTTCTCCTCAACGCCTTCGGGGATGTAGAGGAAGAACTTCTTCACGAAACGTCCCTTACCAGCGGAGTCGCTGAAGAGCCTCCACTTGGGCACATTGGCGACACTTACGCCCTCCTCGAACTCTACCTCGCCTATCTCCTGTATACGCCCATCCGCGTGTGTGATGACTATGCTCGGGTAGACGATATCATTCTCCTTCTCTATGCCACGACGTTTCATCTCGTCGTTGACGATGGTGACGTAGCCCTCGCCCCAATCCTCCTGGTCAACGAAAGGGAATCGCGTCGCTGCGATTATCCTGATGATCCTGTTCTTCAATGTTGTCTGGTCGAACATTTTACAGCCCCAACTCCCCAGAGACCTTCGCCATTGATTCGAGACCAATTTGAAAGAACTCGTCAAGTGTCAGCCCTAGCTCAACCGATTTTAAA
>JBFYNQ010000081.1:0-9990 GCA_041304265.1 Candidatus Bathyarchaeota archaeon | reverse complement strand
GACGAAGGTGGTGACACCCTGGTGCAACCAGCTCTCCTCCTTGGGATAGTAGAGTATGCTGCAGTCACCGTGGTTGTGGGCGTCGATGAAGCCGGGACTAACGACGAGCCCCTTGGCGTTGATGACCTGCTTTGCCTCTACTTTTAGCTCACCCTCGACTCTGCCGACGGCGCTTATCCTTTCACCCTCGACGGCTACGGCGCCTTTGAAGGCGGGGGCGCCTGTACCGTCCACGATCCTAGCGTTCTTTATCAGGAGATCGCACTCAGGCATCTCGCATCGGTCTGAGTTGGGTGTCGTGGGCTTAAGAAATGTGACCTATAGCGCCTTACGGTAGAGGGCGATTATCTCCTCGGGGGATGCCTTGCGGGGGTTGTTGCCGGGGCTCCCGCTGGCGATAGCATCCGTCGCCATCTTCCCAACGACGGTGTCGAACTTCGCCTCATCTATCTTCAAACCCCTTAAGGTGGGTATCTGGAGGTCGGCGTTAAGCCTCCTCACCGCCTCGACCGTCTTTACCGAAGCATTGTTGACATGGAGTCCCCTAGTCTGCTCCCCCATCGCTTCTGCTATGTCCGCGTACCTGCGGGGGTTGCCAGAAACACTGAACTCGATGACAGTCGGGAGTAGGACGGCGTTGGATATGCCGTGGGCGACGTGGAAATAGGCCCCTATTGGGCGCGCCATTCCGTGCACTAGGGCCACGGAGGAGTTTGCGAAGGCGAGTCCCGCCTGTAAGGCGCCCATTAAAACGTTGCTCCTTGCCTCGAGGTCGTCGGGTTGGGAGTAGGCGCGGCGTAGATTGGCGGAGATGAGGCTGATCGCGCTCAGGGCGAACGTGTCTGTGAGTGGTTGCGCCTTTACTGAGACGTAAGCCTCTATAGCGTGGGTTAGGGCGTCGAGACCCGTCGCGGCGGTGATGCTTCGGGGCATTTTCATCGTCATCAGCGGATCGACGAGGGCGACTGAGGGGATGAGGTGGGGGCTTGCTATTAGCATCTTGACGTCGGTGGCTGGGTCGGTGATTATTGTGAATGGGGTGACCTCGCTGCCCGTCCCCGCTGTCGTTGGTATGGCGATGAGGGGCACCGAGGGCTGTCCCAGTTTTCCAGCGCCCATATACTCGCTGATCCTCCCCGGGTTGCACGACATCGCTGCGACAGCCTTGCCGGTGTCAATCGGGCTTCCGCCGCCAACGGCGACTACAACGTTCGCTTCCGCATCCTTGAGGGCGCGCAGTCCATCCTCCACATACTCGACGACAGGCTCCATCACTACTTGGTCGTATACGGAGTAGCTGACACCAGCAGTTTCTAAGGACGCCTTCACATCGGCGAGTAACCCAATCTTCTCCAAGTTGGCGTCCGTGATTATGAGCGCCTTACCCCCGTGCTGCTTCGCGTATACCCCGGCCTCCCTCGCCGCCCCCGGCCCCGTGTGGATGACCCCGGGCGCCCTGAACTGCCTCGTCTGACTCATTGATGCTCAGAAGTAGACTTGGCGGATGAGGATATAACTTGTCGAGGCGAACGCCAGATCAGTGTTAATTCTCGATGATCGCTACTACACGTACGTGGGCACCGAGCTATACGTCGCGAACAGGGAAGCGTGGCGGGAATGGCTTTCCGAGAACCATGATAAGGAAAAGGAGGTCTGGCTCCTCTACCCCAAGAAGGTGAGCGGTAAACCACGCATCCTCTACAACGACGCCGTCGAGGAGGCGCTGTGCTTTGGCTGGATTGACAGCATCGCCAAGAAGGTTGACGAATACTCCTACGCCCAACGGTTCACCCCGCGGAACCCGGCGAGTAAGTACTCCGAGGCCAATAAACAGCGGCTTAGGGCGCTCGTCAAGCAGGGTAAAGTTATACCGTCCGTGGTGGTGAAGATAGGGGGAATACTGGACGAGGAATATGTCGTACCTTTTGATATCCTGAAGACTTTACAGGAGAATAAGAAGGCGTGGGAGAACTACCAAAGATTCTCGCCTGAGTATAGGAGAATCCGCGTAGCCTACATCGAAGGCGCGAGGAAGCGTCCGGCGGAGTTCGAGAAGCGGCTAAACCATTTCCTTAGGATGACCGAGAAGAACATGCAGTTTGGCTTTGGTGGGATAGAGAAGCACTACTGACGGCGATTGAGGGTTAACCTTATTCTGCTGATCGTTGTATGGGTGTGGCGATGTGGTTCAACTCGCGGCGCTCACCCGTCTACGGGATCCGGGGCGCCGTCGCCTCCAGCCAACCCCTAGCCAGCGAGGCGGGGATGCGCATACTCCAGAAGGGCGGTAACGCCGCCGACGCCGCAGTCGCCGTCGCCGCCGCGCTAAACGTCACCGAGCCATGCAGCACCGGTATGGGCGGGGACTGCTTCGCACTCTACTACGACTCTATCAAAGGCCGCGTACTAGGAATGAACGGCAGCGGGCGCGCACCCGCAGGTCTCACCCCTGAGATGCTGCTCTCGGAGGGCTTCACGAAGATGCCCTCGAACGGCGTCCACACGGTCACCGTCCCCGGCGCCGTCGCCGGCTGGGTCGACACCATCGAAAAGTTCGGAACACTAACCTTGAATGACGTACTCACGCCAGCCATCGAGCTCGCAGAGGGCGGATATCCCGTCTCGCCACTCACGGCACGCGCATGGGCCGCGGGTGTACCCCTTCTTAAAACCGGCCCATACGGAGACGAGATGCTGATAAACGGCAGGGCACCAGGCGCAGGCGAGATAATGAGGAACCAGACCCTCGCACGGAGCATGCGCGAGGTCATCGAATATGGCAAGGCAGGCTTCTACGAAGGCCGTGTCGCTGAGTCCATCGTAGAACTCATCCAGTTAAAGGGGGGCCTGATGACTCTCGATGACCTCAAGAACCACAGGTCGACCTTCGACGAGCCCATCACCGTCAACTACCGCGGCGTCGACGTCTGGGAGATACCCCCGAATGGTCAGGGCATCACCGCGCTCATCGCACTCAATATACTCGAGGGCTTCAGGTTCAGCAACGTCCCATATGAGTCCCCGCAGCGCCTCCACCTCCTCATCGAGGCGATGCGCACAGCGTTTGCCGACACCCGATGGTACGTCGCCGACCCATCCGTCACACACGTCCCCATCGATGAGCTCATCTCCAAGGGCTACGCCGAGGAGAGGCGCCAGCACATAAACCCCGCCAAGGCTGTCCTAGACAAGGTACACGGATCACCCGTCACTGGTAGCGACACCGTCTACCTCTGCACGGTCGACCGCTGGGGCAACGCCTGCAGCTTCATAAACAGCAACTACAGTGGCTTCGGCACAGGCCTCATCCCCCGTGGCTGCGGCTTTACACTCCAGAATAGGGGCTCGGGCTTTAGACTAGAGAAGGAACACCCTAATGTCCTCAGCCCCGGAAAGCGTCCCTACCACACCATAATACCGGGTATGATGACGCGGAACGGCGACCTCTTCGCCCCATTTGGAGTCATGGGTGGTTTCATGCAGCCACAGGGCCACGTACAGGTTGTCTCGAATATGATAGACTACGGCATGGGGCCGCAGGATGCACTCGACGCGCCTCGCTTCTGCATACTCGACGGCACGGCTGGCGGTAAGGTCAGTCTCGAGGAGGGGATACCCGTCGACACCATGGCGACACTAGCCAGCATGGGTCACGAGGTCATCCCCGTAGCCGGAGCCAACCGCATCATCTTCGGCAAAGGCCAGATAATCCACAGAAATCATAAGACCGGCGCCTTAACAGCGGGCAGCGATCCACGCGGCGACGGACAGGCGCTCGGTTGGTAGATTAGACCCACTTCACTTTCGCCGGCTTCTTCGGCGGCACCTCGGGTTCCCCCTTTGGGTAGCCCAGAAGAATGGGGCCGTATATCTCGTCCTTCTCCCCGAGTTCCAACGCCTCCACGATCTCGGGGTCATCTTTGATCAGTGAGCCGAAGTAGACATAGCAGCTTCCGAGGCCGAGAGACTCGGCGGAGAGCATCATGTTCTCGCAGCAGAGGGCGCAGTTCACAGCGCCTTGCCCAATAACGAAGACCACGACTGGGGCCCTGTAGTAGACCGGGTCCTCCATCAGGCCATACTTCGCCGCATCCTTAGCGGAGGCTGGGTTCTTCATCAGGTCTTCGTAGATTTTCCTCCACTTCGGGTAGGCGGCGTCGAAGAGTCTCCTCCTCATCGCCTCGCTCTCGACGACGACGAAGCGCCACGGCTGTCTGTTCATACCGCTGGGCGCCTCGTTTCCAGCGTCGATGACCTCCTGTAAGAGCTTCCTCGGCACAGGTTTTTCCTCGAAAGCACGCCACGAGCGTCTCTTCTTGATCATGTCGAGAACTTGATTATTAGTAACCATAACCCGATCGATACACTCACCGTTTAAAAAGTGGTATTAATGTGATTTGCTGTGAAAGAAGTTCGCACACCACCACGCCTCAGCATGCTTGTACGCGGCTGCGGCCCGCCTGAACGACGGGCGCGCGCGGGCGAGGGCGGGTGTCCTTGACGCGGCTACGAAGAAATTCGTATTCATGGCGAGGAACTCCCGTGAGAAATGGGCGCTTGAGGTGAAGACAAGGTCACCGAGCATCCTCATCTTCTCAATGGGGGTCGCGTCTTTGGGGAAAGATGCAACAAGTTGTCCGAGAGTCTTCTCAACCTGTCTCTCGTGAATGGCGAGCAGTAGAGTCTCCTTGCTTTCGAAGTTGTTGTAGAGCGCCCCTTTGCTTAGGCTGGACTGGTGACTATGTCGTTCATCGATGTCTGGGTTATGCTGTTTCTGAGGAAGAGCGCCTCGGCCGATTCTAGTATACGTTCATGTGTTCTCTGGCGTTCCTCATTTGTGGTTTTGAGGCATATAGATAATCAGACCGATTGTGGCGGGGAAAGGGCATATAATATAAGCGCAGAACCGACCATCAAACGATCTCAATGGAATACAAGACCGACTTAGACTTTGCCAAAAAGCTCGACAAAGCTGACCCACTAGCAGCCTACAAGAAGAGGTTCTACATCCCCGAGAGTGAGAGCCTTTGTATGGACGGAAAAACAAAGTCCGTCAAGCCCATAATATACATGGACGGCAACAGCCTCGGTCTAGCCTCAATGGATGCCGAGGAGGAGCTCAAGGCGGAGTTCGAGAGGTGGAAGGACCTCACAGCGCGTCGCAGCGGCGTCGACAAGAAGACCGCCGAACTACAGGCGAAGCTCGTCGGCGCCGAGAAGGAGGAGGTCATAGTAACAGGCGGGGCCTCAGTCAACATACACGCCCTCGTTACAACGTTCTACAAGCCTAAGGGTAAGAGGACGAAGATACTCGCCGACGAGTTAAACTTTAGCAGCGACATCTACGCACTCGCAGGCGACGTCCGCCTTAGGGGTAGGGACCCCGAGAAGGATCTTATAATCGTCAAGAGTCGCGACGGGCGAAACATTTCCGAGGAGGACATCATCGCCGCCATGAGTGACGAGGTGAGTGTCTGTCACCTTCCGAGCGTATACTTCGTCAGCGGCCAGCTTCTCGACATCAAGCGCCTCACTAAGGCGGCTCACGACCACGGCATAATTATCGGTTACGATTGCTGTCACAGCGTCGGTGTCATACCTCACAGATTCCATGATTGGGGCGTCGACTACGCCCTCTGGTGCAACTATAAATATATGAACGGCAGCACTGGCGCCATCGCGGGTCTCTACGTCCACCGCGACCATTTCAAGGAGACCCCCGGCCTTCCCACATGGTGGGGTAACAGCCCCGGCAACAGGTTTGACTTCAAGCAGGAGTGGACACCAACGGGCAACGCTGCCTCATGGCACCTTGGCAGCAACCTCAGCATAGGCTTCGGCGTCGCCCCAGTGTACGCCAGCACTAAGATGATAGTCGAGGCGGGACTCGACAGGATACGGGCGAAGAGCCTCAAGGCTACCGAGTACCTTATGTACCTCATCGACGAGCAGCTCACGAAGAAGCCCTACAACTTCAGCGTCGGCAACCCCCGAGAAGCCGAGAGGCGCGGCGGACACGTCGCCTGCGAGCATAGGGAGGCGCGCCGCATCTGCGAGGCGCTCACTGCCCGCGGCGTCCCACCTGACTTCCGACCGCCGACGACGATACGCCTCAGCCCAATCCCTCTTTACACTTCATACAAGGAGATCTGGCAGGTTGTACAACACCTCAAAGCCATCGTCGACAACAATGAGTACGAGAGGTACGACGCCGACAAGAAGGAAGCCTACTAACTTTTCCAACAAGTGAAGCCTAATTCCACGCACTACATCTAATAAAGACTCGGCGACCCATTTCCATCCATGAAGCTGGCTGCTCTGTTCTCCGGGGGGAAGGACAGCACATACGCGGCCCACCTCGTGGAGAAGGGGGGGCACGAGGTCTCCATATTCGCAAGTATGTGCCCCACCCGTGGAGACAGCTACATGTTCCACGGCGTTAACATTCACCTCACCCCCCTCATCGCCGAGGCGCTGGGCAAGCCACTCACCTCAGCCCCCAGCAGCGGTGAGAAGGAGAAGGAGGTCGACGAGTTGAAGAGCCTGATCGAGCTACTCGACGTGGAAGGCGTCGTTACCGGTGCAATAGCCTCGACTTATCAGCGCGATAGAGTCAATAGGGTTTGTAACGAACTCGGGATAAGCCACCTCTCACCGCTCTGGGGGAGGAGCCCGCGGGAGGTTCTTGATGACGAGATAGCGTCGGGGATGGAGGTTGTCATGGTCCACGTAGCCGCCAATGGGCTAGACAAGAGCTGGCTCGGCAGGAGGATCGATGAGGCAGCGGCGGTGGAGTTGGCGAAGCTGGGTGAAAGGTATGGCATTAATGTCTGTGGTGAAGGTGGTGAGTACGAGAGCTTGGTCGTCGACGCTCCTTGGTTCAAGGCGAGGCTCGTCATCGACGAGGCTGAGGTGGTCTGGGAGGGCACGAGCGGCACCTACGCCGTGAAAGGTGCTCACCTCGCCCCCAAAGCACATAAAGGTTAAAAACAATCCTCCTCACCGTTGATGTTCAGAGGAGAGCGCGGTGACCGCCCGCCAAACAGGTTAGGCCGCAAGGCCCTGAGTAACCCCAGACGCTCCCCCGAGATTCTAAGGAAGCAACCTAAAAAAGGGTTAGTGGTCGCCGCCTCCAACTGGAAGGCATAAACAATGGCTGAAAAGAAGAAGGAAGAGGTAGTCTCAGCCGCCCTTAAGGCGGAGGAGAAGCTCAAGTCACACTGGTACATCCTCGACACCGAGGGCAACCTGCATGAAATTGATAAGTTCAACTTCAAGGGCCGCGACAACCTGCGCAAGTTCGCGGGCTACGAGGTCGACAAGGACAGGACAGTCAAGCAGGAACCCCCACACGTCACGATGATGAAGGCTCTTGAGCTCGTTGACTACGAGCCTGCCAGCGACCCAGGGAACATGCGCTTCTACCCTAAGGGCAGGATGATTAAGGCGCTGCTTGAGGAGTACGTATCTAGGGAGGTCGGCAGGTACGGCGGTATGGAGGTCGAGACTCCCATTATGTATAACCTTAACCACCCGACCCTCGCAAACTACCTCAACCGCTTCCCCGCCCGCCAGTACACCATCGAGTCTGACGACGACAAGTACTTTCTCCGATTTGCCGCTTGCTTCGGCCAGTTCCTGATGGCGAAGGACGCCACCATCAGCTACAAGAATCTCCCCCTGAAGATCTACGAGTTGACTCGCTACAGCTTCCGCAGGGAGCAGAAGGGGGAGCTCACCGGGCTCCGTAGGCTACGCAGCTTCACTATGCCTGATGTGCACGCAATGTGCCGCGATCTCGAGCAGGCGAAGGAGGAATTCATGGTCCGATTCAACATGAGCGCCAACGTCCTCGAGGGCATAGGCATCCACAACAGCGACTACGAGCTCGGCGTCCGCCTTACCGAGGAGTTCTGGCAGAACAACAAGGACTTCGTCTTAAACCTCGTCAAGACCCACGGCAAGCCGGTCCTCGTTGAGATGTGGCATGAGCGCATCTTCTATTTCATCTTGAAGTGGGAGCGGAACTTCGTCGACAACCTCGATAAGGCGTCTGCGTTGAGTACCGACCAGATCGACGTGGAGAACGGTGAACGCTATGATATCAAGTTCATGGAGGAGGACGGCACCACCAAGCACCCCTACATCCTCCACTGCAGCCCCAGCGGCGCCATAGAGAGGGACATATATGCCCTTCTCGAGAAGGCTGCCTTCGACATGAAGGTCGGCAAGCGCCCCATGCTCCCTCTCTGGCTCCAGCCAACACAGGTCCGAGTCATCCCTGTCAGCCAGGATTACCTCGGCGCAGCAGACAAGATCGCCGCCTCTATCGAGTCTGAAAAGATCAGGGTCGACGTCGACAACAGGGATGAGTCCGTGGGGAAGAAGATTAGGGACTCCGAGAAGGAATGGATACCCTACACCCTCGTCATCGGCGAGAAGGAGGCTGGGAAGGAAAAGATACCCGTACGCGTCAGGGAGACGGGGAAGCTTTCAGAGTACTCTCCTGCGGACCTCGCCGCGGAGATCAAGGGCGTCGTTGGCGACAAGCCGTGGCGCCCGTTGCCGGTCCCACGGTACCTACAGCAGCGCCCAAAGTTCAGCGTCTAGAGCGGGTGGCGCCACTTCTCTATCTGATCTGACTTCTTGTTTCCCTTCTTGAACTGCTTGTAGTGCTCCTCGCAGACGTATGCGTTCTTACCCTCGACGTCGAGGCCGGCGACCTTCGCCTTGGCGACGTTGACTGAGCGCACTGCGTCGTTCTTGCAGTTCCTGACCGTACATTTCTGGCCCTTATCGATCTTGCCCAATGCTATCAAGAGATACCCGGTGAGGGATGTGATTTAAGCCTAGCCCATCCTCAACCCATATAAACCGCCTCGCAGTCCTCAGCCAATGTGCCCAGCCTCAACGCCTCAGTCATAGGCAGCCCCGGATACGCCAAGCAGCTCGGGAAGAAAAGCGGCGAGACAGACGTAACGTTCTACGACCTGAAGAAGAGTGAGACAGTCGTCACCATAGTCGAGCCGAGCCGGTACCCTGAGAAGATACAGAGCCTCTACTACTCTGCTGCCTTCGGGGAGCACGCCGTCCTCGTGGCCGAAAAGATCGACCAGTACTTCGGCGAGAGCCTCCTCATGATCAACGCTTGTGGCGTAAAGGAGGGCACGATAGTGCTCCGTAACTATATCACCGAGGACCAACTCAAAGCGCTGAGGAAAGGCACTGTTCTTGAGAGTTACACGGTGATGGAGGATGATCCGATGAAGCTGAGGGACAGGCTCATCGCCCTGGCTGAGGCGCCGAAGCAGCCCCAGCCCAGGCCGGGTACGCTAACCGTCGACGCTGCCTTCAACGTCCGAGGAATCGGCACCGTCGCCCTCGCAAACATCAAGAGTGGCACCGTCAAGAAGCACGACCAACTCAAGGTTCTCCCAGGGGATAAGGTGGCCGAGGTCAGGAATATACAGAAGCATGACGAGGACTTTGAATCCGCGGAGGCGGGAGACCACGTCGGCATCGCCCTCAAGGGGGTAGAGGCGGAGGACATCGATAGGGGAACTGTTCTCACCGGAGCGGAGCTAATGCAGACTACGACCATAGCGGCTAAAGCGGATATGATACCATTCTTCCAAGCGCAACTCCACGAGGGCAGCACGCTCCACCTAGGTCACTGGCTCCAACTCAACCTCGCCAGAATAACAAAGATCATAGACTCGGGCGATAGGAAGCCCGAGTTAAGGATCACCCTTGAGCGCCCTCTAGTTCACCCTGCGGGGGCTCGTGCCGTGCTCATCTACCTCGATGGTTGTAGACTCAGGGTCGCGGGAACAATACTTCTTCCCTAAACATATGTGCACATTCCTATGCGCACAATACGGTTTCGTAGCGATCTATAATTGGGTGAATTGATGATGCGGCGGGTAGGAAAAAGAGCCGTTTTTCAAGTCTCTCGTATAAACGTAGCATATTTTGTCAAAACGATAACGT
>JBFYNQ010000080.1:0-13661 GCA_041304265.1 Candidatus Bathyarchaeota archaeon | reverse complement strand
CGCCGCTTTTCGAAGTGAACCTCACAAATTACGTAATCGATCTGTGGCGTTATTATCACTGTATCTTTATTGAGCGTCCGCCTTCGCGGGCCCGTTTCCTCTTCATCACTGTTTCGAGTACACCATTTCTGTAAGTGCTCGTCGCCGAGTCTTCGTCTACCTCGAATGGTAGCTCGAGCTCCTTGTGGTAACGGTGGTCGGGGTTCGTCACGTCGAGTGTGAGCGTCTTCTCCGTGGCGTAGAGTTGAATGTCCTCTTTTTCTACGCCGGGTAGCTCCGCAATGACCTTTACCTGCTCCTGCTCTTGAATAACGTCGACTAGTGGTTCCCTCGCCTCCTGGAGGTTTAGGGGCTTCTTCTTGTCCTCCCCGATGGAGGTACCCGGCTTCATGTTACCGAACTCGCGTACAACAGGCTTGCCGTCAGAGCCCACCTTGACGGAGTAACCATAAACGAAAGGACCATACTCCTTCTTCACTGAACCATCGGGTAGTTTGCGCTCCGTCGATAGGTCATCAGGTATCTCCCCTTCAATTTCCTTGAAGAAGTCGGACATTTCCTTCTCCATCTCATCGACCATCCTCTCTAGGTCAGGGAAGAAGAACGGCGTGCCGCGCTTCCTCCGCTTCTCCCACTCCTCCCAGAACGACGTCTCAACTCACCAAGAACTACACTCATGGCGTACCGGTAAAAGATTATCCCGAGCAGCTTAAGAGGCGCCCACGACTCATGCCTCCCAGTATGCCCATCCTAGCCGCCTACGACGAGATAGCTCTCAAGAGCAGGTTCGTGCGCAGCACTCTCGAGAAGAGACTCGCCGCCCAGATCGAGCACGTACTGCGCAGGGAGGGTTACCCGGCGAAGGCGAGGAGGCAGTTCGGCAGGATAATCATCAACGGAGCGCCACCTGAAGCTGCCCCCACGGTAGGTAACGTCTTCGGAGTTGTCCACGCCATTCCCGCCGAGGAGACCGGCTCCGACATCGACGACGTCGTCTCCCTCGCTGTAAAGGTCGCTGGCGACACGCTGAAGTCTGGCTCCACATTCGCGGTCCGACCCAAGGTTGTCGGCGACCACCCATACGGCGGAAGAGACCTCGCTATCAAGGCCGGTTCAGCCATAAACGAGGCATACATGGACAGAGGCATCAAAGTCAACCTCTCCGCCCCCGACGTCACAATTAACATCGAAGTCCGCGACAACAACGCCTACGTCTATTCGCACCTCCTCGACGGTGTCGGAGGTCTCCCATACGGCTCCCAAGGCCGCGCTATCTCCCTATTCAGCGGCGGCATCGATAGCCCCGTCGCCACTTGGCTCATCATGAAGCGCGGCGTCGACGTCCTCCCACTATTCATGGACCAGACCCCCTACGTGGGGGAGAGCTACCTCCGCAGGGCCGAGGAGGCCTTCCGCGGCATCGCCAAATACGCCCCCTCGGAGGGCTTCAGCCTCTACTCCGCCCAGATGGGCCCCGTCATGGAGCGCATACTAGAGTCCCCGGAGCCCCGCTGGACCTGCATACTATGCAAGCGCGCCATGTACCGGATAGCGGAGGACTTCTGCAGGTACAAGCACGCCAAAGCGATCGTGACTGGAGAGAGCCTCGGCCAGGTCGCCAGCCAGACACTTGACAACCTCTACACACTCGACTCCGCCGTCAGGATACCCATCCTCCGCCCCGCCATCGGACTCGATAAAGTGGAGATCGAGGATCGGGCACGCGTCATAGGCACATACACCCTTTCCGCTCACAGGGTCGAGGGCTGCAAAGCCGTCCCATCGACACCCGCGACGCGGAGCAGGATCGAGAAGATAGAGTCAATCGAGTCTGTGCTCGGCCTCGATGACCTCTGCCGAAAAGTGGCCAAAGGCATCAAACGCCTCCCTTAAGCTGAAATACGCGTCGCCTCCACATCACTGTGAGAAACGAGATGGCAATTCAAACCGACGCGCTTCAAGGCGCAGTAGACCTCGACTTCACCGAATTAGAAGAGCACTGGAACGTCTACCAGCTCAGCGACGGAACAAAGCTCAAGGTAAAACTCATCATCAGAGGCGTCAAGAGACTCACGCAGTTCGAACCCGATGGCACCCCCGTCTACCTGATCAACTCAATGAACGTAGTCCGCGCCATCGACATACCCGACAACGTCAAAGCCAAACCGAAGAAGAGCAGCATGCCCCCGGTGTAAAAGTTGAAGCTAAGCCTCCTCGCCTCGACGCCGAACGTGGACGCTCTCATCGCCACAGCGATGCTGACGACCACCAGCGGCGCCGCCCCCTCGAACCTATACCATAGGTTATCCGCAAACCCGACGAAGGTGGCGGAGATTGTTGGGCACCTCGAGGTCCAGCACGGGAGTATACTCGAACACAACAGGCTAGACTGGCTACTGGAGGCTGGGGAGAGCGAGGTACTCACGGTGCTGCTCGCTAACAGATTCTTCACGTTCACAAGACTCGGTTCGAGCCGGTGGCTTATGAGTGCGAACCTCCGATCCGTCATCGAGTACCAGAAGGAAGGCGGAGAATTCGCCGACCTAATCCTCGACTCGATTAAGGAGAGATGGCCTCAAGTCCACGCCTTCGGGAGGAGTAAGCCGTGAAAATCGAGCTACTCACCCACACACCCAGCAAGACACTGCTGGAAGCGCTACCCGTCTCAGAGGTACCAGAGAGCGAGTTCCTCAGACACCTCTCCTTCACATTTGCCATCGAGGGAATCAGTAGGGCCTGCAGCCACCAGCTAGTACGCCACAGAGTCGCCAGCTTCAGCCAGCAGAGCCAGCGCTACATACAAGTGAAGAAGCTCAGGGAACACGTCGTGACGCCGCCCACCGTGGCCGAGAAGGGAAAAAATGTCTTCGACCGCTTCATCACCGAGGCGAGCGACGCCTACGTGTCCCTCGTGGACGCCGACGTCCCACGCGAGGACGCCCGATTCGTAATACCGAACGCCGCCGAGACGAGCCTGCTTATGACGATGGACGGCGCGAGCCTCATGCACTTCTTCGGACTTCGCCTCTGCAGCAGGGCACAGTGGGAGGTACGCGCCATGGCGGAGGAGATGCTACGGCAGGTACAATCGGCGGAGCCGACCCTCTTCGAGGGGACGGGACCCTACTGCGTCCAGCAGGGAAAGTGTCCTGAGGGCAGGTTCAGCTGCGGGCGATCCGCCGAGATGAAGTCGAAGTACGCCTAATGGACGACCCGCTTAACCAACTCGTTGACCCTCAGCGAGAAGACGCTGCGAGCGCCCTTTCCCCGGCTTTCATAGCACGGGAATGAGTTCTTCGAATATTAAAGCGGGTTCACGGCGAAGGGATAAAAGAGCTAGTCTGCGGGCTCCGGGTCGCGCTGGAGGCTACCGCTCGTGCAGTGGATGCTACCACTATTCCGTGGGCGAACGAGGCTGCTGCACTCCACCTGGACGACATCGACGCCTATAGATTCGAGCCACTTGATGTTCTTAGGATTCGCCGCCGGGACCATGATCTTCATGGGGCCGAGGACGACCCCCGTGTCCGGGCCCTTCTTGAAGCCACGGGTGTCGATGCTGACGAGGTCATCGGGGGGCGTGATGAAGTTCCAGTTCATCTCCCTCTTCATCCACTCAACGAGGTACTGGTCGTAGAAGCTAGGGTCGGCGACGCTGGTGTGGCGGTCGATCATACTGTAGTGGATTGTACCCTTCCTCGTGCCGTAGCCGGGGCCGAGGCGTATATCGACCTCGGGGTCCTGCTGCTTCACGATTCGGGCGTACTGCTCGTGGCCGCTCTCATTGGCGCGGTGGATAGCGGGGTCGCCAGTATTGCCCCTGGGATAGTGGACCTCGATTATCATGTGCTTCTCGTCGAGCCAGCCGCAGGGACCACCTTCGACCATGCCATTCCCAGTGATCATGCCCACGACCGGGCAACCGATCTTTGCCAGGGTCTGGTAGGTGGGCTTCTCCTCACCCATCCTGATCCAGTCGTACATGCGGAGGATGACCTGACCATAGACCGCGGGGTGGCAGACATCGTCCGTGTAGATGGCCTTCACCTGATAGGGCATCTCTGACTCGTCTGGGTCGCGGACGATAACGCGGACGCCGTTGTCCTTGTAGGCTTTGACTAGGTTCTCGTGATGCTTCACGAGCTCGTCGAGATCTGGCTTCTCCATCATGCGCCAAGCGTTTAGACTCGCCTCGTGGGGAGGCCACGGCGTCTTCTTGCCCACATTGAGGAACTCCTTTCCGGGGCGGTGAACGAGCACGGTGCGGAGCTTTCCGATGCTCGTGTTCGCCTTCCACTTGCTACCCCAGTACTGGGGCATCATGTCCTCGAACTCGGATAAGACCTGAGGATGAAGTCTCGTGTATATGTCCTTGAGCTCCTCCTCGGCGTTCATCTTCTTCTTCACTTCAGGCATCGCTAGTCGCCTAGATGTGCGGTGGATGGCTTAAAACACCTGCCCTGATTAGGGCGGAGTCGCGTTGGCTGCCCTCCTAAGCATCTGTGGGATGGGTCGTCCACGAAGTCGAGGACATTCCTGCCGAGTGGCGTAAGCTCTGCCTCATCCGGCTCCGCCAACGAGCCGTAGCGGATGAGCCTGAGCTCCCTCAGTATCTTTGCGTTGAGCTTCAGTGTAGATAGTGGGATGCCACGAGTCTCACTTATCCTCTGAAGGATACGCGAGACCCTCTCACAGCTACCGCCTATGTTGCTTAGAATCAGAACCTGGTTCTCGTTTAATGCGCGGAGTAGAAGCCGCCTGAGGTCTCCCTCTTCGGCTTCTATCAATCGAATTGGTGGGACATTGTTCACCACTCGACAAGAAGCACACGGGCGAGGCTTTTAAAATCTTACGGTTTCCCGTCAAGCATTGAGAGTAAGCATTTTCTAGACGCTCACCTAGGATACTCACCGCGGCCTAACCCGTATCTGAGTGAGAAATTGTCCTTCGAAATCCAGGAGCTCCCAGACGTCATCAAGATCGTCACATTGCTAGAGCTCCAGGACAAGAAGCGGGCATCTAAGAATAGCCTTGTTAGTAGGCTGAACCGGATCTGCGGGCGTGACATTTGCATAACTCCTCTGGAGTTCGACGAGGCGATGATGGAGATGGCCGCGGAGGGCCTCGTCGTCGTGACCCCCGAGGATATGGTAGAGCTAACGAACAGCGGCCTTCTTTTAAGCGGGGAGTGGGAGAACCTCTTCGTGGGCGAGGAGCCCGTGCTTGAGACCGTCACCGGGCTCACCGACGGCAGCATCACGGGGCTTGTAGTGATTCTGAGCAGTTATCTCACAAAACTCGATGTCTCTCACACGATCTTCGCGACGCTGCTTACCCTCGCGAGCGTCGCGTTAACCAACTTTAGCAGCTTCTTCCTCGGAGGCAAGACTGAGGACCTGAGCGACATCATCAGCCTGCAGAGAATAATCAACTTCAGCCTACACGACATCCCCGACAAGGAGGAGAGGGAGAAGAGCCTACGCCTCATATCGCGTCTCTTCAACATCTTCAGAAAGGACCTTAACAAGTCAAACCTCAAGGCGGCGGTCGTGAGCGGCGTCACAACCTTCCTCGCAGGCATCATCCCGATCGCGCTCTACCTCCTATTACCCGGACCCTTCAACATACTCGTCTCCCTTGGCTTCGTCGGAGTCATCGTCGGCGTCTTCCTAGTCCGATACAGGTCGCGGAAGACGAGGGTAAACTGGAAGATCACGCTAGCGGAGACGGTCATAATTCTCATCATCGCCGTCACAGCCAGCCTCCTGCTGGGCCAGAACATCTAGCACCTCATTCATCCTTTTAACCCCTGGACAGTACTAATTCCCCATGTCTCTCGGTGTCAGAGGAAAATTCGTCGTCGGCTTCGACGGCGAGGAGCACAGAATCATCCGCGACGGTATAGTCATCGTCGACGGAAAAAGGATCAAGCACGTCGGCAAGAGCTACGATGGGAAGGTCGAGAGATGGATCGACGCCCCAACAGGGCTCGTCATGCCCGGGCTCATCAACACTCACATCCACGCCGCAACAGCACCCAAGGACAAGGGCTTCATAGACGACACGGGAGCCCGCCACTTCTACATGAGCAGCCTCGGCGAGAACCTCACCTCGCTCGGACAAGCGATGCGGGGACCAGACTACGAGATCTTCGCCAAGTTCAGCCTCGCGGAGTGCCTCAAAAGCGGAAACACGACAATCCTAGAGATAGGCATGGTGTCAAACCTCGGCGCCGAGAAAACGGTGAAGACGATCGACCAGATTGGCATCAGGGCAGCGGAAAACACGATAATCGCCGATGGCGTATGGGACAGAACACCAGTCGCGGACCTACGCACAAGGTGGCTCGGCCTCGAGGCGGGGCTAAAGAAGCTCGACGAGGCGGAGCAATTCGCCGAGAAATACACAGGCGCCTGCGGCGGCCGCCTCATACCCGCACTCTACGGCGACACAGTCGATAAATGCAGCGCCGACCTTCAAAAGGCAATACGCGCTAAGGCGAACGAGCTAAAGCTACCAATAACCATCCACGCCGGCCAGTGGGTCGTCGAGTTCAACAACATGATCAGAATGTACGGTAGAACCCCCGTCGAGTTCCTCAAGGACACAGGGTTGCTCGGACCCGACCTCGTCATCGGACACGGCTGGGCAATCACCGGGCACCCAATGGTCAACTACCCACCCGCCGACGGCGGCGACCTCGCTATACTCGCCGAGAGCGGCGCAACGGTCAGCCACGACCCCCTCGTCTTCGTCAAGAGGGGCAACAAGATGCACAGCCACACCGCCTACCTCAAGGCGGGCGTCAACGTCAGCATAGGCACGGACACGGTCCCTCAGGACCTCCTCAACGAGATGAGGATGGCGAGCTACACCTCCAAGCTAGCGGACTGGGACTGCCACAGCGGGGCAAGCAGGGACATATTCAACAGCGCAACCCTCGGCGGCGCAAAAGGGCTGGGCCGGAGCGACCTCGGACGCCTCTCACCCGGGGCGCTCGCGGACATGGCCGTCGTCGATATGGAGACATTCAACGGCGTCCCATACCGCGACCCGATAAAGAACCTCATAAACAGCAGCCAGCGCGCCGACGTCAAATATGTGATAGTGGATGGTAAAGTCGTCGTCGAGGACGGCAAACTGACGACGATCGACGAGAAGAAGCTGCTGCGCGACACCCAGAAGGCCGGCGAGGACATCTGGGCCCGGATACCCGAACACCACTACAAGAAACAGACAGCCGACGAGGTCTCCCCCCTGAGCTTCAAGCTCTGGGAGGAGTAACCTACTTCTTCAGCGCCCCAGCGCCGAGCCTGAACGCTCTCGTGTTTAACTCGAGGAACCTCGCAGGGATAGACTCCTTCATAGTGGCTATGATATCACCCTCGCTGAAGGGGAGTACGCCCGACGCTGCTAGTGCACCCAACATGACGATGTTAGTCGCGATGGAGTCACCCGCCTGTTCCGCCAGTTTCGTGGCGTCGAAGACCGAAACCCTGTCTGTCACCTTCCACAGGAGCTTGAGCAGCTCCCCCTCCTCAGGGTACTTACGCATACCGCTGATGACCTCGACGGGGGGAAGCTTCTTACTGTTGACTATGGCCAGCCCCCCATGCTTGAGGTAGGTGACCCCCCTGCGCGTCGCCTCCGCGATCTCGAAGCCGAGAAGGGCATCCGCCTCCCCGGGCCTGATCTGAGGCGAGTATGCTTCACCTATCTGAATATGCCCCATAACGGGGCCCCCCCTCTGCGCCATCCCATACGTCTCACCGATCCGGACCTGAAGCCCCCGTTTGATAGCCGTTTCCGCGATGAGGCGAGTGGCCAGGAGCGTGCCCTGCCCGCCCACACCCGCTATCACAATCCGCGTCGTCTTCATCACTCAGACCTCCGGTGGATGCATCCGACGTTACACACCTGCGCGCAGACACCGCAGCCCATACAGATCGTCGGGTCGATGCTCGCCTTCTTCCTCGCCTCATCGTAGTTGAGGCCGGGGCAGCCGAATGTGGTCAGGCAGAGCTTGCAGCCTACGCACTTGGACTCGTCGACCTCGTACGGGACGGGGCGCTTCGGCCTCATCTGGCGAATCGCCTCGGTGGCGCAGACGCGCCTGCTGATGACCATAGCCACGCCCTCCGTCAATAACATCCTCTTGAACGCGGCCTCCGTCGCCTTCGTGTCATAGGCATCCGCGACCTCGATGTGCTCAACGCCTACCGCCCTGGCGATGGCCTCGATGCTGACACTCTTCGTCTCCTCACCTGTCGCCATCTTACCTGACTGAGGGTTGGGCTGGAACCCCGTCATCGCCGTAACCCCGTTGTCGGCGACGACGACCTTAATATTGGTCTTAGTCTGAACCGCATTCATGAGGGCCGGTATGGCGGCGTGGAAGAATGTACCATCTCCGATCCACGCGATCGTATCCACGCCGACCTGACTCATCCCCTGACTGACGCCGAGGCTGGCCCCCATACAGAAGTAAGTGTCCTCATAACTCATCGGCGGTGCCCAAGCGAGACCATAACAGCCGATGTCACCGTTAACCACGACCTTATGAATGTCACCTTTGACCGCTTTGACCGCGCGCTTAAGAGCGTAGATGCTCGGCCGGTGAGGGCAGCCTGCGCAGACCGTGAGCATCCTCCCGAAGATCATCTCCTTCGCCTCCTTCTCAACCTCTGCCCGCGGATTCCCCGCTGGCTTCAGCCCAAGCATCTCGGCTATGACCCCGTCAACCATGTAGGGCATCAACTCGCCCTCCGCGGGGAGACTGCCTCCGAGGCGCCCGAAGAGCTCGACCCTCGGGTTCGCGTCCTTGGCCAGCGCTTTGACATGCAGCTCGACGAACGGGTCAGGCTCCTCAGTGACGAGAACTTTATCGACTCCCTTGAGGAGCCTCGTCACGAGGCCCTCAGGGAGGGGATTCGAGGTGCCAAGCTTGAGGACGGCCACCCTATCCCTAGCACCCAACTTGACGAGGGCGTCCATGACATAATTGTAGGTCTGCCCCGCAGCAATGACGCCGACCTTCTCCCCCCCAGACATAACCAGCTTATTCAGGGGGGAGGAGTCGAACTCGACCATCATCCTCGCGATCTTCTCGTTGGCCTCCTTCTCCCGGCCATAGAACATCTTGTCGAAGCCCGCGACGACGTAGCTGAACTGCTCAAAGTCGAACCTCGCCTCCCTACCCAGCTTCACGAGCTCACCGAGCTTGACCCCACTCCTCATGTGGCTGACGCGGGTAACCGTGCGGAGCATGACCGGCTGCCTATGCCTCTCAGACAACTCGAAAGCCTGAACAGTAAAGTCTTTAGCATCCTGTGGGTCACTAGGCTCAAGAACGGGAACACAGTTCTGCTTCGCCACCCAGCGCTGATCCTGCTCCTGCCCACTACTATGCTGACTCGGATCATCAGCGGAGACGAAGACGAGGCCCCCTTTGACCCCGCGGAGCGCCGCCATCTCCATTATGTCAAGCGCCACGTTCAAGCCGACGTGCTTCATCGGCACCAGGCCCCGCTGATTACACATCGAGGCACCGTAAACAACCTCAAAGGCCACCTTCTCATTCGTAGACCACTCGAAGTGAATACCCACCTCCTCAGCGATCTCGGCGAGCGTGTTACCTATCTCCGACGCCGGCGTACCAGGGTAGGAGGCTGCGATCCTGATCCCCGCCTCGAGGGCGCCGCGTACAATAGCCTCATTGCCCATGAGGAGCACCGTCTCCCCGGGCCTATTCATCGTGACCGGATTACTCATCGACTAGCCATGCACCTAAACCATTTATTAACCCTCATCCCTCAACAGCACCAATGACCCTGAGGAGAAAGAGACTCGGTAAGACAGACCTCATGGTAACCGAGGTCGGATTCGGCGGCATACCCATACAACGCATCCCCGAGACCGAGGCAGTCAACGTCGTCAGACGATGTTACGAACTCGGCATAAACTATTACGACACAGCCCGCGGCTACACGACAAGCGAGGAAAGAATAGGAAAAGCCCTCGCAGACGTTCGAGACCACATACTCATAGCCACAAAAAGCCCCGCCAAAACCGCGAAAGACCTACGCGACAACCTCGCCACCAGCCTCAAAAACCTACGCACGGACTATCTCGACCTATACCAACTACACAACGTAACTGACACAGGGTGGAAAACGATCAAAGAACCCGGCGGAGCCCTCGACGAACTAATAAAGATCAAAGAAGAAGGCACTGCCCGTCACATCGGCGTAACAAGCCACAGCCCAACCTTCCTAAACAAGATAATCGCCGAAGGCAGCCCCTTCGAAACAATCATGGTAGGCTACAACTACATCGCCCTAGAACCAGGAAAAGAACTCCTACCCACATGCAAGAAAATGGACGTCGGCACAATCATCATGAAACCATTCGGCGGCGGCGCCTTCACAAACGCATCGACCGCCCTCAAATTCATACTCGCCGACAAGAACTGCGACTGCGTCATCCCCGGCATGCAGAGCATCAGCGAGGTCGAACAGAACGTCGCCGTATGCGGAGGAGACCTCACACTCTCAAAGGACGAACTAGACTCCATCGACGTCGATCGAGTCGCCCTCGGCGACGAATTTTGCGCAGCCTGCGACTACTGCCAGCCATGCCCCGCAGGGATACCCATCAGCTTCGTGCTACGAACTGAGATGAGCACGCTGCGCCGAATGGGGTGGACTGAAGGCGTCTTAAATCAAACAAAAGAAGTCGCCCCAAAGGTAGCCGCCTGCCTCGATTGCGGCGCGTGTGAGGTGAGGTGCCCTTATCAGCTGCCCATAAGGAAGCTATTACCCGAGAAAATGGACGCCCTGCTCAAACGCCTCGAGGAACGAAGCATTCCTTAAATCAAAAACACTTCAGCCTTAGGGCGGATTATCCCCTCGGATTAAATATCGTGCGCTTAGGTGGTTTCTAGCCGCATCCGCCATATTCTTGTATATCGTCATCATCGTCTTCCACCTTCATTAGCTAGCTTTTCAACACCTGATTGTAGGAAAAATGGGGAAAATGGTAAAACCACCTTCCACACACTTTTCCACCGTATGAGCATCTCGAAGATCTTCGCGGAAGCAGACAAAACAGGAAAAGAAGTATCCGAGCTCACATCAGGGCTCGTAAAGTACAACAGCGCCCACCCTGAAGGCCGCACGGACGAGATCGTCCTCTATATCGGCGAATACCTCGAAAAATACGGCATAGAGCACGAGGTACACGCGCAGGACCCCAAGAAGCCGAACATCGTAGCAAAGATACCCGGCAAGACCGACCACAAGGTCATCTGGGTTGGACACATCGACGTCGTCCCCGAGGGTAAACCAGAGGCATGGAAATACCCAGCCTACGACGGAGTCATCAAGAACGGCATCGTCTACGGCAGGGGCAGCAGCGACATGAAGGGAAGCTGCGCCGCCGCCATGGTCAGCGCCCGTATACTAGCCAAGATGAGGGTTCCCCACCCTGTCGAGTTCTGGTTCACAAGTGATGAGGAGATAGGCGGCGGAGCCGGTGCTAAGTGGCTCGCCGAATCTGGTCACTTCAAGGGCGACGTCTGCATCATAGGCGACGGCAACGGAGGAGGCGCCGAGAGCCCGAGCATCGACCTGGGCTGTAAGGGAGGCGCACAGACGCGCATTATTGCGAAGGGCAAAACCGCACACGGCAGCACCCCATTCCTAGGCGACAACGCCATCATGAAACTCGTCAAGATCATCCCAGATGTCTACAAGATCGGGAACTTCAAACTCGACCTACCCGAAGCACTCAACAAGCCGATCCGGGACAGCGTCAAATTCTACATGGGTGAGGCGAAGACCCCCGAACTCCAGAAGATGATCCGTCGCATGTTCAATTATCCCTCCGTAACATGCAACATTATCAACGGCGGCGTCAAGATCAACGTCGTCCCCGACTACGCCGAGGCAGAGTTCGACATACGACTCACGCCCGGCGCAAGTGTCTCCGCGGTCAGGAAGGAGATCGAGCGCATAGTCAAGGATGCGGGCGTTCCAGGCGTCGAGGTTGCCTCCGGCAGGGAGACACACGCAGGCGGTAGGGGCAAGCTCGGCGACCAGGCCGGCTTCTACGAGAGCCCCGACACCGTTTTCGCCAAGCAGTTTTCCAAGACCATAAAGAAGGCGACAGGTAAGAAGCCGAACATGAAGATACTAACGGGAGGCACGGATGGCATCAGCACGAGCAAGATCGCTGGCATACCCAGCCTCGGCTACGGCACGAGCATAAGCGGCGTCGCCCACCAACCGAATGAGTACATCACAGTCGAGAACCTAATCCTCGGCATCAAGGTCTACGCAGGCTTCCCATACTTCTACAAACCCTAACTCCCAGAGGGGAGTAACTACAGCGTTATGAAATGATCCATTTCAAAAAATGAGCCTAAATAATCGTCAGTTGGTAGCTTTGATGCAAAATGGGCTCTTTAAGCCGCTATCTGCGTCCCCGTCGCGAGGTTACGCGGCTTCGCCACTATCTCCCTGATCTCTAAATCGAAAAATCTTCTCGGATAAGAGGGCTTCACAACTATACATGTGTCTGTTCCCTCAGCCGTCCCGGCGATCGCCATAACCTCCCGGTCCATCGGTATCAATCCAGCGTCAGCCGCCATGAGCGTGATCTCGACGGCGACCTTCATCCCCTGCCCGAAGCGGTAGAGAGTATCCCTCACGATCTCCTCGATGCTCTTGCCCCCACTCTTCTCGGTGAAGCTGCTGGCGACACCATCCCCCAGCGCATGAGATGTGACAAGTGGCTTGATGCCGGCCTTATCGAGCTTCGCCTTCTCTGCCTCGGTGAAGCACCAACCGTTCTCCCTGTAGCCCTCGGCGATCCCCACAGCGACGAGGTTGAGTTTCGCGTCAGCAAAGACCTCTTTCGCCCTTATGGCGGTCCCGCCGTGCGTCGTCGCCACGACGACGTCCCTGATCTTCAGCTCCTTCGCCCTCTTCTTCGCCGCCGCGAGGACAAGCTCCGTGTTATCCCCTGGCGATTCACAATACAGAATGGTTTTCTCCAACACAGGCACCTACAACCAGTTTCATTTCTTCACGGATAAATGCTGAGGGATGGCGCGGCCGGAGAGATTCGAACTCTCGACCATAGGCTCCGAAGGCCCATGCTCTATCCGCTAAGCCACGGCCGCACAGGGCAAAGTGGTCGCATCCATGAAGTTAAGCGTTGCCAAAGCGGGCGAACCCATAATAAGCATGTAAATGACGAATACAGCGAAAGTGATCCCAGATGCCCGAGGAGAGACTCGTAAAAGCCGCCGAGATAAACGTCTTCGCCCATGCAACCGAGGACGAGGAGAAGGTAAAGCAGGCGGTCAAGAGCCTTGCACGCTTCGAGCCAGAGTTCGAATCCCAACGTCTCTCAGGGCACTACGACGATCCCATACAACTACTCACCGCCAAGACCTTGAAGAAAAAGGAGGCGACCGACTTCCTAGCTAACATATTGGGTAAGTTTAGCAGCCTCGATAAAACGACTCTACTTCAGGATCTGCCAAACCATATCGACCCACAAGGGAGCCTATACATACGTCTCGACAAGCAGAAGGCGTACCACGGGCGAGCCTTGATAGCTGAGAACGACCCAATCAGAGTCAAGTTCAATTTCCA
>JBFYNQ010000079.1:0-5955 GCA_041304265.1 Candidatus Bathyarchaeota archaeon | reverse complement strand
CCAGCGTTGTTGACTACAATGTCTACGGCTCCGAGGCTACTGAGAACCTCATCCTTAAGGCGTTCTACGTCATCCTCGTTTGAGACATCGGCTACAAATGTCTCCGCCCGTATCCCCATCTTCTCCGCCTTCTCTGCGACATGCCTAAGCTGAATAGGTTCACGCGCTACAAGGGCGATCACCGCACCTGCCTCCCCCAGTTCGAGTGCTATGGCCTCCCCAATTCCCCTGCTAGCGCCCGTGACGAGGGCTGTCCTATCGGCAAGTCTTCTAGACATGATTACCGGTTCAATCTTGTCGCGATCTGGCTTTAGCGTTGGCGGTAGGGGGTCACTATAGGCATGTCGTGCGCGTTAACTGCACGTTCATATGCACGTCATCCAATCGCTACTGATTGAAATAGCGACCAGCGACCCAGCCCTTATAGGATATGAAAAGGGACGGAACGTTCTCCTACCAGACACGAGATATAGAGGCAGAAAAGTAATAGTCGTGTATGCGTATGGTCGCAGATGTTACCTTAGTCGAGGCATCCGAGATAGACTCAGAGCGCCTTGCCGAGATCGCGAAGAGGGCTTTTGGATCAGATGATGAATATGGTGCGCCAACACCTGGCGGCCCACAGGGATATGATTCCCCCGCGTTCTACACGCGCTCACTGAAGTACCTAGGCTGCTACACGATCCTTCAGGGGGAGGAGGTCGTCGGCGGCGCCATGGTAAGCGCAGGTGGGACACTCGCGACCATCGAGAGACTCTTCGTCGACCTTGATCACCAACGAGAGGGAATAGGTTCCGCAGTTGTTAGACTCCTCGGAGAGAGGTACTCCGAAGTGACGATCTGGACGTTAGGTACTCCCGAGTGGAACACACGCGTGCCGTCCTTCGTAGAGTCGTTGGGCTTCAGGCAGATCGGATGGGAGCATGGCGACCCAAAGATCAAGACTAAATGGTTCGAGAAACGCATAGGCGATGAGGCTATCGCGCCGATCGGCTCCCTCAGGGACGGGCAGAGCAACGTCACAGTCGAGGGCAAGGTGACAGAGAAGTCGTACCCCCGCTCCGTACGGTCGAAGAAGACGGGTGGAGAACTCACAGTCGCCAACGCCGCACTCGAGGACGCAACAGGCAGGGTGATCATGGTCCTTTGGGACAAGCAGTTCGAGGTTGTCAAGGTTGGAGCGCGCCTCAGGGTTGAGAAGGGCTACATAAACTCCTACGGCGGAATCAAGCAGCTCAATGTCGGGTTCGGGCGGCTCATTACACTAATCTGAGCAACAGAGCAGATGGTTAATGAAGCGATCGACACCTGAGTTATACTAATTTTCTAGGATGCACGCATAAGATTAGGCGAATGAATACCGCCTGTTGTCGTCCTCACCCTGTAGACACTCGTCTGCGCGGTTATGTATAAGGTCTTGAAGTCTAAGTCACCCCACGCGACGTTTGTGGTTACCTCGGGACTCTCGATGACGCCGAGCGGCTCCCTGGAGGGTGCTATGACCCAGACGCCGCCCGAGCCTGTGCAGAAGACGTTGCCATGAGTGTCGACTTTCATTCCATCGGGGTTACCACGCTTAGGTCCCTTCAGGTCGGCGAAGACCTCGCCTCCGCTAATCGACCCGTCTTTTCTCACGTCGAAGACCCTGATGTGGCGCTTCGCCGTGTCGTCGATGTAGAGCCTTGACTCATCGGGGCTGAAAGCGAGGCCGTTTGGGCGCTCGAAAGAATCGTCTAGCAGGGTGAGCTTCCCTCGGGTACCGAGTCTGAAAATGCCCTGGTAGGGTAGCTCTTTCCCCTCACATTTGTCGCCGAGGCCGTAGGGTGGGTCGGTGAAGTAGATGGCTCCACTCCTCGCAACTATGGCATCATTTGGGCTGTTGAGCCTCTTCCCCCCGTAGCTCTCAGCGAGCACCTCAACGGTGCCATTGGGCCCGGTTCTGGTGAGTCGCCTGTCATGCTCACAGGCTATAAGGTGGCCGCGACCATCGAGGGTGAGCCCGTTGCTGCGCCCGCTCGGCCTCCTGTAGACCTCGGCGTGATCAGCGCCGGGGGTCCAGCTGTAGATTGTGCTCGCGGGGATGTCGGAGAAGAGCAGCCTACCACTTGCCCAGAGTGGCCCCTCGGTGAACTGGAACCCACCGATGATCTTCTCGACCCTCGGCTCAGGGACGATTTCGCTGAAACTAGACTGCTTAGCCATGGACGATCGAGGTGTATGAGTGCCGTCGATGATTTAATGGGTACGACTCAGAGGTGGTATGTGACTCCTTAAACATATTAACCGTCGCAGCAGAAGAAGAACCGTTATGAACAGATTACAGGGGAAGACCGCCCTCATCACGGGAGCGGGTTCGGGAATAGGCAGGGCGGTGGCCATACTCTTCGCCTCTGAGGGTGCTAAGGTCGCCGTAAACGATGTCAGCGAGAGGGGCGGTGAAGAGACCGTGAGCCTCATCAAGAAGGGAAATGGAGAAGCCACATTCTACAGGGCAGATGTCACAAAGCACGCCGAGGTCAAGGCTATGGTTGCGCAGTTACAAGACCGCTACGGCGGCGTTGACGTTCTCCACAACAACGTCGGCGGCTGGCAAAAGGAAAACAACGACACTGTCGTCAACGACTCTGAGCAGGAGTGGGACAGGCTCATCAACCTCAACCTCCGCGGCACCTTCCTCGTCAGCAAGGAGGTCGTACCGATTATGATCAAGAGGGGTGGCGGCTCGATAATCAACACCATCACGACCAACGCCTACATGAACTACATGGGCAACCACGCCTACGGTACCTCTAAGGGAGGCCTGCGCGAGCTGACGCGTAGCATGTGCCTCGACTACGGTAAGTACGGTATCAGGGTCAATGGCCTCGTCCCCGGTGAGACGGTGACGCCCCAGTGGACGGCCTCCATAGAGGCTGCGCCAAACCCGGAAGAGACAAAGAGCTTCCTAATCAAGAAGATACCCATGGGGCGCTTCGCCCAACCAGAGGACATCGCCAAAGGAGCTCTCTTCCTCGCCTCCGACGAGTCCAGCTACGTCAACGGCCACATACTCTTCGTTGATGGTGGTCTAACCGCTGGCTTCTACGGCTAGAAAGCCCAGTTGTTAAACTTTATTCAGGAGTTCCGATAATAGTCTTCGAAATGAGAGTCAAGGTCGTCGAGTTCCACCCCGAGAAGTGTACCGGCTGCCTCACATGTGAGGGAGCTTGCTCCAATGTACACTTCAACACCGGGGGCGGTGGGGAAAGGTCAGCAATACGGATAACAGAAGAGAAGGGGGTTCGTAGTGCGAACGTCTGCAACCAGTGCGGCCTCTGCATCGACATGTGCTCCGTGGGTGCACTGTCGCGCAACGCGAAGGGTGTCGTTACACTGGATGCGAAGCTCTGCGTCGGGTGTCAGGCATGCGTCGCATTCTGCCCCAGCGCCGCCATGAGGAAGGCGCATGCGAGGATAGAGCCGTTCAAGTGCATATCATGCGGTTCATGCGTCCGTGCCTGCCCGGAGAACGCGTTGGAGCTCGCCGACAAGAGCGTGGACGACCAAAAGAAAGTCGTCTACCACAAGTTGGGGGTCTAAAGATGGCAGAAGGACAGGTACCCGTCAAGGAATACGACGCAAAGAATACGAAGCACTCATGGGACTACGCGAAAATCCGCTCAGCCCACCGGGAGCTAGCACAGTATAGTTATGCTAAGGGGATGGTTGAGAAGGGTTACGCAAACAGGACACTCTACGTCAACCTCACGACTCGTGAGATCAGGGAGAAGAGGGTCCCCGAGGAGATGAAGGCGTACTTCACTGGTGGCAGGGGCTTCGGCCTCAGGCTCCTTTGGGACGCTGTTAAACCAGATACACGCTGGGACAGCCCGGAGAATGAGCTCGTCATCACCACTGGGCCCCTCTGCGGTACCACGCAGTACCCAGGCTCAGGCAAGAGCCTCTGCCTCACCGTGTCCCCAGCGACAAACATAATCTGCGACAGTAACGTCGGCGGCTTCTTCGGCCCCTACCTCAAGTTCGCTGGATTCGACGCCCTTGAGATACAGGGTAAGTCGGAGGAGGATGTCCTCATCGTCATCGATGGCGAGAAGGGCACGGTGTCCGTTGAGATGGCGCCCCTCGAGGAGACGAACACACACCTCCTCGCGGAGCAGCTTACACACATGTATGCCTCCGAGGACACAGACCTCTCACGCCAGAAGGTGTCAACGGTCTCCTCGGGCAAAGGCGCTGAGCACAGTTACTGGGGCTGCATGAACTTCTCCTTCTACGATATACGCCGGAAGACCCCTAGACTTAAGCAGGCAGGTCGCGGTGGACTAGGCACCGTACTGCGCGACAAGGGCGTCAAGGCGATCGTCGTTAAGGTCGAGAAAGTCGACGGCGTCAGCAACCACCCAGCCGACCCGGATGCCCTCGCGGAGGTAGGCGTGAAGATACACAGGGAGATCAGGGACCAGGACAAGTTCCAGTGCAACATGAGGACAGTCGGCACCGCCCACCTCGTCGAGATCATGGACGCCTACGACCTGCTCCCCACTGAGAATTATCGCTTCGGCAGCTTCCCAAAGGCGCCTAACCTCTACTCACCCGAACTCTATAAGTTGTTCACGAAGGTCATCCCTGACGGCTGCTGGCACGGCTGCACGATGGCGTGCGCTAAGACAGTCGACAACTACACTGTCATGACAGGGCCATACAAGGGTCAGCGAGTCACCGTGGATGGTCCCGAGTACGAGACCCTCGGCTCCGGCTCAAACATGAGCCTCTGGGACCCATTGTGGATTCTCGAGTTCAACTTCTACTGTGACACCTATGGGCTGGACACTATCTCAGCGGGGACGGCTACCGCCTTCTACATGGAGATGTACGAGTACGGTATCCTAAACAAGGAACGGTGCGACGGGCTCGAGCTATGCTTCGGCAACGGCGAGGCTGCGCTCCAGCTCCTCCACCGAATCGCATCGGGGGATGAGGGCGAGTTCATACGCGTCGCCGCAAAAGGCGCACGCCGAGTAAAGGACTGGCTCAAGACGAAGGGCTGGGGGGACCCCTATCTCATTGAGGAGTGCGGCATGGAGAGCAAGGGCCTCGAGTACAGCCAGTACGTTACGAAGGAGTCACTCGCCATGCAGGGCGGCTACGGGTTGACGCTTAAAGGCCCGCAGCACGACGAGGCGTGGCTCATCTTCATGGACATGGTCAACAACCAGATACCCACCTTCAAAGACAAAGCGGAGGCCCTCCACTACTTCCCTATGTGGAGGACGTGGTTCGGTCTCAATGGCCTCTGCAAGCTGCCGTGGAATGACATCGAGCCCGTCGACAACGCGAAGACGAGTGAGCCGGCGAAGGTGCCCGAGCATGTGCAGAACTACGCTGAAGTCTTCTCTGCTGTAACCGGGATGAAGGTGGGTCCCAGTGACCTGATCAATCAGAGCGAGAGGGCTTACAACTGGCAGCGTGCCATGAACGTCTGGCTGGGTAGGGGCAGGAGGAGGGACGACTGGATACCCTACAGGTCTATGGGACCCGTGACGCCCCTCGAGTATGCGTCTAGGAAAGACCGCTACGATGCCCAGCTCGTCGAGAAGCTTAGCCTCACGAAGGATGTGGTGAAGGCTATGCCAGTCGAGGAGAAGATAAGAAGGCTCTATGAGCACAGGCAGGACCAGTACCAGAGGCTCGCGGACGCCGTATACCACCGCCGCGGCTGGACGCAGAATGGTGTGCCGACGCCACAGAAGATGAAGAGCCTAGGCTGCACCGACGAGAGGATGCTAGCGATGCTAAAGACGAAGATAGATGAGGATGAGGCAAAGGGACTTAATGTGTGGGGCGGGAAATACGCCGAAAGCGAGAAGCCACCCGCAGCCGATCGCAGATACTGGGAGAAGTGGTAGAACAATCAGGTGAAGGACTACGGGTATAACCGTCAACAAGAATGAAATC
>JBFYNQ010000078.1:0-13102 GCA_041304265.1 Candidatus Bathyarchaeota archaeon | reverse complement strand
GCAGCTCATTCTCTACATCAGCGAAGGTCTCGTTGGGTGTCATGCAGCGGAGAACCTCCTCCTCGCAGAAGTCGGGGACCGTCGCCCCCTGTACTCCTCCCTTTATCTTACCTATGTTGAGCATGGCGGTCAGCTTGTTAACCCCGGCGCCGACGATCTCTGGCGGCAGCTCGATTCCGGGGGTCGCCACCTGCCTCTTCATGAGGACGTTGCGCCAGTAGTTGTCGAGCGCGACGTTGATCTTGCTCATCTTCTCGATCGCGTTGACGCCGAGGATCGGCATCTGCCCATGGTAGGCTTTTCCGAATGTCCTGACGAGGAAGCGGGTGCGTCCCTGGGCGGCGAGGTTTATCGCGTTCATTGAGCCGTCGAGCTGGAGCCCGTAGTCCGCCTTCACGATCCCTTCGCGGATGAGGTAGCCGAGCCCCGCCACGCCGCCTATCTCCTCATCGCAGTTGCCCGTGATGATCAGGTCGCCACTGAGGCGTATGTCGAGTTCCCTAAGAGCCTTGATGGTGAACATGGCGGCGGCAAGGGGTCCCTTGTCGTCGCAGACACCCCTGCCCCAGATATAGCCTCCGCCTACGTCGTAGGTGCTCTTACCGTACTGGCTGGTCTTTGTCACCTCCCCCGCAAGGGGTTCATGTGTCCAGCCCTCCGCCTGTATTGGGGCGGTATCTATATGTGCGCTGATATGGAGCCTCGGCCCGCTGCCTTCTCCCTTGAGGCGGGCGACGACGTTACTGCGGGGTCCATCGAGTCCAAGCTGCTTCGCGCCGGATTGTTTGAGGTATTCCTCGGTCGCGTCGTGTATATTAGTATCACATCCGAGTGGGACGAGCCTGTCCGAAATGTGCTTGCATATTACGTCGTAGTTGTGTCCCGGGGGCGTATGAGTGTCGATTCTGATGAGTCCTCTAAGTGTCTCGACGAGGTCATTTCTGTACTTCTCTATGTACTGGAACAGCCTCTGCTTGTCGTCCAAGTCTAGCAGCCTTCGAGTGATAGAGACGGTTTTAAATTTAATGCGTTCGCTTGAGCATCTCGCCGATAGGCGTGCGGCGGCCCCGCCTCTTCTCGTAACTGCTTATCGTTGTGAAGCCGGCGTCGCGGAGCATCCTCGCTGCCTCGTCTAGCCTATAGCCGAGCGTGCCTGCGGTGTGGCTGTCACTGCCGACAGTGACGTTCTCAATCCCCGCCTCGTGGGCGGCGATGAGGAACTCTTGGAGTGGGTAGAAGTGGCCGGTCCCGGCACGCTCACCGGCGGTGTTGACCTCGATGCCGATACTGTTGTCCGCAGCGGCTTGGAGGGCGTCGAAGACGGCTGATCCGTACTCACCCCACGGCGCTGTCTTATCGTAGAAGTGGAGGTACTTTCTCCAGTAGTCGGGGTGAGCCATCACGTCGAAGAGCCCTGACTCTATCGCCCTCTTCCATACCTTGTAGTACTCGTCAGCAGCACGCTTTATCGGGCGGCCGGCGAAAAAGCCCTCCGCCTGCGTCTGTGAGCCTATGTCGACGCCGTTCACGTAGTGGGTACTGCCGAGGATGAAGTCGAAGTCGTGGTTGTCGAGTACCTGTTCCAAGTGGTGTTCCTCGCCGGGAAAGTAGTCGACCTCGAGCCCCGCGAGCAGCCTAACTTTCGTATTCGCCTGTGCACGGCGTATGTCCTCGATGTACTCGGGTATCTCGTCCTCACGGATGCTAATGGCTACGTCCGGCCCGACGGTGATGAAGTGAGTTGTGAAGGCTATCTCGTGTACGCCTCGTGCCTCGGCGGAGGCGATGTATTCGGGTATCATGGCAGTGGCGGCGTCCCGCGAGTGCTTCTCGTGGACGTGGTAATCTATCATTCGGGTGCCCCTATGACCCCTCTATTCACCTCGAGGGTTAATAGAGGGTTTCGCTAGGCTTTCTCGACGGGGTGCCTGAGGATGGTCTTGAGCTTCTCAGGCAGCGTCCTGCGTGGATCACCCATATATATCTCGTGATGGCGCCCTCGAAGCTTATATCCCTGCTCCGCGATGAAGCCGTGGAGAGCCTTCTGGTTGCGTGGCTCGTCGCTGTAAGGTCCGATGTGGAGTATCTGGGCGCAGAGCCCCTCGTTTATCCTTTCGAGTCTGACATTCTCCAGCGTCTTGCCTTTCTTCTTGACCATCTCGGGTCTCGCCTCCTCAAGCATGACTGATGTGACGAAGTCGGGTACGGCGATGAGGGATATCCAGTTCCACGTGTCTCTCGGTGGCGCGTGCTCGAGGTTGACTATCCTCGGATCGTCCCACCACCAGAGCCCCTCAAGCCCCATGATTGTGAAGTCCCGCCCCTTCTTCTTCGAGGCGAACTTGAGCGTATAAGTAGCCGCATAGAGGGCGCCGAGCCCTTCGGTGTAGGCTACGCCTCCAGGCTCCCCGCGCCCCGTGTATGTGAGGTAATTTATCTCGGGGACGTTGACGAACTCGGGCTTCTCCTTCGCTGAGTAGAGGCGCTTCAACTCCTTTTTGAGGTCGTACTTTTCCATGATTTTAGTTTCCGCTGGGGGAGTATAATAGGGTTAGAGAAGGGCGAGCGTGAGTAAGGTGTGGAAACTCGGAGGCCCTTTGACCTAACCCTTGAATCGGACTAGGCTCGTGGCGTTAATTAGATGGGCTATGTAGGCACCAGATACACACAGAGGACGTGTTACAAGTCGTTGAGAAGGTGACTGCTGAAACTGTCCAGACGCTCGACAGGGTGTGGGCCACCGCGTTGAAGTTCCGTGACCCGAACTACGTCTACGTTCCGTAGGAGCTGATGGCGGCCGCCCACGATCTGAACTCGACGATTGCGGGTATCGACTTCAGTAACGTGACCGTCACTGGTCCAGGCTGAGTGTCCGTGGGCTTTCCCTGGCGATATGCTTTAACATTTAGCGGGTATCCTGTTCGTTGATGAATCTTAAGATCCTTCGCCTCACCGGCTTCTTCGGGATCGCGGCGCCACTCTTCGGTTTGCTTATCATCGCCTCGAGCATCTGGCTGGCACCTTGGTTCAGCTGGACGAATAACGCGCTGAGCGACCTCGGCGCCGAGGGGGTTGAGTCGATCATCTTCAACGGGGGGCTCGCGATGACGGCTGCGCTGATGATGATGTTCAGTGCAGGGCTGCTGGAGATGACGAAGGGAGATATCATGGGGCAGATCGGCGGTGGGCTCCACCTCGCCGCATCGTTTCTGCTCCTCGGCATCGGTCTTGCCAACATAAACGTCGAGCCCTATCACTTATACGTGAGCGTAGGCTTCTTCGTGACGCTTCCGCTCTCGGCGCTTTTCATCGGGTACTTCTGCTACAGGAAGAAGATGAGGTTCTACACACTCCTCGCCTGGGGAACGGCTGTGCTGGCGGCAGTGATTTGGCTACTCCCCTGGGGTGCCGTTGCGATACCAGAGGCGCTCAGCGTCACATACATGGCGGTCTGGCAGATGTTCCTCGCCTGGTGGATGTACACGAGGAAAGAGGACAAGTTAGTAGAGTAGAGTTATTTTTGGTATTTTTAGCCACTTTTCAATTCGTGTATTGTTCAAAGATACATTAATGATCTTGATCGGGATCCATTTCGAGCTCCTTTTGGGTGATAAGGGCTTTTTCTAGGTTTTTTTAACCCCTCCTTTACTTCTTTATTGTGCCGAGTTTGCACATGGTGATAAGGGATACGGCCTTGGCGCAGGCGATTATCTCGTCTATGCTGGCGTTCTCGTCCTGTCCATGTCCGTTGCTGTAGGGGCCTCCTACGCCGAAGTTGACGCACGGCATTTGGCCGTCAACGACCTGGTAGTTCATGTCCGTGCTTGCTAGGGTGCCGGTGAATGGGAGCTTCTTGCCGACCGCCTCTTGTATGAGTGCCTGGCACTCGAGGGCATAGGGGTCGGTGGCGGGGACGACGTAACCCTCGCGGAAGTTGATGGTTTCTAAATCGTACTTGAGGTCTGCGTCTGTGGCTTTTACTCCGTCGAGTACTGCCCTGAATTCGGCGAGGGTGTCCTCGTATGTCTCTCCGGGTATCATGCCGCGGAGAACTTCCTCCTCGCAGAGGTCGGGGACTGTGGCTCCCTGGACGCCACCGCGAATAGTGCCGATGTTGAGCATTCCCGTTGGGCACTCTATACCCTTAGAGCGTAGTGTTTCGCCGAAGTCGATGTCGGGTGTCGGGTACTTGCGTCGTAGGAGGGAGTTGCGCCAGTAGTCGTTGAGTGCGACGTTGATTTTGCTCATCTTTTCAATGGCGTTTATGCCGAGGATGGGGACCTGGCCGTGGTAGCTTTTACCCTTAGTGCGTATGAGGAAGCGAGTGCGCCCCATTGCGCTGAGGCCGATGCCCGTCATCGAGCCGTCGAGTTGGATGCCGAGGTCCGCCTTGACTATGCCTTCGCGGATGAGGTAGCCGAGCCCCGCGACGCCGCCTATCTCCTCGTCGCAGTTCGCGGTCACGATCAAGTCTCCCTTGAGTTTGACTCCTGCCTCCCTGATCGCCTCCATGGCGAGGAGTAGCGCCGCTGTCTCACCCTTGTCATCGCCGACGCCCCTGCCCCAGATGTAGCCACCGCCCACGTCATAGGCGCTCTTACCGTACTTGCTCGTCTTCGTTACCTCGCCGCCGAGGGGGTCGACTGTCCAGCCCTGCTTCTGTATCGCGGCGAGATCGGTATGGGTGCTGATGTGTAGTGTGGGTCCGCCTCCCGCACCCTTTAAGCGGGCAACCATGTTTGTGCGGGGTCCTTCGAGGCCGATGTGCTTCGCGCCGCTTAGCTTCATGTACTTCTCTGTCGCCTCGTGGAGCGACGTCGCGTAGCCGATGGCGTCGTAGCGCTCTCTGACTATGTCGCATACCTTATCGTAGTCGTGCCCCGGGGGTACTTGCGTGTCTATCCAGAGGATCTTCTGGAGGAACTTGACCATGCGGTCTCTGCCGCCGTCTATTGCCTTGAATACTTCTGTCTCCTGTTTGTTCATGGAGAGAGGTTATCTCTCAGTATCTAATATTTTGTCGCTGCCCAGTTTTTATCCGGGATGCCACAATATTCGGTGTGAGTGGCATGTACGAGGAGCTGCGAATCGACACTGTGAGGCTTCTCCGGAACCTCAACGATCTGGGTAAGATAGGCATGCGCGATGGATACAAGGGCGTGACCCGCCTTGCGCTGAGTGAGGAGGATGGAAAGGCACGCGATCTTCTCGTTCAATGGATGGAGGAGGAGGGCCTCGCCGTCATAGTCGATCCGATAGGCAACATCTTCGGTGTCCGCGAGGGCACGAGCCCCACATTGAAGCCCGTCCTAATGGGCTCACACATTGACACGGTCATCGACGCCGGCATCTATGACGGTGCATACGGCGTCCTTGGAGCATTGGAGGTAGTCCGGTGCCTCAACGAGGAGGGCATAGAGACGCGCCACCCCCTCGGCGTCGCCGCCTTTACAAACGAGGAGGGTGTCCGGTTCCAGCCTGACATGATGGGTAGCCTCGTCAAATGCGGAGGATATCCCCTCGAGAAGGCGTACGAGCGCAAGGACGACGACGGCGTCACCGTAAAGGACGCCCTCAAGAACATTGGCTACCTAGGTAAGGGCAAGATCGACCCCGAGGCATACTTCGAGCTTCACGTCGAGCAGGGCCCAGTGCTCCACAAGAAGGGCGTCGAGATAGGCGTTGTTGAGGGTGTGCAGGGTATCGCTTGGTGGAGAGTCGCCATACATGGGCAGGCAAACCACGCAGGCACAACTCCGCTAGACATGAGGAAAGACCCGATGGCGGCCGTAGCCGATCTGTACTCCGGTATGCTCGGCTACGTCGCTTCGAAGGGCAATGCCGTCTGCACAATCGGCAAGCTCCGCCTAGAGCCCGGCGCAATAAATGTCGTCCCCAGCCTCGCCGATTTCACCTTCGACTATCGCAGCTACGACGACGCCACATTCAACGAGGGCAAAGCCGAAGTGGAGGCGAGGCTCGACTCAGCCACGAAGCGCCGCGGCCTCACCTACGAGAAGGAGAGGACAGCAGACTTCCAGCCCGTTCACTTCAGACGCGAGATGGTCGCCCTAGTTGAGGCGTCCGCCCATAAACGCGCTTATACGACACAGTGGCTCCCCAGCGGTGCAGGGCATGACGCCCAGTTCATGCACGTCGTTTGCCCAACCGCCATGGTATTTGTCCCCTCAATAAACGGCGTCAGTCACAGCCCAGGCGAAAAGACCGAGGCGGCGGACCTCGAACGTGGCGCCAATGTCCTTATGGACTGCGCCTTGGTAAAAGCTGGGGTAAGTACCCCTAAAAGCAATATCTGATCTTCTTGAATGGTGCGACGAACTTCTCGACCTCGTCCCTCATCTTATCTAACGCTTCGCCGTCGGCGGAGCGTTTTATGAGGTCGGCGACGCCGCTCATCTCCGTCTCGTTCATGCCCTGGCGTGTGATTTCCTGCACGGAGATCCTGAGGCCGCTCCTGCCGTTCGGCGGATCATCCCAGAGCACCGTGGTGGGGAGGAGGATGTTGGACTCGTTGAACCGGGCCTCGATGGCGCGTGGTCCGAGTTCGCGGACGTTGACGATGACCTGATGGGTCTTCGAATAGCCCTTTTCTCTACCAACTACCTTGAAGCCGCATTCGTCGAGGGCCCCAGCGAGGGCTCGTGAGTTCGCCTGTATCTGTTTCGCGTAGGCTGGGCCGAAGTGGGCGAGTTCGCTCAGGCTCCAAGCCGCGGCGGCGTACTTGTTCTGGTCACGTGTCTGTATGAAGGCGGGGTGGGTGAGGGCGAGCATCTTCTTCGCCATCTCCTCATTGTTTGTTAGGACGAGACCACCGATTGGACCGCCCATCAGCTTGTGTGTGCCGAGAGTCATCACATCCACCCCCTCGGCGAGGGGGTCTTGGAAGAGCCCGAAAGCGATGAGCGGGCCGACATGCGCCGCGTCGTAGAGGATATGCGCCCCGATGGTGTCAGCCGCCTCCCTGAGCCTCTTCAGGTCGTAGGGGAAGAGTATGCGGCCGCCGCCGACGACGAGCCACGCTGGCTTCACCCTCTTGATGCTCTTATCTAGCGCGTCGTAGTCGACATCGAAGAGGGGGGCGTCGGGGAGATCAGCGACCTTGAGTCCCCTGAGTAGCGGTGGGCCGTTGGGGCGGTAGCTGTCGTTCCCCCCACCCTTGTTGCTCTGTGACATTATAGTGTCCCCCGACTTGGAGAGGGCGAAATAGACGAGAGAGTTTGCCATGCTGCTGCTCATTGTGCGCCACTCGACGTAGTTGCAGCGGAACATCTTCCTGACGTTGTGGATGAGTATTCCCTCAATCTCGTCGATGTACCTGTTCATCGGAGCCGGGGGGTACTCCTTGTCCCCCACGAATCCCTCCGTGACGCGGGTGGCTAGATCCGTATCCAGCAGTCGCCTCGCTCCGGGACTGATCGCGTTCTCTGACGGGTTCAAATTTAGGCACTTATTCCTCCTCCAGTCGTCGTGCTCCTCGACGATCGCCTTTACACGAGCCGCGATTGCGCGGGGCTCCTTGCAAGTGTACTCCTCCTCTATCCCTTCTATGTACTCTAGGCTCTTGTCGGGCATCCAGCCCTTGAACTCTGGCATATGTATCGCAACATACTCCCACAAGGGCGTTTAACGCCTTTCATCGTGATTCGAAAGGTATGAATGGGAGACCGAGAGAGGTGATACGATGACAATGAGTGGAAAATGTTTAGTAGTTTTTTATTCGAAGGGTGGAAACACGAAGGCTGTCGCTGAGGGGATCGCCAAGAGGATGGGTTGTGATCTCTGCGAGGTTAGTGAGCAGGGAGCGGTGACGCCGAACATCGATCCCTCCGGCTACGACCTCGTCGTTGTGGGAACCCCCGTAAACGGCTTCCAGACAAGCCAACCCATTCAGGGGTACCTCAAACAGTACGGGGCTAGACTACCCCGCTACGCCGTATACGCCACTTACAGCCTGTGGCCCGCAGGCACTCTCGGGGGCATGGAGAAACTCGTAGGCAAGAAGCCCATCGCTTCAGCCACCTTCAAGTCGAAGGAGATTATCCTAAACAAGATCGATAAGAAGGTCGACGAATACGTCGCCTCCATGAAAAAGTAAGAAAACTCTCCTTTTTACGGGTAGACCCTACGCATGTCACGAGGGAAGGGTATTGTGTCCCTGATATGCTCTAGTTTGAGCATCCAGCACAGGACGCGCTCTATCCCTAGGCCGAAGCCGCTGTGTGGCATCGTGCCCCACTTACGCAGCTCCATGTACCACTTGTAATCCTCGGGGTTGAGGTTGTCGTCGATGACGCGCTGGAGGAGCTGCTTGTAGTCGTGGACGCGCTGGCCGCCTCCGATGATCTCGCCGTATCCCTCAGGGGCTAGCAGGTCGCCCGACATCGTCGTGTCCGGCCTCGCCGGGTCGGGCATGTGGTAGAAGGGCTTTATCCCCGTGGGGAAGCCCGTCACCCAGAAGGGTAGGTCGAAGTGCTTCGTGAGCGGTGCCTCCTGCTGCCAGCCGAAGTCGTCCCCCCAATTCATCTCCACACCCTCCTTCTGCAGTATCTCGACTGCCTCGTCGTACTTGATCCTCGGGAAAGGCGGTTGTACGCTGAGAAGCTCTTTTGGGTCCCTGCCGCACGCCTGAACCTCCTTCGGCATCTTCGTCGCTAGATCGTTGGCGATGTACGAGACTAGGGCGTCCCCCGTCTTCATGATGCCGTCGTGGGTCGTCCAGGGCTCCTCGACCTCCATGTGCCAGAACTCGGTCACGTGGCGGCGGGTCCTGCTGGGCTCTGCCCTGAAGCTGGGGGCGATGGTGAATATCTTTCCAAGGCTGCTTATCATAGCCTCGGCGTAGAGCTGCCAGCTCTGGCTCAGGTAGACGTTCTTCTTGTCGAAGTACTTGACCTCAAAGAGTGTTGAGCCTCCCTCGCATGCGGCGCTGGTGAAGCTGGGGCTCTGAGTCTCAGTGTAGCCGTTCTCCCAGAACCACTCGCGGGCGCTCCTCATGAACTGGGCTTTGATCTTGAATACCATCTGGAGCCGTGGGTCCCTGATGCTGAGGTGCCTGTTGTCTAGGAGGAACTCGAGGCCGTGGTCCTTCAGCGTTATGGGGTAATCTGGCTGAGCCTCGTAGACTGTGCCCAGATTATTGGCGGAGAGCTCGTAGCCACCTGGGGCTCTCTGGTCCGCGCGGACCTTCCCCTTAAGCTCAAGTGTAGACTCCTGGGGGAGCTTCTCGAGGTTATTGAAGGTGGCTTCGTCGACGTTTTTCTTGTTGACGGTGCACTGAAGTACACCTGTGCCGTCGCGTATCTGGAGGAAGACTATGCTGCCGCTGCTCCTGCTGTTGTATAGCCAGCCGCGTATCTTGACGTCTTCTCCGTCGTGCTTTCCACCGATTATCTCGGCTATGTCTACGAAACCGGTCATATTGACCGAATACGATGCCGCGGCTCCGATATTATAGTCTTCTCCCATCCGCGCGCGGGGCTTCCTACCCTATCTGAGCAGCGCCTTCAAAGGGCTCGTCTGGAGGTCGATCTTCACCAGCTACATGATAGACTACAAGCCTCATCGGGGGTACACGGGCAGGTGTAAGGGCGTGCTAGAGTTCATTAGGGACACCGTCATCGGGATGGCTGCCGACGCCGCCACGCCTTGGTACGCGATAATCGCCAACAAGACGAAGTACGGGGAGATAAGCAAGGACACACCAGACGTCGACGCGCTGCCGTAAGAGGTGCTGGCTACCGAGGACGCCGAGTAGGGCAGTCAGGGCGCACTCATCATGGACGACGATTGAGGAGGATAGTGATAAAGGCACCCGCGGCGAGTCTCTGCCTATGAAGGTACTCGCTCTTAACGGCAGCCCCCGAAAGGGCGGCAACACGGAGATACTCGTCGATGCCGCACTCGCCGAGGCTGGGAGGCACGGCCACGCGGGTAGGAAGCTGCGCCTATACGACTATCGGATTGAGCCCTGCGTCGACTGCCGTGCATGCAAGAAGGGAGAGCTGAAGTGCGTCCTCAAGGACGATATGCCGAAGATATATGAGGAGATAGACGCCGCTGACGCCCTCATCCTTGCGACGCCCATCTACTGGTACGGCCCCACGGCCAAGATGAAGCTCTTCATAGACCGCCTACGCCCCTACGTCGCCAATAGGAAGCTCGAGGGCAAGAAGGCGTACCTCATTGCCCCCAGCGAGGAGGGGCCCAGTGCTTGTGCCCCGCTTGTTGACAGTCTGAAGCTGAGCTACAAGTACCTCGGCCTCGTCTATAGCGGTGAGGTCCTTGCCACGGCGAATGAGATGGGTGAGGTCGCGGGAAAGCCCGACGAGGTGGAGAAAGCCCGCCGTCTTCTAGATTGCCTCTAGCGCGTGAAGAATGCGCCGAGCCCCGTCTGGCGTGGGCGCCCGACGAGCTCGTCGAAGCTCATGTCGAGGGCGTCGAGCACCTGCTCGAAGGTGCCCTCGAGGTACTCCTCCATCTTGCCTATATCTACGTCCTTCTTGCCCGCGATCTGGACGGGCTTGACGCCGTCCTTGGTGACGACATAGCTGATTATGTCCCCCTCCTTGAGCTCGTAACCCTGCTCCTCTAGCATCCTGCCCGCCTTGACGTGCTGGGGAGTGGTGTCGTAGCCTGCGAGTCCCTTGCCAAGCATCATGCTGAAGGCGACCTCCTCTATAGCGAACTCGCGGTTCTTGAGGCGATGGTTGATGGTTGTGACAAGGGTCTTTATCTCCTCCTTGGCGAAGGGGAACTCCTCGGGCTTCTCGACGTTACTGAGGATCGTTGTGAGCTTGACGAAGGCGTCCTTTAAAATGGGTGGGATATGGCGCTTCTTCCCCGTGAGGCCCTTTATGTCGAGCTTGCCGTCGGGGTAGACGCCAAGGTAGTTCTTCTTGCGGCTACTGAATATGGCGTAGCGGTATGTCTTGTCGATGTCTAAGTCGATGCCGAGCTCAGCGTCGGCCCACTTTACGATGGCTTCTAGCTGCTGGGGTGTAGGTTTACCCATGAAGACGGAGTCGGTGTCGCCGTAAATGACCTCAATACCTAGCTTGTGGCTCTGGTCGACCGCCTTATTCATGGCGTATCTGCCGACGGCGGCGGTGCTCTCGGCGAGAGGCGGACAATAGAGTGGGAAGCTCTCGGCGCCGAAGACGCCGTAGCTGGCGTTGAGGAAGACCTTGAGGGCTTGCGTTACGACGTCGTAGTACTGACGCTCCTCAGCAGTGAGTGCCTTGTCCCTACTCCTTGGCTTGTACCACTGGACCCTCAGGTCGCGGAGGCTGCCGATGATGAGGCTCGCCATGCCTCGGTTGCGCTTGCATACCCAGTGGGGCGTGCCGGGGACTAGGTTATCCTTGCACTCGGGGTGGTTGCAGAGTATGGTGTCGTAGCTCAGGTTCCAGTTGCGTATGGCACTGGGGTAGAGGCTAGCGAAGTCGCAAACGACGACGCCGAAGTGGACGCCGGGCTTGGGGTCGCGGACGATGGCACCCTGGTACTTCTTACCCTTGATGATGCTGGTTGTGCTGACCTGCCCCTTGACATCGAGTATGTCCTGAGTATTGGGGATAAGCCAGCCGCGCCTGCGGTGCTCCCACTCCATAAGGGCGAGTATCCACCTGCTTACGCCGTTGCGGGTAACGTCCTCCATGATCATCTTGCTGATCCTTGTGAGGAGGACGATGAGATTCATAGCGAGGTCGTGGTTGAATGCTGTGAGTTGGTAGGTGAGATCGGCGTCGTTGAGGCAGTACTGGGCGAGGTCCTGCAATTTCGCCGCAGCAATGTCGCCGACTTGCAGCTTCTCCATGTTGAGGAGGTTCTTGGATATCTCGTTGAGGGTGTTCTCCCTGTACTTGTTGCCGAAGGCGTAGCCCTGTATGCTCCTGTTCATGAAGAACTTGTAGAGGTCGAGGTGGACGCCGTTACGGAGGAAGGCGAAGCGTCGGCCCAGGGCGATGGGGTTCTCGGAGTCGGGGACACCGAGGTTCTTCGCCCTGTTGCGCATGAAGCGGAAGTCAAAGTCGTCGCCGTTGAAGGTGAGGACGACCGGGTACTCATCAAGTATCTGGAAGGCCTCGCGAATCATTTCGCGTTCGTCGGTGTAGACCTTGACCTCTGCACCGAGGCAGACGGGGGTCTCCACATCGTGGCCCGTGTCGTTTAAAACCAGTATCCTGCGGAAGCCGTCGCTAGCGCTGAAGCCGACGGCGGTGATGGGCTCCTGCGCCTCGTCGGCGTTTGGCAGCCTGTTCTGGACGCTGGGGCGCACTTCGATGTCTACGGCGACGCGGCGCAACTTAGGCACGGGGCACTGGAGGAGCCTCGTCCACTCCTTCATATTACCCCTGAACTCGGGTTCGATCTTGGCGAGGATAGTGTCGATCTTCACCTCCGTCTCCGCGTCCAGCTTGTAACCAGCGTCTATTAGGTTGCCGTTCTCCACCCTGTAGGGCATCCCGGTGATGAGCTGTCTGTCGTAGATGTAGCACTGGTAGTAGCGGATGCGGCTCTCCCACGAGTCACCTATGATGCTCCTGATTGGCTGACCCCTGCCGCCACCTATGCTGAGGGGGTCCTTCGCCACGACCTTGGTGACGGTTATCTCCTCGTCAGCGAGGGGGTCGTGTTTCTTCACGTCCTCCATGAAGAAGTAGCCCTCGTGGCGGAGCAGGCGCTGATTTTTCTCAAGCTCCCGGCTCGACTCACGGCTTATGCAGTAGGGTAGGTGGCTCGTGTTGTCGTACCAGAGGTAGACCTGCTGGCTGACCGGCTCGTAGAGGCGCAGGTACGCCTTCTGCTCCGCGCCGTCGTAGCCCGCGCTGACGAGGTAACTGGTCGGGAGGTTGTCCGGGGCCATTCGGCCCTTCGGCCTTATCTCCTCCTCGCCCTCGTCGATGATGTTGAAGTCCTGAGCCGCCATCGTTTAGTCTTCGACTTGGTCGGGTATAAGGGCTATGAGGGGGGGACTGATCGGGTCTTCTCGGCGAGATAGAGGGTTTCGAGGGCTATGTAGGCCGCCTGGATTGCTGTAAGGCCGGAGTCGTAGCTTGGAGAGACCTCGTTGAGGTCGAAT
>JBFYNQ010000077.1:0-5512 GCA_041304265.1 Candidatus Bathyarchaeota archaeon | reverse complement strand
TGTTTTTTCGTAGTCGAAGGATTCGAGGTTGGATATATCGCCTAAATATTGCGTTTGATAAAACTTAACGTTGAGAGTGATCGCGGCGACGTTACTCTGCTCGGTCCCGACTGCGAATGATACCCCTTTTTTGATTGGAATTTCAACAGGATCAGGCACGTACCCTCGCGATCTGCGTATGAAGGCGACTCTTTCTCCATTAATCCTCAAAAGCGAATCATCACATCTGTTCACGATCTCCCTTTCGTGAACGAGGAAATAGTCGGCGATGCCTCGCAGCTCGCTCAGCGCGGCTTCGTTCGTTGTCGCCATAGGCAATCCCGACCTGTTGCCACTCGTCATAATTAGAGCGGGCACCTCCTGGCGCTTGAAGAGCATCATTTGTATCCCTGTGTAGGGCAACATCACGCCAACACGGCTCAATCCGGGGGCGACGAGTTCCGAAATGACCTTCTCTTTCCACTTGATGAGGACTATCGGCTTCTGCCAAGAGACTAGTGCCTTCGACTCGTTCTCGTCGGGTTCGGCGAATCTCCTGACGGCGCTTATGTCGGGTGCCATCAGAGCGAATGGCTGGTAGGGACGGTTCTTCCGTGCCCTAAGCTTTGCCACAGTGTCATCCTCGGTGGCTAGGGCGGCGATATGGAAGCCTCCAATGCCCTTGACGGCGACGACGTATCCTTCTCTTAGTAGCTCCGAGGCCTCTGAGAAGACGTCGGTGACTCTCATTTGCTGCCCCGAGGCATCGAGCAGGCTCATCTTTGGGCCGCAGACACTGCAGGTTATCCCCTGGGCGTCGAACCGCCTGTCAAGCGGGTTCCTGTAGTCGGCCACACAGTCCTCGCACATAGGGAAGTCGCGCATGTGGGTTCTTTCCCTGTCGTAGGGGAGTTCCCTAACGCCTGTGAAGCGTGGCCCGCACCAAGCGCAGGCGGTGAATGGGTACTCGAACCAGCGTCCTTTCCTGTCCTCCATATCCATGAGGCAATCGGGGCAGATGCCGATGTCGGGAGGGAAGATACCCGATGCCGACTGCCTTATGGTCCTGCTCTTGTCGATGACGAACCTTGTGAACCTGCCCCTGTAGGGCTTGTGGTGGGCGTGTACACTGCTAACCTCGGAGACCGTGGGCGCCTCGGCCTTGATCGCGTTTATGAAGTCGCCTACGTTCTCGGCTGCGCCTTCGACCACGACTTCTACGCCGGCGTCACCGAGGTTAATGACGTAACCATTTAGTCCGTGGCGGACGGCGAGGCGATAGATGAAGGGGCGGAAGCCCACCCCTTGTACCCTCCCGGTGACGTGCACCTCTGCCTCGACTCGCTCGGCGGCCAAGCGGATTCAAAGCTATGGTGGGCGGAGTCTTTTAAATAGTCAGTTCCCCGGTTGCAGCCACCCGGCGAGGGTAACCGGAGGAGTAAAAAGCATGGCGCGCCTCAATGCACTCAGAGCAAACTCGACGGCGATACTTTGGAGTTATCATTCACCGCGGCTGCACTACTCCTAGTAACCGTAGCCGCTTCTATCATATTCTATCGTAAGATTCAGGAGGCCACGGCCGAGTACGACGACGCCCGCGAGTCAGTGTGCAACATCACATTCGGCTTCACGCGTCAGGTGAACAGACTCCAGCAGGACGTCGCCAAGGCGGAGAACGAGGCGACCACCGCCAAGATAGTCGCATCTGAGGCGCTACGCAACAGCGGCGAGGCAAAGGAAGCAACACTCAAGGGCCTCGAAGCTGTCAAGAGCCTTCAGAATCGCGTCGAGTCAAACGAGACTTCGATGGAGTCCCTTCGCAAGGAGGTCCAAAAGCTCGCCACGGCACCCAAGCAGCGCATTGTTGTCCGCCAGGACATAGTGGCACCCATACCCGTCCAGCAGGGTAACATACTCAGCCAGCTAACCGAGACGGAGCTCAGCGCCTTGAAGAAGATTGCTGATGTAGGCGAGGGCGCCGTCCCCGAGATCAGGGAGCACCTCGGTACAACACGCGAGCATACGGCGCGTATGCTCAAGAAGCTCTATGAGTCGGGCTTTGTCGACCGCAGCACAAACGCTATGCCCTACCGCTACAGTGTCCGCAAGGAAATACGCGACCTCATCCAGCAGCAGCTTGAGCAGCAGCCGAGTCTCTAGTTCTAACAGTGACGTTCACCCCGATCTCTATCTTCATACAGGAAAAGTGCAGCGAAAACGACAATTTTCGGACATGTAACCGAACTAAATGCCTCTGAATTTGTCTTTTAATGTACGTGCATTGTGGTAGTAAGCCACAAGCCGAGTATCCTTTATACCCTCACAATCCCCCAGAGATACTACATGAAGACCAATAGTTGGGAGAAGGCACCACGCATGACGCCCGCACCAGGCGTCGAGATCAGGATCATAGGAAGCGGCGAGAAGACAATGCTCACCTACATAATCGCCCAGCCAGGCGCGGTAGTCCCTGATCACAAACACCCCCATGAGCAGATTGGCACATGCATAAAGGGCGAAGGCGTTCTAACTAGCGACGGGAAGAAGTTCAAGACTGTCGCCGGCGCCAGCTGGCAGATACCCGGAGGCGAGAGCCACGACTGGGTAAACACTAGTAAGGGCGAGACCATACTCATCGAGGCCTTCGCCCCGCCCCGCGAAGACTACTTAGCAAAGGCGAAGTGAGAAACCCAGATTGAGTCAGCGGATGCCTCCGTTCCTACAGCACATCATCACAGCGGGCTACCAACTTAGCCCCGAAGCATACTCGTACCTCTACGGGCTATCCGCTGAGATCGCCGAGACCATCACCCAGAAGGCAATCATAAAGGCTGACTCTGCCTCTCCACCCCTTTTCGTTCTCGATAAGAGCTTCTTACTCGCCCTCGTCGAGACCGCCCGACCCGAACCACTCCCCATAAAAAACCGCCCGATCCCCGCTAGGGACAAAGGCACCCCCCTCAAGGTTCTCGACGAGGAACCTGCCGAACCTGCTAGTAACGCCGAGGGCTTTCTCAACTACTTCCAGAGCAGATACGACCGCCTCGAAACCATCCTCAAACGCCGAGTAGACGTACGAGAAGCAGTCGCGATCGAGCAGGCGTTAAAGCTCCCAATAAAAACCAAGCTCAAGACAATCGGTATCGTCACCGAAAAGCGAACCCGCGGCTCCAAGCTCTTCATCGAACTCGAGGACCGCCGATCATCCATCAGCGTCATGGCTAGTGACGACGAGGTCATGCGCAGAGGGCTCGAATTGCAGGAGGACCAGGTCGTCGCCGTCGACGCCGTCAAATACACAGACGACCTACTCGTCGCAAACGACTGGATCTGGCCCGATGTCCCCTCCAACACTGCCCGCCGAAGCCCCGACCCTCTCTACGCCGTCCTCCTCGCCGACGTCCACGTAGGCTCAAAGTACTTCCGAGGCGACCTCTTCGACAAGTTCATCGACTGGATGAACCTCGAACTAGGACCCCCACAGAGCCGTGACGCGGCAGCTAAGGTCAAGTACGTAATTATTGCCGGCGACCTCGTCGACGGTGTAGGCATCTACCCGGAACAGCTCACCGAGTTAACCATAACTGACATCCGCGAACAGTACAGAGCCGCCGCCGAGCTCCTGAAACGACTGCCCGATTACGTCGAGGTCGTAGTTACGCCGGGCAACCACGACGCGACCCGCCACAGCATGCCCCAGCCCTCGATTCCAAAGGAATACGCGAAGGAGCTACACGAGAATCCACGCGTCAAAATGCTCCCCAGCCCCTGTAGGCTTAACCTCAACGGGGTTGAGCTCCTCGCCGAGCACGGCAAGGGAATGGACGACATACTCAGTAGTACCCCCGGTTACGAGTTCAACCATCCACTGAAGGCGATGGAGCTCCTCTTCAGATGCCGTCACCTCGCACCCCGCTACGGGCAGAGCACGCCAATAGCCCCGGAGCGCACTGACCGCCTCGTCATAAGCAGCATTCCCGATGTCGCACTGATGGGGCACGTCCACATTGGCGAGACAAAGCGTTACAAGGGCGTCACGCTCGTCTCCGCGGGGAGCTGGCAGGACCAGACCCCCTTCCAGAAGAGGATGCAGATCGAGCCCACGACCGGTGTCGCGACTATCTTCGACCTGCAGACCCACCAGACGATCGACCTGGACTTCAAGCGCTTCTAGAGAGCCCGCGCGCGATGATTCCCGCAACCCTTACGGGTTCCGGCGTTCTGGTGAGGGCGACCGAAGTTCGAAGAATTCCTTCTGCTTCCTCCCGTGTACATCCTGTGACCTCGAAGAAGACCGGCGGCTCCCCCTCTTTTGTGACAGTGCTGTAAACACTCCCAATCTGCTCGATGGGGACCCACCTTTCCGCCCAGTCGGAGAAGTGCGCTTTAAGAGCAGATAATGTCGAAGCGCTGTCGGGCAGCTCAGACGAGTAAACGATGACAGGGACACCAAGTTCCTCGCGTAACACTTGCGGGTCGACGACATCGAAGCCGGCGAAGCTCACGCCGCCGAGGATGAGGGCGTCAAATCTCTCGCTCCGGAGCATGCCGAGCAATACACCCGTGGCTTCGCGCCCGTCAATCCTGACCCTCCCTAGCCTCACCCACTCAACTCGGTCTCCAGCCATGCAGACAGTGCACAGGAGCGTCGTCTGCCCGGGGAGAAACGCTTCGAAGCTGCCGTCCTCGACGCCCACGAGGCGTTGGGTGCTCAATACTTGTCGAGCTTACCCTTGATCTGGCACTTAATAAGGAACTGTGGATAGGTCTTCTTCGGCACCCTGACCTCACCCGAGAGGATAACGATCTTCTCTATGCCCCTGAGTGCCTCAGAGTCCACGTCTTTCTCGAATGTCAGCGTCCCGCTGCTCTCGATCTTAAAGGGACCCATGTCCCTGCTGATGTCAAGCACATCGTTCTTCGAGAGCGTGATCTCACCCTCATCCTCCACGCTGAGGACGAAGCTGCCAGCAGACTGTGTTGCCCCTGCCTCGATGACTGGCTCCCCCAGTTTAACAGGCGCAACGTCCCCATCGATATAGGCCTTGAGCGCAGAGTTCACCAGGTCGCTGACGCGCTTGCCATCCTTCTTCGCCATTGAGAAAACCTCGTTGTAAAGCCCCGTGTCGAGGCCTCGGATGGCGACTGTCTTGCGTGTCATTGTTTACGGTGCGACCTGATCACTTGTTTACATGTTTACTTGTTAACAAGTAATCTTATAAGCTTATCGCGTCCGTTTTTCTTTCGCCGACGAAAGGCTAGGTTATGTGACGACACTATGGCTCGAGTTGTGCCCTTGAGAGATGCGTTAAACCTCGATAAAAGTCGATCGGTTGCCAGGTCGAGGGGAGATGAGAGTAATTTCGTTAAATATACCCAGATCTTCCGTCAGCTGCTCCTTCTTAATGAGAAGAATGACCTAGCTACTACGCTCAAGAATATTCAGGAGCTCCTTAATTTTAGTGAGAATATATTTAGCTCTCCGGCCGTTGCTGAGACGTTTCTTTACTTTTGCCTTCATGGGGCGGGTACG
>JBFYNQ010000076.1:0-72351 GCA_041304265.1 Candidatus Bathyarchaeota archaeon | reverse complement strand
GTGGTCGAGCATCAATATCTCCTTGAAGCGGTAGTTGTCGGCGATGTGGTCGTTGTGTGCGTGTGTGTTAACGATGAAGACGGGGAGGTCTGTTATCTCGTCAACCACCTTTGCGATGTTGCTTATGCCGCAGCCGGTGTCGATGAGGGCGGCGCGCGCCCCGCCGATGACGAGGGTGCTTATAGCCTCCTCATACTGCCCTGGCTCGTAGATCACGTAGGTATCCCTGCCGACGAGGTAGACCTCGAACCAATCCGATGTGACAGGTACCTTCTTCAGGTTCTTGTAGGCTGGGCGGGGGAGCTTGCTCCACCACTTGTCCGCGACTAGGACGCCACGGTCATCTGGAGGTGACGACATAGGGTAAAGAAACCTCATTGGGCTTTTAGGTTCATCGAGTCGACCGACTATGTTAAAATTAGATAGAATATATTATTCCCCGATACGTATGGTCTTCAACCCGCTCGGCCCGGATCAGGCGATGATCTGGGACCTGGTAGCCCTCGTCGTCAGCTTCGCCGTCGTGATGACGGTCGTGCAGATCAATAGTATCCTGCAGAAGAGGAACATACTGCCCACGGTAGTCACGCGCAAGCTGGTACACATCCTCGTCGCCCCGGTCTTCATTCTGACCTGGCTCTTCTTCTCGGGGACGTGGTCGAGCAGGTACTTTGCGGCGGTGGTTCCGCTGATGTTCGTCGTTCTCTTCTACGCGATAGGGAGTGGGAAAATGAAGAACGAGGCGTTCGTCAACTCCATGTCCCGCAGCGGGGATGCGTCGGAGCTCCTCAAGGGCACGCTCTACTATAGCATCCTCGTGCTGCTTGTAACGCTTCTCTGGTTCTATGTCCCGGCGGCCGGGATAGCCGCGGCTACACCAAACGCCATCATCGTCATGGGCTGCCTCGCGGGCGGGGACGGCCTCGCCGACATAGTCGGAAGGAGGTTTGGTAAGAGAAAGTACGGCTTCGGCGGTTACGAGAAGTCCATAGAGGGTTCCGTCGGGATGCTCTTAGGCTCAATCATCATGAGTCTGAAGCTGGTCTGGCTCTTCGGCTTCGTTGTCCCTACTTGGAGTCTGGGCACGTTCGTCGCCCCTATCATTGTCTTCGCTGTAGGCGCAACGATCATTGAGGGACTTTCGCCGAAGAACATGGATAACTGGACCATCTCGATCTGGGTAGCCCTAATGATGCTCATAGCCAACGCCGTGGCACCCGGCTTTTGGCCGTTCCCAATCCTCTGAGGCGTAGACGTTTGGGTAGGCTCCTTGTCCTCAAGCTGGGCGGCTCACTCATAACGGATAAGTCGAGGCCATATAGTCTTCGTTACGACGTGTTGAGGGCAGCGGCCGCCGAGGCGGCAGGGTGTCTAAGAAATGGGACGGTTGAGAGACTTGTCGTAGTACACGGCGTCGGCAGCTACGGTCACCCGCCGGTCATCGAGCACAAACTCTACAAGGGCTTCATCAGCCCCATCCAACTCCTGCCTCTGAGCAGGACGCAGACCAAGGTTAACGAGCTTAGGACCGCCGTCACAACAGCCCTGCAGGACGAGGACATCCCCGTCAACCTCTTCCACACCTCCTCCATCTCCACTGCTGAAAAGGGGAGAATTACCTCAATGAACCTCGACGCAGTCAAGGGCTATCTTGCCATCGGTATGGTCCCCGTCCTAGGCGGAGACGTTATCGCGGATACTGAGATGGGATTCAGCGTCGGCAGCGGTGACCAGGTCGCTGCGATTCTCACCCGCGAGCTTAAGGCGACAGACCTAGTCTTCGCCACGGACGTTGACGGCGTCTACGACTCCGACCCGAAGAAGAACCCAGCGGCGTGCCTGATACCTGAAGTTAACCTAAGCAAGGGACTGGCTTCGGCGAGCGGCACGAGCGGGGACGCCAGCGGTGCTATGAAGGGAAAGGTCGCGGCGATCGCTGAACTGGCCCCCGAGATGGAGGCAGGACTAAAAGTGACGATAATCTCCATGATGACGCCTGGTAACCTCAACGGGCTACTTATAGGGAGCACTGTGAAGGCAACGAGAATAAAACCGTGAGAAGTTGTGGGTTTATTTCTTAATCTGCTTCTCGAAGGTGATGATGGCGAAGTTCTCATATTGGTGGCGCCTTATCTTCTCGCCGCCGTCGACGCCCTCCGTGTACTTCTTCTCCTTCCCAGCGCGGATGAGCTTCGCCTTTTCGAGTACGGTCTTGAGCACCGCCTTTGGCACCATCGGCTCGTTATGGCTGGGCATTAGGTAGTCGAACTCGGGCATGAGTTTGACCATCTTCTCGTAGCTCTCGATGAACTGGTCAAGGTCGCCGCCGGGGAGGTACGTGTAGACGCCTCCCGTGTAGAAGATGTCTCCCGTCCAGAGCCACCTGTTCTTTCTGTCAAGTAGGCAGGCATGGTCATTGCTATGGCCCGGCGTGTAGATGACCTCGAGCTTCCTACCACCTAAGTCGATGACCTCGCCGTCCTTCATCCAGTGAGTCACCTTGTATGGGGGCACGACCCACTTCTTGACATCGAAGCCCTTTGGGAGCGACTTCCAAGTCATACCGGGGCCGACCATCGGCGCCGTCTTGCTGTTCGGGTACCCCGTCTCCGCGACCTCGTGGGCCATGGGACCGTCGTAGCACCAGACATCCTTGAACATATAGTTCTGCGCTACATGGTCGACGTGAGTGTGCGTGTTCACGACCCAGAAGGGTAGCTTCGTCAGCTCTTCGCAGAGCTTTTTTATGTCGCCGATGCCATCGCCTGTGTCGATGAGTATCGCCTTCTTATCTCCCTCGACGAGGTAGCTCAGGGTCTCCTCGAACTGGAAGGGTTCGTATATAGCCCACGTCTTCTCATTCAGCTTATAGACCTCGAACCATGGCTGGCTCGTCTTGACGCGCTCAAGCGTCGAGTAGACTTTTCGGGGGAGGCTCTCCCACCAACCCTTCGGGACTATCACATTCTCTTCTTTTGATGCCTTGGCGAACATGTCGGGGTGTACTCCACAGGAGCAAGATATTATACTATCGTGCCAGGTGAAACGGCAATCAACGAATCTGCCCCGCGTCGTGGGAGATAATCTATTAACCAAGATACCGACACGCATATCGACTGCAACTTTGGAGACTGACGTCCTCGTCGTCGGCGCAGGAGTCCTCGGGCTCAGCTCTGCGTATTACCTGAAGAAGCGCGACCCCTCAAGGAAGGTAGTCGTGGTCGAGAAGCTGAGCGGCCCCGGGCAGGGTAACAGCGCAAAGAGCGAGGGGGGGTACAGAAACCTCTTCGCGAGCGAGACAAATTACCTCCTCGCGGACTCGACGATAGACTGGTTCCACCACCTGAAGGAGGACATGGAGTACGACGTGGGGCTGCACGAGCTCGGCTACCTCTGGCTCCTCCCCGAGGACGAGTACAGGGAGCGCCGCGCCCCCTTCGACGTCGCCAAGAGGAGGGGGGCACGTATCCTCGAGTACAGCAGCGAGGAGCTGAAGGTGATGATGCCCGACCTCGTAACCGAGTTCGACGATAGCGAGGAGTCCCAAATGATGGCGCTTGAGGATGTCGAGATGGGAGTCTTTGGCCCCAAGTGCGGTAGCGTCGACGTCGACAGGCTCGTCAAGGCGTACGAAGCGGAGTTCTTGAAGATCGGGGGTGAGATACACTACAACACGGAGGCGACGAAACTCCTCCACGATCCCGTGGAGCCGCTGGGCATCCCCGGTGAGCCCTTCGTCTGGCAGGAGAGCCGCATAGCCGGCGCCGACACGTCGAAGGGGCGCATACTCGCGGAGACGACCGTCGTCGCATGCGGAGTCTGGGCGGGCAAGGTCCTCGACCCCATAGGCTTTGACTGTCTCATGAGGCCGAAAAAGAGGCAGATATTCGCCTTTAAGGACCCCAAGCTTGGCAGGCTACTCAACACGAAGGACTTCAACGACGACAACAAGCTACCAGTCACCATCCTCCCCACGGCGGGCATACTCCTCAAGGGGGAGGTGAGCGAGGAGAGCATCTGGCTCGCCTGCGCCGACAACCTTGGGCGCAAGTTCGAGCTTGAGGATGACCCGCAGCCAGAAGACGACTACTACTCAAACAACATCTACCACGCCCTCGTCCAGTATCTACCCTGCTTCGAAGATGTCCGCCCCGCGAACAGCTGGGCTGGCCAGTACGCCATAAACGGCTTCGACCAGACGCCCGTAGTCGAGGCGGGGTCCGGCATCATCTACGTCGGCGCCGCGAGTGGGAGCGGCATCATGAAGAGTGACGCGTTGGGCCGCATAGTTGACGCGGTCAACGAGGATAAGGAGTACGCAACGCTCTACGGAGGCCGTGGCTTCAAGTGCAGCGACCTGAGCGTTGCCAAGAGGCGGGTCGAGCGAGAGACGCTGGTCGTCTAATCTACCCGACTCTGCGCCCCTTTTACCGCCGCCTCGTATAGCATGTAGACAGATTTAAGCGCCTTCTTGTCTGGGTCACGTGCTGCTGGGTAGCTGGCGACGCCGAAGGCGGCTGCCTTGGGGTACTCGAACATGACCTGGATGGCGTCAGCGAGTTCCTTGGCGGTCGGCCCGTTAGCGACAGGCAGCCCCGCGCCGGGTATGTCCGCCGGGTCAAGGACGTCGGCATCAACGTGGACATATATCTTGTCGCAGAGGGTGCTGAGGCGCTCCATCTCCATATCGACTGCAGGGCTGTCGCCCTTGAGGTCGTCGACGGTGATCTGGGCGATGTCGTAGCGGTCGATGGTGTCCTGCTCGTAGGGGTCCGTGTCCCTGACGGCGACCATGGTGACGTACTTGGGGGGCAGCGCGGGGTCAAGGCCGCATTGGCGGCGGAGGCGATCGTAGCAGAAACCGCAGCTTATCGCCACTGGCATCCCGCCGAGCATGCCGCTGTACGTCGTCTCAGGGGTGTTGAAGTCGCCGTGGGCGTCTATCCAGACGAGCCCCACCTTGAGGGGCTTCCAGCCACCGCTGCGCTGGACGCCGGCGAGCATACCCATAAGGCCGTTGCAGTTCTGGAGGAGTCCGAGGGGGAAGACGCCCTTCTTGAGCTGGGCGGAGACGGCGTCAGCGAGGTGCCTGTTGGCGAGGCCGAGGTGGTTGATCTCTCCGTACTGCTTCTCCTCGTCAGCGGTGAGCTTTGTCGCGAATACCTCCTCGACGGTGCAGTTATTCTTCTTGAGTAGTTCGGGTAGTCCGCCCTGTTCGAGGGCGTCGGCCTGTATGCCTACCTCTTTGAGGCCGTATTGGCCGCTGTATGGGAACTTGTCAAGGGCGACTCGTAGGTTCTCGACCAACTTGTATCGGGTAGAAGGGTGTCGGGGTGTGCTTAAAAAATGGTTTACGCGGCCTTCATCGAGGCACGCTTTATGACGACGTCCTCGCGGGGCCAGTCACTGTGAGGCGGGTGAGGGCCTGTGCGCACCTTTGCTATCTCATCCACGACCTCCATGCCGGCTGTGACCTTGCCGAAGACAGCGTAGCCCTGGTTGCCCGGGGACGCATTGAGGAAACTATTGTCTATGAGGTTTATGAAGAACTGGCTTGTGGCGGAGTCGGGGTCGTTCGTCCTAGCCATGGCGATAGTGCCCTTCGCGTTCTTTAGCTCGTTCTTTGACTCGAGGCGTATCGCCTGGCGGGTCCTCTTCTGGTTACCATCGGGGGTGAAGCCGCCTCCCTGTATCATGAATCCGGGGATGACGCGATGGAAGATCGTGCCGTCGAAGAAGCCCTCCTTGACGTACTTCACGAAGTTGTCCACCGTGACGGGGGCCTTAGCCCTGTCGAGAGTGATCTCAAAGCTGCCCTTGCTTGTTTCGAGTACTGTTATCTCGGACATAGACTGATTAGTTGTTGCGGGGGGTTAAAATCAGTACCTGCCCCTGCCAAAGCCGCGCGGGGGTGCGTCCGACTCGACGCGCTTCGCGGACAGGTTGTTGTCAAGGTTGACGTCGGGCCACGGCGTCTCAACGGGCTCGTAGCTGCCGTACCTGCCGATGTTGAGCCTCATGCTGCCCTTAAAGGTGTTCATGTATGCGTTATTTATTGCGATGACCATGTCCTCCTGTATCTTGTCGATTGCCTCGTCCCAGAGGGTGAGGTAGATGGCGCCAGTGTCATCGGCTACTAGCGCCTCGCAGACCCTGTGCTGGGTCTCGTCCATCTTCGTTGTGACGGCGCGTATATCCGTCTTGCTGATGACCTTGACTACTACGTTGATCTCTCTGCTGTACTGGTTGAGGTCGGCGATCTTCATTGGGCCGGCCTCCTCGTCTACATCGAATGCTGACATTCTCTCACTCCCTTGGCTTTTGGGGTGGCGCCCTGTAAAAGGGTATCGCGGGGGCTGGGAGTGGGTGACCCACTTAAATCCGGGGCCGGTCCAGTTCTGTCCACGTTGAACGAGATAGAGCCCCGGCGCGCTGGGCGCCTCTGGGATGGCATGGGCATACATCTCGCCGTTGAGTCGATACTCGCAGGCGCCACGGCGGCGAGGATGTTTGTCGACTCCGAGGAGCGACGAGCCGCCATGACGTGGGCGGGACACAGGCTCTACCTCGCTGGGGATATCGGCAGAGGCTTCGCTGAGCCACTCGCTGAGTTCACAAAGACACACAAACGATTCGTTACCTACCCGAGCCCCGAAGCGCTCGAGGGAGCAGAAAAACTACTCTCCGGTTACGGGGTGAAGCATAGGGGGAGGCTCTACTACGAGGACGACCCGACGACGCGTAGCTATGTCATCAACCCCCCCGACGGGTACGTCGTGGAGCGCATAACGGAAGAGCTACTCGGCAGGGATCTCGTGCACACCGACTGGGTTAGGGAGGAGATATGCTCCGAGAGGACCTCTGTAGAGGAGTTCCTCGCTAAGGGATTCGGCTTCGCCACGATCCACGACGGGGGATTTGCCTGCTGGTGCATGAGCGAGTACAACCTCGGGGACAGATGTGAGGTTGGTATAGAGACTGCGCCTGAGTACAGGCGTAGGGGACTGGCGACACTTGTCGCCTCGGCGATGTTCAGACACGCCGCGGGTGTGGGAATCAGGCGCGTCGGCTGGCACTGCTGGGCGGACAACTTGCCCTCAGTCGAGACTGCGGAGAGGCTTTGCCTCAACCGCGTCGCCGAGTACACGGCGCTTGTCGCGGGCTAACCCTTTAACCAGGCATGACCCTCTCTTAGCACCATGAACGTCCAGAAGATCAGGGAAAATCTCTTCCCCGTGACGAAGAATACAACCTTCTTCGATATTGCGAACCACAGCCCCCCCTGCGTGCCCGTGCAGGAGGCGATCAGGGGTTACCTCCTCGACTGGGACAGGCTGGACAGGAGAGGGGACGCCCGGACGGAGGAGGCGGTGGCGACTTGGGCAAAGCTCGTCGGTGCGACGCCGGAGGAGGCGTGCAGCCAGCCCAACACCTCGCAGGGGCTCGCGACAGTCGCCGAGGCGCTTCGCTTCAAGGAGGGGGACAACGTCGTCGTCAACGACCTCGAGAACCCGGCGAACCTCTACCCATGGATATCGCAGAGGCAGAGGGGGGTCGAGGTGCGCGTCGTCAAGGGTCGGGGGGGAGCCGTGCGCCTAGACGACCTCGAGAAGGCTGTGGACGATAAGACGAAGGCAATCTCGATGAGCCACGTGGAATGGCTTACGGGTGCCCGCCATGACCTCCGAGCATTCGCAGAGGTGGCGCACGCGCACGGGGCGTACTTCGTCGTCGACGGGATACAGGCGGCGGGTGCCGTCAAGGTGGACGTGAAGAGGCTCGGCGTCGACTTTTACGCTTGCGGGGGCTACAAGTGGCTCGTCGGCTGCAGCGGCGCAGGCTTCCTCTACGTCAAGAAGGATCTGATCAACGAGTTGGAGCCGGTGCAGATCGGGTACCGCTCGGTGGAGGAGCACGACATGGAACGGCCCCGGCTCAAGGCGAGCGCCAAGAAGTACGAGCTTGGTGAGCCGAGCTACCTGAGCACCGTGGGCACGATGGCTGCGGTGAAGATGATTCTGGACATCGGGCCGACGGCGATCGAGGGGCGCGTGCTGAAGCTGGCGCAGCGCCTCTATGACGGTCTCGACCACCTCGGCGTTAGCATCGCCTCGCCGAAGGAGAAGGAGATGCGTTCAGGTGTCGTCAGCTTCTCGACCAAGGACACTGATACTACCTTCAAGAAGCTAAGAGCTGATAACTTCTACCTGAGCCTGCGCCCCACTGGGATACGCTGTGCCGTCGACTTCTACAACACAGAGGAGGAGGTGGATAGACTCCTCTCCGTCCTCTCTCGGGAATAACGGCTATAACCCGGTCTACTGTTTGTCTGCTTGGGTTCAGTCATGTGGATTTCGGGTGTCAAGGATTCGCGTTTCTTCGTCGCCATAGGCGGATTCAGGTTACAGGTTTCTGACCCGAAAACGCTCGTTAAGCTGGTGGGTGAAATCGCTTCTCCCCACGCGGCGCAAATAGTGGATGCCGGACGCGTCGCCGGAAGAGACCACCTCTGGCTGGCGGCGGTCAACGCAGCACGTTCCACCGAGACTGGGCTAGCTTTGTCGAAGAACATCACCATCGAGGCGCTCCTATACGCGTCGGCGCAGGACCAGATCACGAAGGCGCTTGACATGCTCGGCGTCTCGGCGAAGACAAAGGTGATCGCACTGATGGTGTTTTCCCCGAGCCAGGCAGAGGTAAAGAGCGCCTATAGGAAGGTGTCGAAGCTTCTAGGGGAGGAGGACGATGGCGTTCTTGAACTGAATGACGAAAAGGCAACCATACTAAAGAAGGCATACGGGATATCCGACGCCGAGTTGGACGCCGCGGGTGGAGATAAGGCCTTAGGCGGTCTTATCGTCGAGCGCGGTGCGCTTCTTAGCCTCCGCCGCTAGTCGGACACGCTCCTTTTGGACGTTCAAAGTGCTGGATGGGCGGACGACTGAGACGCCCGTCTGCTTGCCCGCCGTTTCGATGAGTATGACCCAGTCTGGGTTATCGAGGTTAACTTTCTGGGTGAACTTGTCGGCGACGGCGTCGATTATCTCATGGCTGCCGAGTTTAACGCGGCGCTTCCCCACGGTTATGCGATAGCTCGCGTCGGAGGGGATTACGGTGCCGAGCTCAGTAGCAGCTTTGACTATTTCGTCAAGCGTCGTGGGAACGAGGCGCTGAATTGGGATGACGCGGAAAAGCGCTTGCACCCCGTCTGGCTTCTTTATGAACTCCTCGCGGATCTTGGCGACAGCCTCAGGGGGGTCGAGGTTAGTCTTGGCGACTAGTATGCCCCAGATACCCATCCGCTCCACCTTGGGCGTATCGTCGCCCGCGGCGCGCAGAAGCATCCAGAGTTCGCTACCCGCCCTGTCCTCGTTTATCCTCTCAGTTGTCGCTAGGATGTTGTACTGCCTCGCCAAACACCACACCGCTGGGGAGGTTACACGGGGCGACGCTGAAAAGTATATCCCTGAAACAGTCTCACGTCTTGTTGACGGTCGTGGGGAACCAGTCACATAGATGGATGTGCACTCCAGGACGATCACCCTCCCCACTCGCCGCGTTGACCACGCAGTAGAGCGTACCAAGGTCACGGTTTGAGCCCTTCAGTCCGCCTTCAGGATCAGTGTATACGACTCGGGTAGGTGGTCTTTGAAAAATCGCATGAACCTATCCGGAGTCTAAGCCTTTAGAAAGAATTAATGACATAGACGAAGAGCAGAAGCCATGGTGTTTACCTATTTTCCTATGATTTATCAATCCGCGGTCGATCCGAAACCCTCATTTTTTCAATGTTCATGTTAAAAAATATATTCATATCCGCATAAATTTACATAAACTCGTAGGATGACCTATATACCCCGGTCGGTGAAAGTATATGGTGAACAAGTGCTGGAAAACATTTACACCATGTGGACCCCAGTAATAGTCATTGTCGAGTGGGCCGTTTTCGGACTCGTGATGAAGGTCCTCTACAACTTCATGACGAAGACATAAACCCGAAAAGAGGTCGCTTCGGGTCCCCCCCTTTTAGAGGAAAACCTCAGAACATCTCTTAGAGAAGAAGGTTGATTGAGGGGCGGGCATCGAACACCGAAAGTATCCGCTATACACCCAAACCATAAATCCCCCCGCACACCCACCCTCGTGATCCAGATGAAGGTCGGCTCAGAGTGCGGCTACTGCATATTACATCGCGGACACAAGATCATTCAGCGCAGCACAAAGGACGAGAAGAGGCGAGTCAAAGCCATGTCCGCCTTATTAGAGATGCTCGGTAAGCGCTATCACCCAGACGCCGTGCCAAGCTACATTGGCGCCGAGCGCTGCAGGGTCATCAAGACCATCACCGGATGCACGGACCCATACGCCGACCTCAAGACGAAGTCCAATACCCTCGCCGTTGAGATACTCCCCAAGATGAGGGAGTACGTCGACAAACACCCACCTGCAAAGCGCCTCTACGCGGCGCTTATGGTCGCCTGCATCGGAAATGTCATCGAGTTCGATGTCCCCGGGCACAACGCCGACATACAGGAGGCACTAAAGGGCCTCGAGGAGGGCTTCGCTATCGACGACTCCGAGAAGCTCAGAAAGCTCATCAAGAGGGGCGCGAATGTCCTGCTCCTCACCGACAATGCGGGGGAGATCGCCTTCGACACGCTCATCGTCCGTGAGCTGCGCAGACTTGGCGCAGTCGTGACTGTTGCCGTCAAGGCGGGGCCGAGCCTTAATGACGCACTCATGGAGGATGCAGAAGCCGTGGGCATGACGAAGGAAGCCAACGAGGTCATCACGACGGGCGCTGACGCGATAGGCGTCAACCTCGAGGAGACGAGTGGCGAGTTCAACTCGCGCTTCTACGGCTCGGACATCATCATCGCCAAGGGGATGGCGAACTGGGAGACCCTCACCGAAATCCCCGCCCCCTGTCCACTCATGTACATCTTCCGCACGAAATGCGAGCCCGTTGCACGCACGGTGGCGGCTCCGCTCAACGTCAACATCGCGAAGCTTGTGCCAAAAGGCTGGAAGCTCTAGCCTCTTAGAGCAGCCATTATCTCCTCGCCGGTCACCGGGCCCCTTCGCAGGAGCCATATCTCCTCGCTGCTCAGGTCCACAACAGTCGATGACTCGCCCCCCTGCGAGGGACCGCCGTCGAGGATAATGTCTACCTTACTGTCGAATATCTTTCTCGCCTCCTCCGCCGACTTTGCCGGTGGGTCTCCCGATACGTTAGCACTCGTGCTGACGATTACTCCTCCAGCTGCCTTCGCAAGTTTCTGGGCGACGGTGTGGGGCGAGACACGCACGCCGAGAGTCGACGCGCCGTGGGTCACCCACATGCCGTACTTCACCTTCGATTTCAGCACGAGGGTAAGCGGCCCAGGCCAGAATTTTGCCGCGAGTTTCTCCGCCTCAGGGGTCATCTCGACTATCTTCCTCGCCGCATCGACGTCGGCGCAGATCAGGGGTAATGGCTTGTCCGCCCTCTGCTTGATCTCGCATATCCTCTGCGTCGCGTCGGGATCAGAGGGTAGACAGCCGATGCCGTAGACCGTCTCGGTGGGGTAGACGACGACCCCACCCTCCCTCATCATATAACCCGCCGCCTTTATCGCCTCGTCGTTTGCCTCGAGGAATCTCATGCCTTGAACCAGCGGGGGAGCCGATTTAAAGAAGACGCTAGGCGACGCCGGCGCCGATGTTAAGGATCACAGCGGGCTTGTCGCCAGTGTTGAAGAAGCCGTGTGACACGTTCGCGGGGAGGTAGATCACATCACCTGGGGTAGCAGGTGCTCTCTCCTCGCCGACCTGTATCTCCCCGGACCCGCTCAGGACTATGTAGATCTGCTCTTCCTTCGCGTGGTTGTGCATCAGGTTTGTTTCCCCTGGCGGCACGGTGAGCCGCGCGACACCCCTGAACACCTTGAGAACCTCAGCCTTTGGCGTGAAACGCCACACAATTTGGTAGAGAACCTTCTCCCCATGAATCTCGTTCAACGCCTTTTTAGGCACGTCGCCAAAATTGACCTTCTCGATCATAACAGGGGAAGACGCGCCACGGGACTAGTTAAAACGTGCTTGTCCCGGTAATCAGATTATGAGCAGCTTGACGTACTCGTTCTCCTCGTTCCTCTGCAGCTGCGCCGAGAGCTCTCTAACCCTTGCCGCGTCCCCCTCTAGGAGGAATAACTCCATGCACTTACCCTCGTGGAACCTGTTGTGGAGCTGCATGTTTATGATGTCCTGGTATTGTGCGCGCTCCTCGTCATACCCGGGCTCACTGCGCTCCAGTTAGGCATGAACTTCAGGGACACTTCGATAACGGCGATACTGCTCGGGGTTACAAGCGTCCTCGTCGGCGTCTTCGCCTCCGCCCTCTTCAACGTGGCGACTAGTGGCGTCATCGTCTTCACGCTCGTCGCCTTCTTCCTCGCCACCGCCACGTGGCGAAGGCTAAGCTGATCAACGTTTATCCGCCACCATTCCACACCTCGACCCGGTGAACGGATGCCTCTCTACGAGAAGCCACACATCGGACACGACCAGCACCTCTGCAGCCTCGTCGCTGAGGGGATGGAGCTCCCCGAGTACAAGGAGCTCGTGAGGAACCCTAAGTTCCTCTGCCGGATATGCGGGCGAGCCGCAGGAGAGGCGAAAAACCTCTGCGACCCGGTTCCCCTCTAGTCACGCGGGTTAACATTTATCCCGTGGCGGCATAGAAGCCCACCCGTATGTCTGCCGAGGGGGTCCGCCGCGGGTATACGTTATTGACGCTCTACATCATTGAGGTCATCAAGGACCTCGGCACACAGCCGAGCCTCGACAAGCTGATGGAAGCGGCGGAGAAGCAGGGTCCCCTCATTGCTAAGGAGATGAGAAGGCAGATGACCGTGGGTCTCACCCCACTAGAGACTGGGACAGAGGTCTACATGCGCTTCATGAGGGACGCCGGGGCGGATGTCGTTATCCACAAGAGGGACGACAGGAGCGTAACCTTCGTCGTCCGCAGGTGTCCCTTCCACGAAGCCTTCCTCGAGGTCGGCGTCGATTGTGATATCTTTCTCAAGGGTCTATGCAGCCACCTCACCCTGCCAGCCATACAGGCGACGTTAAAGGAGTTTGACACCCGTCTAGGAGTCGAGAACGTTATAGCGCGTCAGTCGGCTGAGGAGGTCTGCCTAGAGCGCGTCACCATCGCCGGGTAGTCGTTTTATCCAACCTCGCGCCTCGTCTATCCCATGGTCAGCGCCGTGGACGCGGATGTACTCGTAATCGGCTCCGGTGGGGCCGGGCTGCGAGCCGCCATCGAGGTCAACAGGCTCAGGAAGAAGGCGATAGTCGTCTCAAAGGCACCCGCCGGGATGAACAACTGTACTGTAGTCGCTGGCGGCGGCTTCCGCGCAGCCCTCGAGGGCATGACCCCCGAAGAGCATGCGAGAGACACCATGGAGGTGGGGAAGGGGCTGAACGACAGACGCCTCGTAGAGGTCTTCACAAGGGAGGGCCCTGAGCGTATCCTCGAGATGAGGGACTATGGCGTCGAGGTACGCGTCCACAAGAACGGTGCAGCCGTCGGCTCGATACCCAACCTTATGGGGCTCGGCATGACGAAGCCCATGGTCGAGTATGCTCAGTCCAAGGGTGTCGAGTTCTTAGACAACATCGTCACGACGAGACTCCTCAAGAGGAGTGAGGTGGTGGTCGGCGCTGTTGGCTACGACGTGAAGAATGAGATGCCCGTCGTCTTCTCCGCTCGGGCGGTCGTTCTCGCATCCGGTGGGGCAGGTGCTCTATACAAGAGGACTGACTGCCCGGTACGCACGACTGGGGACGGCTACAGCCTTGGGCTCCACGCGGGGGTGAGCCTGCGCGATATGGAGTTTGTCCAGTTCTTCCCGCTCGCACTCGCTGAGCCGGGTCAACCACCCTACCTGCTCGGCGGACCCCTCACGGAGGAGGGGAAGATAATGAACAGCCTCGGGGAGGACATTCCCAAGAAGTACGGGCTCACGGCGCGCCCACTTGTCCTTAAGAGTAGGGACCTCCTGAGCAGGGCCCTCATGACCGAGATTACACAGAGCGGACGCGTCGACGGCTCCGTCCTGATTGACGCCCGCGAGGTCTTCAAGAATCGAAGCGATAGGCAGATCACCGGCGAAGGCGTGCATCAGCTCCTCGTCGACAAGCTCAAGGCGGCAGAGAAGCCATTCAGGGTCGCCCCAATCTGCCACTTCAACATGGGCGGGGTCATAATCGACGAACAGGGATACACCGGCGTCCCCGGCCTCTACGCCGCAGGTGAGGTCGTCGGCGGCGTACACGGCGCCAACAGGCACGGTGGAAACGCGCTCACCGACATACTCGTCTTCGGGCTGAGGGCAGGCGCAGCCTCAGCCGGATTCGCCCCCAGGAAAGAGAAGGTCACGGACCTCGCCAGACCCGAGTTAGAACGATACGAGACCCTGCTCGGGAGGGATCAAGGCTACGGCGCCTACGAGATCATGGTCAGGCTCAAGGAGACCATGTGGGCGAAGGCGGGCATCATCCGTGATAGTGCGAGCCTTTCCGAGGCCTTCGAGGAGGTCTTCGACCTCAAGCTCATGGCGGATAGGATGACTGCGAAGAACGGGCGGGACATGCTCGTCGCACTCGAGGTGCCTATGGCGCTTGAGGTCGCCGAGATGATAATACGCGCAGCCATGGAAAGAAAGGAGAGCCGCGGAGCCCACTACAGAACGGACTACCCGCGCGAAGATCCCTCATGGCTCAAACCGATCGTCGTGAGCCTCTCGAAGACCGGCGCTCTCAGGTTCAAGGCGTGACCCCATGAACACCCTCACCGCGGAGATCGTCGCGGAGACGCGCCGCCACTACGACCCCAAGAGGGCCGAGGCATCGAAGCGCTACTTCAGGGAACCAATCGAGGCCTGGGGTCTCCCTATGCCCACATGCAAGGAGATCACCGACAGGTTCTACCCGAGAGTCAAGGGAAACCTCCCGCTGGCTATCGAGGTCGCGGGGGAGCTGCATACTCAGCGCGTAATCGAGTTGCCCATAATAGGCGACAATATGCTTAAGCGGATGAAGGGACGCCTAACGCCCGAGCACCTCGACACCTTTGATACCTGGATCGACTTCCTGACGAACTGGGCTACAACCGATACCCTCTGCACCGGCATCATCTACGAGACGGTGAGGAAGGACCCCCGCCTGGTCGAAAGGCTCATCGAGTGGACGGGCTCGGAGAACAGGTGGAGGCGCCGAGCCGCCGCGGTGTCCCTCGTCCCGATCGCGAGGAGGGGAGACTTGCTAGAAGACGCCTTCAGGGTCGCGGATAAGCTCATGGAGGACCGCGACGATATGGTACAGAAGGGCGTCGGCTGGCTCCTCAAGGAAGTGTCGAAGAGACACCCTGACGAGGTCCGTGCATATCTCATAAAGTGGAGGCCGAGGACCTCCGCCTTGATCCTCCACTATGCCTCGGAGAAGCTACCGATGGAAAAGCGGGTCCTGAAGAGGGGCTAGTCGTTCTGTGCCCACTCTATCTCGATCTCTATCTCGCGCCCACCCTCGATATAGGCGTAGAGGAACTTGTAAACAAGGCGCTCGGGGAACCTAATCTTCTCGAACATCATCTCGGTGAGGTGCTCGGATACCTCAACCTCGCCCCTCTTGAGGGATTCTCCGAAGTTAACAAGTAGGCCCCCTGGCTCCCCTTCCGTATGGCGCGATGACGCTCGCCGTATTCCTCGATATACCCCATCATAGTGCCCCACCTGTCCATACCACGCCGGAGGGCGCCCTCACCGACGCGCGCGCCGACCGTATAATCGTACTGTACAACGGCGAGGTAAAGACCGAGGGGACACACAACCAGCTAGTCAAGAAGAACGAGCTATACCGGCGCTTGACCGAGATGCAGCTGGTAAAGGTCTAAATTTTTCTTCTCTTATCTATGGTAGCCAAAGTTGGTGTATAGACAGAATCATATCACTTCGTGACGAAGGTGAGCACGTCCTCGTCGACGAGCTTATGGGCGAGGCTTACCTTCTGGCCGCCGAATCTGACGCTCTTTCCCCAGACCTGCGCGTACTTGAAGTCGGACCGCAGCGCCTTATGGAGCATGTCACAGACGTCCCCGACAGTGTACCCCACACGCGCGATCAGCGGCTCCTTGTAGTCGGTCTCGCCGCCCTTCGGACGCATGTATATCCTGATGAACTGGAGCTTCTGATAGAGCTGCTCCCTGAACTCGTCGATGTTTATCCCCGACTCGGCGGCTATGGGGAGGACGTAGTAGTCAAGGCCTTCCCTGACCTTACGGAGGCTCTCCTTGTCTATCATGTCTATCTTGTTGAGGACGGCGAATGTCGACACATAGTGCCTATTGCCGAGTATCACGTCGAGGAGCTGCTCGTCGTTTATATCCTCGCGGATCATAACCCTGGCGTTGTGGATGCCATAGACGGCGAGTATGTCCTTTATCGTCTCCTTCTTAATCCTCGTCAAGGGAACCTGGCAGATTACAGAGAGCCCACCCGTGTGCGTCTTCTCGATTAAGATATTCGGCGGCTTCTCGTCGGGGCGGATACCGATCTCGCGGAGCTCCTTGAAGAGTAGCGGCTTGACACCAGGCTGGAAAACGTCGAGAGTGATCAGAACTAGATCCGCCGCCCTCGCGACGCTGAGGACACGTTTCCCGAGTCCCTTTCCCTGAGCAGCGCCAGCGATGATGCCGGGGAGGTCCAGAACCTGGATTTTAGCACCTCGATACTCCATTAACCCAGGAACAACGGTCAGTGTCGTGAAGTCGTAGGCGCCCGTCTTCGACTTGGCGTTTGTGATCTGGTTGAGGATGGTGGATTTCCCGACACTTGGGAGCCCGATTAAGACGACTGTGGCGTCCCCCGTCTTCTTGACCGCATACCCGTCGTCGCCACTCGCCTTCCCAGCCGCCTTCAGCGTCTGCTCCTCGAGCTCCCTCTGGAGCTTCGCCTTTTTCGCCCTGAGTAACCCGAGGTGCCTCTCAGTGGCCTTGTTGATCTGGGTACGGGCCATCTCCTCCTCGATCTGCTTGATCTTCTCGGGTATACCCATTAGGGAACCTTGCACATGGGCGCCCTGAAAAAGGTTCCTGAAAGTGTCAGAACGGTTTACGCGGGTTTGACGGGGCTCTTCTTTCCAGTCATCTGGTCGATGATGATCTCGACTAGGAGGAGCTGCGGGTTCTTCTCCATGTCCTTTGCCGTGAGCATTTTACCCTTCCCGGGCGAGTATTTGTCGCTCAGTCTCTTTAAAGCTGTGAGCCTCTTCTCTGGATCAGCGATTATGCTCGCCTTCCCCTTGACAATGACGCTCCTGTACTTCCATGTGAAGTCGCAGGGCTTCTCACCCGTCACGATCTCCCCGGAGTCGACCTCGAAGCAGACCCGCGGATTCTCGGCGATGTTCCTCATCTTCGTGCCGTCCTTGTGGCTATGGAAGATGACCTTGCCATCGTAGTAGACGTAGTTGAGAGGTACGACGTAAGGCTCATTGTCAACGGCCGTCGCGAGCCTACCGACCTGGTTCTCCATGAGAACCTCCTCTATGACCGCCTTCTCAGTGATCTCCTTCTCCTTTCTGCGCATACCTGACATGGCTCAAGAGTATGGGGGGAGTGTCTTTAACGATATCGGGAAGAGATTAAATTCCTGCCCTGGGGATACTATTCGACCCCGATGCCGGATTATAAGGCTATGACGTGGAAGCTCATGTACGTCGGAGCCATCCTCTGCGCCCTCATCTGCATCGCCATCGTTTACAAGATAACGACGACCGGCGACACCTCAGACGAGTGGATCGTCTGGGCGACGGTCGTTGTCGGCTTCTGCCTTTTCGGCTTCGGCTTCGTATACGAAGGAAGGAGCAAGCGGCCAGAGGACGGGGAAACACCCACGGGTGCCGGCGGAGCGAAAGCGGTTTAATTCTAGGTCACCGCAAACCATACTGATACAATTTGAGCGAAGAGATGACTCTGAGGGTAGAGCTGGAGAAACTCGATGACTATTCCTTTAAGATCAGCTTCGGGGAAGACATCGAGAGGCTTTTAACGGACGAGCCCGCGCCCGTCGGCGGGGGAAGAGGACCGAACGCCTCGATGCTGCTCGCCGCTGCGATGGGGAACTGCCTCAGCGCGAGCCTCCTCTTCTGTCTACAGAAGACGAGAACTCCTGTCAATGGCATGAGGACGAGGGTCCAAGCTAAGACATCGAGAAACGAAAAGGGGCGGCTGAGGATCACTAGCATCTCGGTAGAGATAGTCCCCGACATTGACCCCGAATACACGAACCAGGTAAACAGATGTCTCCCCCTCTACGAGGACTACTGCACGGTATCAAAGAGCGTGGAACAGGGCATCCCGTTCGACGTGAAGGTAAACTGGCCTAGTTCGTGACCCAGGTGTAGCCGCAGGCTACGCACCTGAACCTCTCGACATACCTGTCGCTGTTGACGCCGGCGTGCTCCCCGAGGGCTACCCTGACCTGGTGGTAGGCCTCGCTATGCCCGCACTGTGGGCATATCTGGTTGACCTTCGTAGACTCGTCCGCCTTTATGACGTAGACGGGCTCCGCCTTCGGCTCCTCCTCCCTCGAGACCTCGACTATGCCGGGGTTAAACTCAAAGCCGCACTTCTGGCACCTGTATCCCCTGGGTGTATTCTCCATGAAGGAGCCGCATTTGTCGCAAAACTTCATAGTGTAGCACCTAGGGAGGCGTTGAAGGATGGAACCTGTGCATTTAGGATTATCTAACCGTGGATATTAAAGGATTGGGGGTCTACCAGGAGACCTGGTGAAGGACTGCCGCTTCTAAATGCGTGTACTTCGGTAGGTGAGCTAGTCCAGGATCTCGTTAACTATCCCCGCAACCATCTCGGCTATTGCCGGAGACGACGTTAACCCGGGGGATTCAATCCCTATTAGGTCGATGAAGCCGGGGTAACCACGCTTCTCCTCGTGCTCGATCACGAAGTCGCGTGCCTTCTCACCGGGTCCCTGCAGCTTGGCACGTATCCCCGCCATGTCCGGGCGGAGGTCTTCCTTCCTGACGCTTGGGAGGTATGTGACGATGTCGCTCCAGAATGGCTCAACGGAGGACTCGACCTTGTAGTCTAGGCTGTCTACATAGTAGGCGTTGGGACCGAACTTGAGGCGCCCCGTGAGGTCGGGGACGGTGTGAATTCCGAGCCCGAGTGTGTCCTTGAGCGGCGGCGGGTAGACGAGCATCGTAGCAGGTGGCTTCCCACTCATGCTGTAGTAGTCACCCTTGCACCAGTGGAGTCGGTACTTCGCCCCGTTTACATTAATGCCAACCATTCCAGATACTCTATCGCAGAAGAGCCCCGCCGCGTTGACGACGACGCGCGACTCGACGCTGAAGGGCTCGCCGCCACTGACGGTGTGTACCTCGTAACCATCCCGTATCTTCTTTATCGCCTTGACCTCTGTGTCTAGGACGAGGGGGTCTGAGCCGCTTTGCTTGCGTGCCTTGCGTAGGTAGCAGTCCATTAGCCCGTGGGCGTCCATGATGCCTGTGCTTGGGCTGAGGACAGCGGCGTCGCCCTTGACGAGTGGCTCGAGTTTATGGATCTGGTCGGAGTCGATGAGTGTGAGGTCGTCGACGCCGTTCGCCTTGCCCTGCCTCATGAGTCCCTCGAGCTGCTTGATCTCGGCTTCGCCGTTTCCGACTATGATCTTGCCGAGGCGCTTATGAGGGACCTTGTTCTCGGCGCAGATCTTGTAGATCATGGGGTTCGCCTTGACGCAGACCTTCGCCTTGAGGGTACCCGTCGCGTAGTAGATGCCCGCATGTATGACCTCGCTGTTCCTGCTGCTGGCACCCTGTCCGATAGCGGACTCTTTCTCTAGTATGAAGGTGTCCCTGTCCCTACGCGCGATCTCCGATGCGATGGCGAGCCCGACGGCGCCCGCCCCTATGACTACGGCGTCGACCCTATCCAATGTCGGTATCCCTTGTATCCTGCGCTGCTGTCTTAAAACTCTGTTCGGGGGACTACTCGTTCATCGCCTTCGCGAGGCGGTTGGCGTCCCACGCGGAGATTATTGAGATAGCTATGCCTAGGAGCATCATCTCGTCTAATGTCAGTATACCCTCGAGTGTTATGCTGATGAGCAGGACGACTCCGAGGTAGACTACTCCCCTCGCGATTTTCCCTAAGTATATCTGGCCGGCGCCCGTGATTATCAGTGATAGGAAGGTGGCGAGCATCGGGTTTTTCCGTCCGGGAATGCGCGGTCGTTCAGTGCCTTGTATGTCTGGTTGTAGCTTTCCACAGCTCGGGCAGACGGAGTACTTTTTCTCTATTTGCGCCCCGCAGTAGGGGCAGTACTTCGTCTTATCATCGGACATGCTGTAGAAAAGGCGTGAGTCCCATCGAATAGGCTTTTGGATTAGCGTTAAAAGTGAGGCTGAGAAGGAGAGTTCTACTCGTCGTCGGGCTCTTCCTCGACTGCCTCATCAACGTCTTCAAGGTCCTCCGTGTCGACTTCGTCCTCCTCGGCACAGAACTCGCAGAGCTTCTCAATGGGGGAGCCACAGTCCTCGCAGAACTTAGCGCCGCATGACTTGCACTTTATGAGCTTGTCAGATTCTTCACCGCATATCTCGCATTCGGGCATTTTTCCACCTTTTTTCGAGGGTTCTCCTCGTGCACTGAAACCGATATACCACCTAGAGAAATGGCATTCCTAAATTTATCCACGTAAATTTTACATGATAACCTGAGGCTAATTAACCCTTATATTTAAAGAGCTTAATATGCGAATATTATTGATAAAGTATTTAAAACATTACCAAATTAATGTCAATTAATCGCATATAACCTTCATATAAAATAGCTGTTTTACGTAATAAAATGGGAGTTACTTTGTTTCCTTATACCATTCCTCGGGGGCTCCGTCCTTTGCGGGGTCGTAGTTCGAGGGTAGGAGCTCGTCGATCCCGAGTATCTCGGTGACGAAGACCTCCACGACGCCCCTGACTATGGTGCCCTCGGCGAGGTGCCCGCCAACAGTGGGGACATCCCAGGCGCCGCCTATCGCGTAGTGGATGGCGGGGAAGGGCTCTGGCTTACCGTCGACAATACGTGTATGTATCATGCCGCTCATGCTGATTAGCATGCTGAGGTTCTCGAAGCTGGCGGCGGTCTCGTTGTGCCAGTTGGCGCGGTCACGGGTGTCGGGCGTCCACATAAACATCTTAGCTGGGCTGAAGCCACCCATGAAGGCTGCGTGTATCTTCCCGAAGCGTATCTTCTTGTCCTTGGCAAACTGCTGGATCGCCTTGAAGACGTCGGTTCCGGTCGTCATCCTGATTATGAACTCGCGTCCTCTGTGCGCCTCTACACAGTGGTACTCAGTCGGCTTCGTTGCTGGGCGTTCCCACAGATCCTTTGTCCTTACCATAAACACCAGTCTATAACTTGGGCTGTTGCATTGTTAAAACTTTGGACGGTTAGTGGGTGGGGATCAATATGCTGAGGATTAGGATGGTTTCGTTCTTGTCATCAGTTATGAAGGAAGCGCGATCGGGCTAACTGATCTTGAGGAGTTCTTGTAGTATCCCGAGCTGTGTTGGGTTCGCCTTGACTAGGTCACTCGTGCTGAGTATCCCGTGTATCTTCTCCCTATCCATTATAACGAGCTGCTTAATTCTCTTCTTAGCCATGACCTTTGCCGCTTCTTCGATCGACGTGTCGGACTCGACTGTGATTAAAGGGGCGCTCATAATGTCCTTTGCCCGGACTGTGCCGGCGTCGAGACGCGGTTCTACAACACGGCTTAGTATGTTTTTGCTAGTGATGATGCCGACTGGGCGGTTTCCGTTTACGACGAGGACGCTTCCCACGTCGAACTTGTTCATTTTTACGACAGCGTCGAGTGCGCTGTCGTCGGTGCGGACCGTTTTGACGTTTTTCGCCATGATGTCTCGGACGAGAATAATTCCGCTCATAGAATCACCTATAGGGGCAGGTTGATCTTGTTTCGGTGGGATTTGAAGTTTGAGCCGCTGGATGGGCACTCCCTTGCGAGTTACTCGTTGGCGGCGTTGGTTTCGCTAATTTGCATTGAGGCACAAGGATAAATGGCGACCTTGGCATTGGAACTGTGGGCCTCTTCGAGGAGTTTGAGAGCATCATCCCACTTCTTTACCCACGTCGAGCCCTCGCCGTAGTAATGCTCATCCGCTTTCATGAGGCCGGTCGGGCTTACACAGATGACGCGTCTCATCTTCCAAGGCTTCTTAGTGTATACATCGGGCTTCCAGCCCTCGCCTCCGTAGTCGGTTCCAAAGCGGCCATTGTAGAAGTGGACGCGGCACCCCTCGGGTGTGTAGATGAGATAGACCATGTCGCCGCCCTTGCGGACGGATTCGAGCATTATGTGGTAGCTCTTGTAGCCCTCATTTGCCATTGGGTAGGTGTTGCCTATACTGATGTCAGCGTCGGGAATGACCTTTGTGACGTAGTGGGCGCGCGCCCTCTTAACCCCCTCGCGATGCGCTGCGATGAAGTCGCCGGCGACGAGATCGCAGGGGTCAGAAGCCTCGTTGAGTAGAGCATGTGCGACGAAGTCGACTCCGACTCTCTCCGTCGCCTCCTCGGAGTCGAGGCGGCGCTCGTTCGTGGTTACCTTTCCCGGGTCTGTTCCTTTACGTATGGCGTGGTTGGAGCTTATCGACTCGACGGCAGCTACTCCGGGGAGGATCATCTTGCTGCCCCCGCCGAAGCCGTAACCGAAATGGGGCATAATGCTGCTTACTGTGACCTTGAGGTCGCAGCTCATGACCTCCTTATTGATGAGTATCGGGGTGCCGCGGCTGGTCTTGCCGAGGTCGACGAAGCTCTCGTACGGGTTGTGGTTGAAGACGTTGTACTTTTCGCAGATGTCCTCACCGAGCTTCTTCTGGAAGTCGAAGAGCATCCTGCCCGTGTGTGCGCCAGATGCCATCATGAAGACTATCTGGTCATCCCTTATGCCTCCCTTGTGTAGCTCACCCATTATGGCGGGTATGAGCTGGGTCGTCTTGGTGGGCCGGGTCATATCGTCAAAGATGATGACGCATTTCCTCCGCCCTTTAGCGATCTCGCTGAGCTGTTTGGTGCCGATAGGGTGCTGTACCTTATCATCGATCTCTCTTGGCTTCAGCGCCTTGGCGTTGTGCCCCTTCATCTTCTGGACGTGGACGTCCCATGGGTCGGGGAACGTGATGGTCTCGGGCTTCCAGTGATACCACTCCCAGGCTGGTACGCTGATGGACTTCATGTGTATAACGTGCTCTACCCGCCCTTAAATCGTAATATATGAGGGCTAGTAACCGCTACAAATATCAACGTAGATTCAGCAGTCATTTCATGGGTGTGTTCCTTGGAGTTTGTGAAAGACCTGAGAAGGGAGTTCCCCAAGGTATTCGACCGCGCGTATGAGCAGATGCGCCAGTTCAAGCAAGTTGCGGATATCATGACGCGCAAGGTCGTCACAATTGCAGACGACAAGACCATGGCAGACGCTGCCAAGCTAATGGGGAAAAAGCACATCGGCAGCCTCATCGTCGTGGCCGACGCCAAGCCGAAAGGTATAGTGACTGAACGCGACCTTCTCAGCGGGATACTCGCCATAAAGCGTGACCCAGCGAAGACCTCTGTAGGCTCCGCGATGTCGTGGCCCCTCGTCACGATATCAATGGAGGCACCCATAAAGGAAGCGGCTCGGATTATGATGAAGAGGAAGGGGCGCCTCGCCGTCATGGAGAATGAACAACTAGTGGGTGTTGTCTCCGCCTCCGACTTCATTAGAAGCCTCCCTGACGTCCCCGAGACCGTTGTCAAGGTTGAGGACTACATGACTACCGAGGTCGTGTCCGTTGACGAGGGCACATCGGTCTCAGACATCGCTGTCATCATGGGAAAGGCGCGAATAGGGAGCGTTATTGTCACCGCAAATGGCAAGCCGAAGGGCATATTCACTGAGCGAGACCTGCTCACAACCTTCCTCACAGAGGGAAAATCCATAGATTGTCCAGTGAAGGATCATGCCTCAACGCCGCTCATAGTTGCCCCCGCCTGGATAAGCGTCTACGAGGCCGCCTACATCATGGCTGACAAGCACGTCAGGCGTCTACCTTTGGTCGAGGAAGAGGAGCTAGTTGGTATAATCACGGCGCGCGACCTTGTTGAGGCATACGCAAAATAGTCGTGTTGCATATCCGAGCAACAAAACCCATATAGAGAGATTCGAGTTGTCTCTATCAATGCCCAAGGATCAGCTTCCCGATGGGATCGTAATCCTCGACTTCGGAGGCCAATACTGCCACCTCATCGCCCGCCGCGTGCGTGAGATGAAGGTCTACTCCGAGATTCTACCCAGCGACGCCTCCGTGGATGAAGTTAAAGTGCTGAGCAAGGTCATGAGGCTGAGGGGTGTTATACTCTCGGGGAGCCCGAGCAGTGTTAATGCCCAGAACGCTCTGAGACTCGACGAGAAGATTCTAAATCTCGGTGTCCCCGTCCTTGGGCTCTGTTATGGCCACCAACTCCTAGCTCAGATAAACAAGGGAGATGTCAAGAAGGGCACGGTCAAGGAGTATGGCTCGCGCACTGCCTACATCGACAGGGCTGAGGGCATACTCAAAGGCATGGAGGTCAAGGAGCCAGTCTGGATGAGCCACGGTGACACGGTCTTCAGTCTACCCAGTTGCTTCAACGTCCTCGCCCATACTGACTCCTCCCCAGTCGCAGCCTTCGCCTACCCCGAGAGAGGCGTCTACGGTCTACAATGGCACCCCGAGGTCAAACATACCACCCACGGCGACCTGATGCTCCGCAACTTCGTCTTCGAGATCTGCAATTGCAAACCCAACTGGCGCCCAGTCGATGCCGTTGAGGAGGGAATAGAGGTCGTCAAGAAGCAGGTCGGAGATGGTAAGGCCGTCATCGCCCTCAGCGGAGGTGTGGACTCGAGCGTGGCAGCTGCCATCGTTGGAAAGGCGCTCGGTGACAAGATCATCGCGGTCCACGTTGACCACGGGCTCATGAGAATGAACGAATCTCATCAGGTCAAAGAGGCGATGGAACGCACCGGCGTCAACGTCAAGGTTGTCGACGCCAAGGAGCGGTTCTTAAAGCGCCTTAAGAGCATCACCGACCCGGAGATAAAAAGGAAGATCATCGGAGAGGAGTTCATCAGGGTCTTCGAGGATGAAGCCCGCCGCTTCGGTGCGGATTACCTTGTTCAGGGAACAATCTACCCCGACAGGATAGAGTCAGGCATCACTCGCCACGCCGACACTATAAAGACTCACCACAACGTCGGTGGCCTCCCCCTTCACATGGAATTCAAGGGAGTCGTCGAGCCACTCAAAGACCTCTACAAGGACGAGGTCCGCGCCTTGGGTGAGAGGCTGGGACTACCCAAGGAACTCGTCTGGCGTCAGCCCTTCCCTGGCCCAGGCCTCGCCGTAAGAATAGTCGGCGAGGTCACCGAGGAGAAGCTCGACGCCCTCAGACAGGCTGACGCCGTCGTAATTGAGGAAGTCGAAAAGTCGGAGATAGCCGGCGTCCCGTGGCAGTACTTCGCCGTACTCACAGACACGAAGAGCACGGGCGTCAAAGGCGATGAGCGCGCCTACGGGTGGACGGTAGCGATACGCATAGTCGAGAGCGTGGACGCTATGACTGCCAACTTCACGCGCGTCCCGTGGGACCTGTTAGAACGTATAAGCACAAGGATCACAAACGGCATTCCAGAGGTAACGAGGGTCGTCTATGATGTCACAAATAAACCTCCGAGTACAATAGAGTGGGAATAAAAATGCCTGGTTACAGCTATCCACCTGGGGGGCCGCCCGCAGACCTGTTGGTTGAGGGCACAGGTCACACCATAGGGGAGGCAGTGGCAAATGTCGCTCTAGGAATGCTCAACTCCATTACACCACTCGAGGGCATAGCCGAGAAGGAGACATACACAGCTAAAGCCGAGGGCACAGACCTCCAGTCACTCATACTCAACCTTCTCGACGAGATACTCTTTCTAAACGACGCTGAGGGTCTCACGGCACGGATCTTAGCTGTTGACATCGATGAGGAGAATCTAAAGGCCAAGGCGACTGGGCGAGGCGAGCGCTTTAACGCCGCGACCCACAAAGTTGGCATCGCCGTCAAGGCGGTTACATACCACATGATGAAAGTGGAGAAAACCTCCGAGGGATACAAGGTCAATGTGGTTTTCGACACTTAGAATCGGTTAAACAGGTAATGGCTTTTATTACTGGAGACGAAACTAAAAACAGGTGTTCTGATTGGAGTTCGACATAGTATCGCTTCTGATAAGTATAGTCGCCGGTGCTATCATCATGGCACCCGTCCTCTGGATTGCGGGCAGGATGCTCGTTGGTTCAACCAACGCTAAGTTCACAGATGCCATTATGATCGTCGTGATCTCCAGCGTAGTTAACGGCGTCATCGGGATGTTCCTAGGAGGCATCCTGGGCTCAATTGCCCAGCTACTGGTCACGCTCTACCTGATCAAGCACTATTACGAGTGTGGTTGGGGGAAGGCCGCTGCCGTCGCGATCGTCACCGTCGTGATCTTCATCGTAATCGCGATAGTACTCGGTACAATCCTAGGGGTCAGCTTAGGCGGATTCTAAACTTATCCTACCTTTTTTAGTGTTCCACCGACTTTACGATTTATCACGCCGATTCGAAATATGCATTCATGTAGATCCGTGAACTGAAGGCATTGCGGACCACGCCTCCCCTATCAGTGGCGAATGTCACATGCCCTGGGATGATGCCTCTACCTATGCCGTAGGTCTTAACCTCGCGCCCTTGTCGCTGAGCAGGCTGAAGGTGAGCAGGTATGCATTACTGTACTTTGTATAAACCACTTGGCTATCGGTGCTCACTCCGACAATAACGGCGCCCGCCTCGGTGAAGTCCTTATAGGCTTCTCTATAATGGCTCGTTTCCTGGCGACCCTGCCCTTTTGCTCGGATATTGTGAACGGTTTTCCGTCCTGATCTAGGAGAGTGAAGTCAGGCGATACCTTACTCACCGCAATATCAACCGTGTTTATCGTGTTTATGGCGGGAGTGGGACTTAACTAATTAGAGAAGCTTCGTCGGCTCCACTTGACGTGGCACTTTGACGACGAGGAAGCGTAGGAGGTTACTACCCCTGTTGTACCAGCAGTGGGGAATACCCTTCGGGCTCTCGATGAGTGTATCGGGGCCAACCTCCTTGGTCTCATCCCCGACCTCAACGAAGCCCTTACCCTCGAGGACGTAGAAGAAGACGTCCGTCGGGGTGATATGCCTCTTCAACTGCTCACCCGGCTTTAGAGACAAGTGTGTGACAGTAGCGTGCTCCGTGTTGTAGAGACTTTTGGACTCTACGCCGTGGGGGTTCTGCCCCGTCTGTGCTACCTTCACCTCGACGATCTTCAACGCGCTCACCCGAGGATCGCCTTGAGGTCTGCGTCGGGCGTCGTAATCGGCATTATGTTATAGTTGTCGACGAGCACCTTGAGTACGTTGGGCGTGAGGAAGGCGGGGAGGCTTGGGCCTAAGCGGATGTTCTTGATGCCTAGGCTAAGCAGCGTCAGCAGTATCGCCACCGCCTTCTGCTCATACCAGCTCAGTATCATGCTGAGCGGCAGCTCGTTGACGCCGACGCCGAACGCCTTGCTCAGTGCGACGGCGATCTGGATCGCTGAGTAGGCGTCGTTGCACTGCCCTATATCAAGCAGGCGAGGCAACCCACCGATATCGCCGAGGTCCTTGTCGAAGAACCTGAACTTTCCGCAGGCGAGGGTAAGCACAACGCAGTCTTTTGGCACCTTCTCTACGAACTCCGTGTAATAGTTGCGCCCCGGTTTTGCCCCGTCGCAGCCCGCGACCAAGAAGAAGTGCCTTATCCTTTTCTCCTTTATGAGCTCAATGACTTTTGGCGCCACGTTGAGGACGGCGCTGTGGCCGAAGCCCACCATTACTGAGCCCGCCTCCTTGTCGTCGGTGAATCCGGGCAGTTCTAGCGCCTTCTTGATGACGGGTGCGAAGTCCTTCTCGGCGATGTGCTGTGCACCGGGCCAACCGACGAGGCCTGTGGTGAATATGTTACTGATGTAGCTAGGCGCTGGTCGCTGTATGCAGTTGGTCGTCATAAGTATGGCTCCGGGGAAGGTATAGAACTCTCTGATCTGGTTCTGCCACGCTGTGCCGTAGTGGCCGTAGAAGTGGGAGTACTCCTTGAGCTTCGGGTAACCGTGCGTTGGCAGCATCTCACCGTGGGTGTAGACGTAAATACCCTTTCCCTCCGTCTGTTTGAGGAGCAGGTCGAGGTCCTTAAGATCGTGCCCAGAGACGAGTATAGCCTTGCCCTTCTTGTGGCCGAGCGGTACCCTCGTCGGCGTGGGGTCACCGTATGTGCCCGTATTCGCCTGGTCTAGCAGTTCCATGGCGCGTAGATTCATCTTTCCCGCCTCCATGACGAGGCCGAGGTACTCGTTCAGCCCAAGCTCTGGGTCAGCCGAGGCGGCGAGCCCTCTCTCGACAAAGGCGTAGAGCCCTTCATCCTCCTTCCCGAGTATCGCGGCGTGGTCGGCGTAAGCGGCGATCCCCTTTATCCCATAAATGAGTGTCCAGCGGAGACTATGAACGTCACCCCCTGCGTCGGCCTCCGCCTTTATGCCGACCCTCTCACCCATCTTCACAAGTTCGGCCACGTCGTCGGACGGCTTGAACGCCGCTATGTCCTCGGGCAGCTTAAGCTTAACCAGCTTGTTGAGCCTGTCCCTGTAATCGACTGCTTTCTTTATCATTGGGACTAAGCGCTCGGGGTCGAAGTTGACGTTCGTGAGCGTAGCGAAGCTCGCCTCGCAGACGAAACGGTCGATCTCCCTCTCGTATATTCCCCTCTTCCTACCCTCGACGGCTACTACCGACAGCCCCTTGAGGGCGTAGATCAGTAGGTCCTGGAGTGCTGCGACCTCGGGGTTCTTCCCACAGACGCCCATCTGTGTGCATCCCTTGCCCTGTGCCGTCTGCTCACACTGGAAGCAGAACATCGGGAACTCCGGTGCATTTTGAATTTCTATCTTTGTCTCGTGCATGTCATCATTCACCTTTTTACCTTGACTCTGAACAGGCGCCGTGGAAGGGGCAGTGCTTGTCGGAGTGGTTCTCTACGACCCTAAATATACCCTCGACGGTCTCACTGTTCACGGAGTACATCTTCTCCTTACCCCTCCGTTCGGAACTGACCAAATTACACCTTTCTAATGTGTGGAGGTTGTGACTCACCATGCTTTGCTCCTGACCGAGGGCCTCTGCAATATCAGTGACGCTCATTTGCGTACCCCTGAGTTTCTCGAGTATAGCGAGACGTGTAGGGTTGGCCAGGGTGGAGAAGAATCCATAACAAATGTCACTCAGTCCTCTTTTCAAGCCTGCCCACGTCTGAAGTTTTCTTCATATGAAAGATAATTCATGTTTATATAAACCTGCCGAGTGCTACCCGTGATAATGGCTTAATAAAAAGTTAACCTTTATATTATAGGACAAGGTGGCTTTAACGTCCACGAGTGAAGAAGCATTGACACTAACGATTGACACTGCAGGACACGGTCTGGCCATGGTGCTCAAGGACTACCAGGAGGAGGCACTCCACTATATTTGGGAGAAGAAAGGGGACGGTGCTAGTTCCCGGGACGTCTGGAGCCAGGTCAATAAGACTTTGAAGACGCGTACTATAAGCAGGGCCTCTATCATCAACTTCCTCAACGCAATGGTGGACGAGGGAGTTCTCAACTACACTGAGATCACGGGTAAAGGCGGACATCGCCGTATCTACTCGACGAAGCTCAACGAGGCCCAGTTCAAGCAGTATGTAGCCGAGGTTGTGCTACGGAACCTAATGCGCGACTTCCCAGCCGAGACGAAGGAAGCCATTAAGAAGGTAAAGTAGTCTCTCCCTCTTTCTTTTCATTTCAGAAACCCAGAGAGTAGAGGGTTCCCCGCGCCTAGGTGTTATAAGGTCATGTGGAGTATAATCTTCGAATTATTATGGCAAAGTTGACTCAGGAAAAGCAGACGGCCTTCGACTACATCGATGAGAACCGGGAGAAGATCAGCGATCTGCATCAGTTGATCTGGCGCTACGCTGAGACGGCTCTGCGTGAGTACAAAAGTTACGATGCCCTCGTGGCCTGGCACAGGGAGGAGGGTTTCGAGGTGGAAGATGGCATCGCGGGGATGCCTACCGCCTATATGGCGAAGTGGGGTAAGGGCAAGCCCATTATCTCGACGTATACAGAGTACGACGCGGTGCCCGAGACGGCTCAGGAGCCTGTGACTCATAGGGAGGCTGAGAACCCCTGGCAGGCAGGGCATACTGACCCCCACAGCGCGTTAGGTGTAGCCGCCGCGGCTGGCGCACACGCTGTTAAGCACGCTATGGAGAAGCACGGGCTCAAAGGTACGATCAAGATATTCGGTGCTCCCGGTGAGAAGATATGCATCTCCAAGCCCTATGAGGCGGCGAGGGGCTACTATGATGGCCTCGATGCCTGTGTCGCGTGGCATCCACGTGCCCAGACATCCGTCATGTACGAGACGCAGTGGGGGAGTTATTGGTGCGTCGCCTTCATCTTCGACTGCGACAAGCCGGAGAAGTGGATGAGCTACGCCCCAGACCTCCCCGTGCAGACGCGCGCCCCCGGGGCGCTCGATGCGGTCTGCTTAATGTATACGACAACTAAGTATACGAAGGAGTCGATGCTTCCGAGGACTGGATTGTGGACGATCAATGAGGCTATACTCGTCGCGGGTCAGGCGACGGCGGATAACCTGCCGCCACGCATAGGCGTGATCACTTACGCCTTCAGGAGCCCGAGTCTCGTACAGCAGGAGCAGATTTACAAGGTGTTGCTAAACAACGCGGAGGCGGTGGCTAAGATGACTGGCTGTAAGCTCGGTATCAAGTGGGTGGCGAAAACTCGCACTGGCCTCTTCAACAAAGCGCTTGCGGATCTCGCATATGAGAATCTGGAGATCACGGGTGCTCCTAAGTTCGCGGAGGAGGACAAGGAGAAAGCGCGTGAGATAGTGAATAAGCTAGGGTACAAGGCACCGCAGGAGCCGTACAATGAGAAACTCACGCTACCCGACGAGTGGGAGGTGATGTGGAGAAAGCCCATCCCCAACCACCAGACCCATCATGGCAGCGACGACTACGTCGAATTCACGTGGCACTGCCCCACGGTCTGGATACAAGTCTACGTGCCCAGCGTCAGCGTTCCCGGGGTAAGGCTACCTGCGTGGACGCGGTACTCGCTCTGCGGCATGAAGGGCGTCATCGATAAGAGCATCTACACCGCGGGCAAGGCGATAAGTGGCACCATGATGGACCTGATCACCGAGCCCGACCGTCTCAAGGTGTGCAAGGATGAGTGGAGGGAGCGAACTAGCAAGTACATTGAGAAGCCTCTACTACCACCGGATATGGAGCCGCCTGTGGATCTGCCCTGGCCCGAGTACGTCACTACGCCTAGGGGCAGAGAGTGGCATATCCCACCCTTCAAGGTATAACCAGGGCTGTTCTACTCATTCGTACAGATGTTCTAAAGTGTGGGGTTAATAGCCCCAAGCACCCCCATCTGTTTCGGTAATATCAATGGAGAAAACACAGCAGGTAGTATCAGTTGTAGCAATTTGTGCTTCCATCCTACTCGCGGGGATGATAATGACCTACAAGCCCGGCATTGTCGCCGAGTTTACCGAGTTCAGGTTTCCAACCGGTGTCTCCGCGGCGCCTAACACCTACTCGACGGTGACCGCCCTTGACACGTCGGCGACGCCCAAGACGATGAGCATCTCGGGCACCGGCGTCGTCAACGTGAAGAGTGACCAGGCGAAGATCATCCTCGGCGTCTACACCGAGGGCAAGTCCGCGGGCGTGGCGATCGATGAGAACGCCGCCCTTATGACCCAGGTCATTGCAGCCCTCAAGGCGATGGGTTTCAAGGACGAGAACATGCAGACCACAAGCTTCAGCGTCTCCCCAACTTACAACTGGGAGATACAATCCGTCGTCGGATACCAGGTTACGAACCTCATCGAGCTAACGGTTAGCGACCTCTCCAAGGTTGGTCCGGCGATCGACGCAGCTTCAGCTGCAGGCGCTAACAGGGTCGACTCTATCAGTTTCGGCATCTCCGATGCGACAGCCCAGGCGATAAAACTCCAGGCATATACCCTCGCCATCAACGATGCTAAGGCGAAGAGTGACGTCATCACCCGCGGCCTTAGTGTGACTGTCACGGGCGTCCAGAGTATCTCCGAGAGCTACTATGTCCCGTACAGCTCATACAGGAGCTACGACGTAGGCATTTCCGCTGAGGGCAAAGCATCGACCCCTGTCTTACAGGGCAACCTCAGTGTCACGGTAACGCTGAGTATCGTCTACCTCATAGAGTAAACCCTAAGGCTTTCGTTTTTTTAAGTAACCGTTTTTACCTCATGGGTATTTTATGACCCATGTCTAGCATCGCCTCAGTTACTCCCACCATTTGCGCCCTCTTCGGCCTGGAGCCGCCGAGGGATTCGGGTGAGAAACCGATTGACTTGGTATTAGCCGAAGCTGCAAGGAAGCTAAGGGGAGAGATGATCAGTAAGGCGCTAATTTATGCACCGGACGCCATAGGAGAGGGGCTATACCAGGATTATCGGAGCCAGTTCTCGGGCGTTAGGAAGGCGGCGTCTCTTGAGGTTAAAATGAGGTCGGTTGACCCCACTTGGACGCCCGTATGCTTCAGTAGCATGTTCACAGGTGCCCCGCCTACTGTCCACGGCATTAAAAAGTACGAGAAACCCGTCCTCGCAGTCGACACCCTCTTCGACGCACTGGTTAGATCGGGGAAGAGGATCGCCATAGTCGCTGTTAAGGGGAGTAGCATCGACCTCGTCTTCAGGAACCGGAAGATCGACTACTATACCGAGGAGTATGACCCGCAGGTCGAGGCGCGTGTCCTCGACATCCTGAATGTGAAGGACTACGACCTAATTCTCGTCTACCATCAGGAGTACGATGATCTGATGCATGGTTCGACGCCGAGAGACCCTAAGGCACTTGAGGCGTTCAGGAGGCATTTGAAGAGCTTCGAGGTGATCACCTCGGCCTTCAATAAGAGATATGCTCACGTGAACCGGGCGGTCGCCTTCACGCCCGACCACGGGACCCACATAGACCCGGTGACCGGTAAAGGCACACATGGCACGGACATCCCCGATGACATGGAGGTTCGCCACTTTTGGGGAATCAACCGAGGTCAAGCCTAATGAGGCACAGTGAGGAGGTCATAAGCTTCTGGGAACGCGCCAAGAAGGCAATGGGCATTAGTGATGACTTCGTCGATGCCTGGGGATTTGGAGACAGTCCCGGGTTAAAGGACGAGCTTCTCGCACTCGTTCTCGAGGGGAAGAAGACGGGCACTGCAAGCCTCGTGAAGGAGAATGAGCTAGAGGGGTGGCCTATTAACAAGGTTGGAGACTACAACGTCATCATCGACGGAAGGGATCGCCCGCGCGCTGTGATCCAGACGCTGAGCGTTCGCCGATGCCACTTCGATGAGGTAGACGCAGATCACGCCTTCAGCGAGGGTGAGGACGATAGGAGCCTCGCCTCATTTATGCGGGAACATAGGAAGTACTGGCGACGCTCCGGGGAGAGGTTGGGATTCACATTCAGCGACGAAATGGAGGTCATCCTCGAGCGTTTCAGGCTAGTCTACTCTGAGCCCTAACTTTGCATATCGTTTTATACATTCGATAGTTAAGAAGCAAGTATGTACAAGGTAGTCTTCACCGTTGTTGATGTTCAGGCGCCGAGGAGCCTAGATGGTGCTCCTCCACACGTCAAGGGTCCCTGCAAGATATACAAAGTAGGCGACAAGATCACAATCACGAGCAACCCCGGTAGGCTCGTGCTCGAGGAGACGGACAGTGTCTGCCTCGCCGCCTTCAGCGCCATACTACCCCTCACTTCAGCGATGGAGAGGAACGTCACCGAGCCCTGGGACTACATAGACAAGATAAAGTACTTCAGCTGCCCCGACTCGGAGCGCCCCGTCACATTCAAGGTTGAGCGCATCCCCGTCAAGCAGGGTGAGATTCCACTCAGGAAAAGTTAGAAGCCCTTCAGTCTACTCAGGTACTCGCTGATTATCTCGGGCTGCCTGCGGACGCGTTCTAGGTTCTCCCTTATTATCGACTCGTATGCCTCCCCGGCTTCTGGTAGTGCTTCCGAGAGTTTTCCGTGGTATAACTTTCCCTTCTCCCTCGCTTTCTGGCACGTTGGGTTGCAAGGGAAGAAGTAGCTCGCGAGGTAGGTGTGTGGGTCGGGGTCCGAGCCTAGCTCCTTGAGCTGCGACGCGGCGCGTGCCTCGGCGTTGACTCCCTGCTCCCTGTCGGATGCGTATTGTTCTACACAGCAGTCGGGGTAGCCGAGTAGCCGTCCCATCTGGCGTATCCATGCTCCATTGAACTCCTCGGGATAGGCAAACTGGAGCTGTCCGCGAGACGGGTCGGGCTTCTTCATGGCCTCGACGCGTAGTTTACCTCTCTCCTGCATGAGCCTCTGCAGCTCCTTTAGTGTCTCCCTATCCCTGTAGAGGTAGTACTCGTGGAGTGTGGGGCGTATCTCTACCTGGTCGACTTTGAGCCCTAGGCACTTCGCCCACGAGGAGAGCCCCCTATACTCCTGTGAGCCCTCAACGACCTCGTCGAAGGCTTGCGCCATGTCTTTCCTGATCTCCGCTATCTCCCTGAGCTTGTCCTTCTGGTCGTGCATGAGGCGGAGCCGCTCGAGCCTCGGCTTGAATCGGGCGTCAATTCTCTCCCCCATGTTTTGGCCGCTGGGTAGCTCCGCAGGGATTGTTGTCTGGCTGCACGGTCTGAGTTCAAGGGCAACGAGCATGAGGTTCTCGACAGAGACTCGCTTGGGTATTAGGGGTTCGCCGAGGAGCTCCTTGAGGTCGGAGGGGTTCAACGTTGACTATTCGGTTCCCGTCGTTAATAACATTCAGGTTGATCCCAGCTTTCGCTAGGTTGTATAAAATGGAAAAAACAGTATTGAGTTGCGCTGTTCCTAGAACGGTACGAGCCCGAGTACCTTCAGGATGTATTGTCCGCGCTCCGCGAGCATGCTGAATCTGAAGAGCACTGTGTTGCCGAAGTAGGCGCCCAGGGCGAGCATGATGAAGTATCTGCCCGCGATGGTTACCGGCTTTACAGGCCCTGTGTGCTCGTAGGTCAACAGGAAGTACATCGTCGACGCTATACAACCGACCGCGACAAAGACGAAGCTGAACCAGTCGCCCGTCGGTGATGTTGGGAACCAGCCCCAGACTGGGGCACCGGCGGCGGGCGCCGTGACCGTGCTTATGATCTGGTTGACTATGCTAGGCAGCGGGTTGCTCGCTAGGCCAAGGCCCAGCGAGGAGCCTACCAGTACCGCGATCGGGTACCTGCTGAGCCACCTCTGCTTCGGGATGAGCAGGAAGTACATGAGAGCGCCCAATATGATCGGGATTATCATCAGATAGTTTCCGCCCAAGAGAGGTGTGATAGCAGTGTTTCTCAGGCTCGTTAGGTTGACGATGATGCCGATTGCTAAAGCGGTCGCGACAAACATGTGCTCTGCGAACCTGTACACTGGGTTCTCCTTCCATAGCGGGTAGCTGTAAATGGCAAGCATCAGCGCTAGCGCTACCCAGACGCCTAGTATGGCGAGAGGGTCGGTTGGGTATGGTGCGGCTATGTTCTCAATCATTTCTTGTTCCCCCTGGTAGCGAACATACCAATGTTAGTCAGTATGATGGCTAGTACGAGTAGTACATGGCTGACACTGATAGAGTCCATCGTGATTGTGGCGTCGCCCTTGAAGTCGGTTAGGGCTTCGAGCTCGGCCGCGCCCCTCGAGCCGGCCACTAGGCCGAACTCGTCACCGGAGAGGAAGTAGGCCATATCGCCCGATTTGTTCATGGCGATGCCCATCTCGGCGACGAGCGGAGGCATACCGGTCCCCTCATAGTTGACTTGGCCGTTCTTCCACTGCCTGATGTAGTACATCTGCGCGTCGCCCGTGTCGCTCGACAGAACGAACTTGATCTTGTTCGCCCCATTTACTCCCTGCATCATGGGTATGTCATCCGTGGCGACTCCCCTGACGTCCTTAGGGTAGACCGCCCTGATGTCGTCCCTTAAGAGAGCGACGTTAGTCTCCTGTGGCGGGCAGTAGCCAAAGTACGCATAATCTTCGCCCTCAACCCAGTCGGCAAATGTCCCAGGGTTCTTCTCCTTGATCTTCGCCCAAGTGATGTCAACGTCGTTGTAGCCAATGCTCCAAACGATGAGCTTTCCACCCTGTTCGTGTACCTGGTGCACAGAGGCGACCATTGCCGGTAGGCAGTCACCCCAGGCGCTTACGCCCGAGTTGATGCTCAGCACGACGTACTCGCCGGGCTGAATCGACGCGAGGCCGTCGTAGTAGGCTTGCGTCGAGGGCGTGATCGCGATGGGGAGCCCAATTGGGGTGAGGAAGGGAATCGTCAGAGCGATGAAGAGTATCCAGTAGAATACTCTCCTATCTACATTCTGCAGCTTATCCCAGATAGATTGTCCGCTCATCTTACTGAACCTCCGAGTAGAAGCCCCTCTCCTTACCGATCAGGGCCCTGAATCCGTAGGCCAGTAGTCCCAATGCACCCACAACAGTGAAGGTCCTCATTCCGGGGACCTGACCGACGTTGTTGAACCAGTTGCCGATGAGTGGGAATCCTCCCCAGATGACCTCGCCGATGGGGGCGTTTGCGAGCAGTACGAATATGCCTCCAATGAGGAGGATGGCTGCGTCGATGTTCCTTGCCCTGAAGGCGCGGTAGGCTGCTGAGAAGATGTAGAAGCCAGTGATGGCGTAGAGCGTTGCTCCGAGGCTAGTGTAGACATTGGCGAAGATCCATGTGTAGGGATAAAGCTCGACTCCGGTGGCTAGCTTGTATAGGCCGAGGATGAGCAGGAAGGCGAAGAACACCATGAATACTGCACTGTACACCATCATGGGCGTCTTCCTACTAATCTGCCTATAGTGAACCTGGATGAGGTTTATGGCGCCTAGTCCGATAGCCATCAGCTGAATGACCAGCGCCCATGTCTGCAGCGTCGAAGATAGGTTTCCGGCGCCGCTGATGCCGGGAATGTTCTTTCCAAAGAAATAGTCCAGCATCATAACCAAGGCGACTATGCCTGTTGTGATGAAGACCAGTTCACGCTTGTATACCTGTGACATCTTTCATTACACCTTCAGTAAGTTTATCAGCGCCTTGTTGTTGACCAGCGCTAGAACGAATCCGATTCCCAGTAGTATCAGTACGAAGAACTTTAGCAGGTCCTCCCCCTTCAGACTGCCGAGGACATCGGGGTTACCCGATATCTCGGCGGAGGCTGCGTATAGCTCCTCCATGATGAGGGTGTAGTCGCAGGTCGCCACGAGGAAGGGCAACTGGTGTGTGTTCGCTGAGCCACCGATCTGCATCGCGCCGATTGTATTGCCTGCCTCGCCGATGACTACCGCCTCGTAGTAGAAGCCTCCGAGTAGGAAGCTCGATGCGGGCTTCTCCCTCTGTATCCAGCCGAGGGAGGCGGTGAGGTAGGGGCTCTGCTCGTTCTGGAAGTTGATCATCGTCGCCGCGTCAAACTCCTCGGGCTTACCCTCCGCCATATAGCTAGTCCTCATAGTCTCCTCAACTAGGGGAAGCGAGTCCGCAATCGGAGTGAAGTAGGTGAGCTTGACCCCGCTCTTCGCGCAGAGGCGGGTCGTGTAGCCGAGTATGCTTATTCCGGCCAGTGTCTGGGGTCCGTTAAGCTGGTTGTTTAGCGTTCCTTGTCCCATCCCCGTCGAATAATAGACGGGTCTACCCATCTCGGCCGCCCTGCCTATAGCCTCTGGAATAGCGGCTACGGCTGGGAAGGTGCGGGCTTTGATCTTCATCCCGCCCTTAGCTAGGGCCATGTATGCGTAGAATAGAACGAAGGAGGCTATGAGCAACAGGAGCGCAACGAACTTGGTGTCTTGAACTATCCATACTCCCATTCGCTTTTTTCACCATTCGTTTTTAATTCACCGTAAAGAGTGTCACGCACCCCCGTGAGGTTAGCCTCACGCCGATCCAAACTCGTGCAGAGGAGCACGTGTTCCCTTTTTCCGGCTAGATAGAGTGGTGATATAGATCAATATTTAATACTTCCCTAGAAAAAGGCAGTTTTTCCTCTGCAAATGTTGAGTTATTAGGCCTTTTCCTATTCGCCGGTGATCCTATATAGTAATTACGTTTCAGCGTTCGTTATCCCTTAATCATTCTCATATTGTTAGCATTTTGGATCTTATATTTATCCATTCATGTTTCCACAATCTTTTCCGCCGGAGGTTGGATTCTCTGAAGTGTTAATCCTTCATTTCTTTGACGGTGAAGGCATCCCTCAGCTTTTTCCCTACGGAGTGGTAAGTGCTGGAGCCGGCTGTGAAGATGACGGGTTTCACCTTCTCTATGTCTATCATTCCTCCGTCGTTAAGGACTGCGGGATCAGCCTTCACGTCGAGTATCTCGCCGACGAACTGGGTGTGGAGGCCGAGCTCTACGATCTCTTTGACACGGCATTCTATGGCGACTGGGAACTCATTGATGTAGGGTGCGTCGACGTTTGTGCTCTTGATGGGAGTTAGTTTGGCTGTTGCGAACTTGTCAAAGTCGCGCCCTGAGGCTATTCCAAGCCAGTCGGCTTCTCTTAGGTGCTTCTCAGAGGGGATGTTGATGGTGTATGCTTTCCTCGTCATGATGTTGCCGTGGCTGTAGGTAGCCTTGCGGAGGCTGACGTAGACGCAGGGCGGGCGGCTGTTGCATATGCCGCCCCATGCAGCTGTCATGAGGTTTGGTTTGCCGGCTGAGTCGTATGTACCGACGACCCAGACGGGGGAGGGCAGTGCATAGGTCCCGATTCCGATAGACTTCTTCATGGTTGAATTAGTGTCGTCTGGGGTATCAAGCCTTGCCCTGTTTTCACATGGCATTGCTTATCTAGGGGTGGGGTGCATGCTGTCCCCGATTCGGATGCAGACGGCTAATCTGGGCGGTTTGACGGTGAGCAGGCTCTGCTATGGCACGGAGCCCTTCAACTTCAAGAAGGGGCCGGATGACGATATGAAGCAGGGCGATAAGACACCCGTGCAAGGTGGTGAGATACTCGCGGAGGCGGCGAGGCTCGGCGTTTACATGTGGGACACCTCGGATGACTATGGGACGCATCCCCATGTTCGCGAGGCACTAAAGCTGGTTAAGAGGAGTAGTGTAGTCGTCGCGGATAAGTCGAATGCTGCCACTTACGAGGAGGGCGTCAAAGCGGTTGACTTCGCCTGTAATGATCTTGGCACCGAGTACATCGACATTATGTTCCTCCACATTGTGCCGCCGAGGCCGGTAGAGAGGAAGGACGCCCATGATCGCGCCTACATTAGTCAGGACTTTAAGGGGCGCAAGGGGACGCTCGAGGCGTATTTGGAGGCTAGGGATGCGGGCAGGATCAAGAAGATCGCGCTATCAACCCATAGTACCGATACCCTGCGCCAGGTAGTGGACGAGCCGGAGATCGATATCGTCTGCGCGCCTCTCAACATGAAGGGTACATACGTCGACGATGGTACGCAGCAGATGCGTCTCGACGCGCTGAGGGCGTGCCACGATGCTGGGAAGGGTGTTTATGTGATTAAGATACTAGCCGCGGGGCGTTATAGGGCCCAGGGCGATGACTGTATCAGGTATGCTCTCGGGTTTCGCGATTTCATAGACGCCTGGAACATCGGTATGTACGACATCCCTCAAGTTAGGCATAACATAGCTTTGTTCGCCGACATCCTGCGTTAGTTGGCGCCCTGTTTATCTATTCGACTCGTTTTCCTCTACATTACGGTTAGGTCGGCATGTCTTCGCTCAGTAAGTACCTCGCCCTAGAGGGAAATATTCGGGTTCTCGCGTTGCAAACCCTTGTCTCTCAACTGGGCTTCGGCATGCTCGTAGTAGTCTGGCAGCCTTACATACTTAGCCTCGGGTTGGCTGTGGTCGACCTCGGCGTGGTCCAGAGCGTTATCAACTTCAGCACCGCTGCGGGGCTATTCGTCTGGGGTCCCATCTCAGATATGTTTGGGAGGAAGAAGGTCATGCTTTTAGGGCACGTGTCGAGGGTCGCCGCTGTCCTTGCCCTGCTATTCTCGGGGAACGTCGTCTTCCTTTACGTTTTTGCCTTCTTCATCGGATTCAGTTGCCTCTGGCAGCAGATGAATCCGGCGAGGACGGCGCTTATAGCCGAGTCTGTGGGAGGCGCGAGGAGGGCGACGGCTCTGGCGACGCTGATGACGATAAGCCAGGGAACCAGCGTCATTATGGCTTCGGTTGGTGGCTATCTTGCCATTGTGACCGGGTATTGGCCGATATTCGCTCTCACGATAGTAGGTGAGTCTATTGGTATTGCGCTCATGGCGGTTTTCGTTACGGAGACTCACGTTACCACTGGCGCAAATGGGAAGGACATCGGCTCGAGGATAATCGCGAACCTGAAGCCGGAGAAGGAGCTGATTCCCATGTATGTGATGATGGTTGTTATGGGCATCGGCTACGGTGTGGGCTACTCCCTATTCTATGGCGCGCTGACGGATAGCTATGGTTTTACAACTCTGGAGCTGGGGCTGATGGCCACTGCTTCGAGTCTCGCGTGGGCTCTGGGCTCGATCCCTGGGGGGAAGCTCTCTGAGCGGTTCGGTGCGCGCCTCGGAGTATTGTTGTCAACGGCCTCCGCTATGATCGCTACCGTTGGCTTCATTCTGTTCCGTAGTTTCCCCGCCTTCCTAGTCTTCAGCGTCTTTAACGGTCTTGACCCTTGCTTATGGATACCGAATTGGATGAGCATAATCGCCGAGCGTGTGCCTGTTGGGGTCCGATCCTCCATCCTTGGTAAGATGGATGCTTACAACAGGTTCGCGATGATACCTGCGCCGTACCTCGGGGGGCTCATCTACGCTGCGTACGGTTTCACGGCGCCTTTGCTCGTCCATCTCGCATGCATATTCATCTGGGGCTATATGGTGGTCGTCATCACAAGGCCGAAGGCTGTGACTTGAGGCCAACCATCTTCAGAATATCTTCGTGTATCTCCGGAATTGAGCGGTTTCCGTCGATTATTATCCACTTGCCATCAGAGGCGAGTTTAAGTGCCTTCTCCGAGGTCTTTGCGAGTTCATCAATCGTCTCGAACCGCTCGATCTTTACTCTGTTTTCTGCGACGCGGCGATACGCCTCATCTGGGGAGACCTCTATGAAGATGAGGTCGCCCTTAGTGGGGACGACGTGAGAGAAGAAGCTGTAGGCGTACTTATGGAGGGGGGCTGGCAGGTAGGCAGTGCCCATGAGGTACCTTACGAAGATGATGTAGTCGACGCTTCTCCAGTGATAGAAGGTGATGCTGCGGATCACGTCAGCGAGGTAGAAGAGGCTCGCGGCTAGGTGAGCCGCTTTTCCCTCGCGGAAGAGGTACTCTCGCCCCTTGATGCCGAAGAAGTTGTCGTCGCCGGGGTGGCTGCGGATAATGCATGTCTTCCCGGATGCCCTGATGTGTTCGGCGAGCATCTCCGCCTGTGTGCTCTTCCCAGAGGCGTCGAGCCCATCGATGACGACTAGTTTGCCCACGTCATTCCTCCTGTCATTAACAGGAATGTGGCTGCTCCCACGAGCGGGACGGCGATGTTGTCGAGGCCCCTCGGGCAGACGCCTTCGACAACTGTTGCGAGGGAGGCTATGGCGATGGCGGGGACGAGTGGGTTGAATGTAAGGGGAAATAGGAGCCCGAAGTATAGGAAGGCGAGTGTCAGGCTGACGCTGCTGCCGAGGAACATGCCGAGGCTTCCCTCTAAGCTCTTCGTCTCGAAGACGCGGTACTTGTGCCTCCCCCACCTCTCTCCGAATAGGGCGGCAAGACTGTCACCATAGGCCATCGGGAATATGCCGGCGGCGACGACGTATGACTGTGTCCCGAAGAGGTAGGCGAGCGCCGTGTAGCTGATGGCGTAGAGGACGAGGCCCCACTGGTGGCCCTCGTCGGTCAGGCTGCTGAGTCCCTTCATCTTCTCCCCCAGCTTTAGGGGGCTGCTCGGCGTGGCGAGGACAGTGACTAGGATGAACGGACTAGCCACGAGGAAGGGGTAGATGTTCGATGTGAAGAATGGCATTATAAGGGGGAGGTTTCCGATCATCGCATGTAGGACCTTTCTGTTCACTTTCCCGGGCAGTTTCAGGCGGGGTGAAACGAGGATGAGTGCCACGATGTAGGCATAGCACCCTGCCATCACTGTCAGGTTCCACAGCAGATCATCCAAACCCGCCACCGATCGATACCACTCAGCCATCAGCGTTTATCAGTGTTCTGGGGATCCTTTGCTCAAGGTATATTAAATCGGAAAGTCAACAATCATTTGTTTATGGAGTGAGAATGAGATGAAAGAGTACGTTCTACCGAAGCTACCTTACGCCTACGAGGCCCTTGAGCCCGTCATCGACGCGGCGACGGTCACCCTTCACCACGATAAACACCACAACGCCTACGTGGCGGGGTTCAATGGGACGCTGAAGAAGATCGTAGAGGCGCGCGAGAAGGGAGACTATGCAGCGATCAAGGCTCTTGATAAGGACCTTGCATTCCATGGGAGTGGCGTTGTCCTGCATAACATGTATTGGGAGAATCTCTGTCCAAAGGCTGAGAGCAAGGAGCCAACGTCTGGCGCCTTCCTCGACCAGGTTAAGATGGATTTTGGCGACCTCGTAAAGCTCAAAGCGGAGATGGGTGCGGCGGCTAAGGCTGTCGAGGGTTCGGGGTGGGCTGTGCTCGTCTGGGAGCCGGTCTCCAAGCAGCTGCTTGTCCTCCAAGCTGAGAATCACCAGAAGCTCACAATTTGGGGGGTTGTGCCGCTCCTCGTTATCGATGTCTGGGAGCACGCCTACTATCTAAAGTACCAGAACAACCGCGCTGCCTACGTCGATGCCCTCTGGGGCATTACCGACTGGGCTGCTGTCGAGAAGCGTTTCAAGGCTATATAGCATCCCGCTATCCTAAACCCTATTACCGCATCGGGGCACCTCGATCTCGATGGCTGTTCGAGCGAGTAAGTGGGTGCCTCGGCTGCTGTTTCTCCTGATCCTATTACTAGTTGGGACGTTTCTTGTCTCGGGTGACCTCGTCTGGGTTCAGGGCTGGTTCTATTTTTTTGTCTCAGCGATTGTTCAGGTCGCGGATATGTGGATTGTATTAGGCGAAGAAGGGTTATTCGAGGAGAGGACGAATCCCCCGAAGGGAGGTGCAGCGTGGGACCAGATACTCGCGAGGTTCATGGTGATTGTCGGATCTTTATCGACGCTTCTAGTCGCTGCGTTGGATCATAGGTTTGGCTGGTCCCCGCCTCTCGGTGAATTAGTGTTTGCTGGGGGGGTGGTCCTGTTCGTCGTAGGCGCCGTTGTAGGCGTTTGGGCTCTCGCTGTGAACAGGTGGTTCTCCGCCATCGTACGGCTGCAGACGGACAGGGGGCATAAGGTGGTGTCGAGTGGACCGTACCGTTTTGTCAGGCATCCTTCCTACCTCGGCGCTTTCCTAGCCTTCCCAGCGGTGGCACTCATTCTAGGCTCAATATACGCGCTCATCCCGGCGCTCGCTGGATGCGTTGCTATAGTAATTAGGACGTCCCTTGAGGATCGTTTCCTGTATAATAACCTTGAAGGGTACAAGGAGTATGTGGCGAGGGTGAGGCGCCGGCTGGTACCTGGTTTCTGGTGACTCAGAAGTTTACATTCTTCTGTTCAGGCACCGTGTAAGGCGGCCTCTTTCCTTCTAAGTGGGCTTTGATGCTCTCGGCGCATCGCTCCGCCATCTTGCGCCGTGTCTCCCATGTGCCTGACGCCATGTGGGGGGCGACGATGACGTTGTCGAGCTTGAAAAGTTCCTCGGTGAGGGGGGCGGGCTCGACCTCGAATACGTCGAGGCAGGCGCCAGCTATGGTCTTCTCTTTTAGCGCTTCGGTGAGTGCCTTCTGGTCGATGACGGGTCCGCGGCTAGTGTTGACGACGATGGCTGTTTTCTTCATCGCCTTGAACTGGGGTGTACTTAGTATTCCCTTGGTGGTGGGTATCAGTGGGACGTGGACGCTGATTATGTCGGAGGTTTTCAGCAGTTCCTCGAAGGCGACGTATGTTATCCCGTATAGCTCTTCTAGGTCCTGTCGGCGGATGACGTCATAGTAGATCATTTTTACGCCGAAGCCTCTGCCCCTCTTCGCCACTTCGGCGCCTATGCGGCCGAAGCCGAGGAGTCCAAGGGTCTTGCCCTCCATATCCCAGCCGAATGGGAATCCTTTCTGCTTCTTCCCCCACTCGTTACGTGCATATTCGTCGGCCTCGGGGATGCGGCGCATCCAGCCGAGTATGAATGCCCAGGTGAGGTCGGCGACTGCGCCGCTGAGGACGTCAGGGGTGTGGCAGACGTAGACTCTTCGGCGGGTGCATGCGTCGACGTCGACGGCGTCGTAGCCCACGCCGAATCGGCTGACGAGTTTGAGCTTGGGCGCCTTTCTGAGGAAGTCGTCGTTCACCCTCTCACCCGAGGCGAGCAGCACCTCGGCTTCGCGCAGTTGCTCCGAGTAGTCGCCGGAGACTCGTATCACTTCGGCGAGTGGGAGTAACTTATCGGCGACATCCTCGGGGAAGTTATCCGCCTTGTAACTGACGAGCACCCTTGGTTTCATCGGGGTCACTTCTTCCTGTAGACGCGGAACTTGACGTCGTTCCATCTGTCTGGGCACTCGTAGTTGAACTCCTTCGGGTCGATCCAGGGTATCTTGCCGCCGTAGCAGCAGTTCATAAGGGTGGGGAAGAGGTCGTGGTAGCAGTACCCGCAGATGCCTCCTGTCTTGTGGGTGTTGACCTCGAACTTGTCCCCCACCTTGTGGCCGGCGCTGCAGGACTTACCTACGTGGGTTACTTCAGCGACGTAGACTGGTTCTTCGGACATGTTGATCATGGTTTCCTCGGTTGTTGGTGTACTAAAGCGTTCGGGGGGATGTGTTTTAGCCACGGTGTGTTGTATGTATTCCTATGACTCTTCACGGGGATATTGTGAAGGAGGCGAAGGGCTTCGAGAAGGTTCTCGGGGTCGCAGTCAAGCACCTCGGGACGGGGGAGGAGGCGAGCATAAACGGGAGTGAGGTGTTCCCGACTGCTAGTGTCTTCAAGGTGCCCGTCATAGTCGAGCTGTACGGGCAGGTGGAGGCGGGAAGGCTCAACCTCGACGACAGGCTCATCCTGAAGGATTCCATCAAGGTGCCGGGCTCAGGCATTCTGAAAGAGCTCAGCGAGGGGCTTGAGGTCACCGTCCGCGACCTGAGCAGGCTGATGATGATCCTGAGTGACAACACGGCGACGGATATGCTTGTGGATAGGGTTGGGAAGGAGAACGTCAACACGAGGATGAAGCGCCTCGGGTTGAAGAACACCGTCGTGGTGGGGGACTGCCGTGATCTTCTATTCGACCTCGTCGGCGGGAACAACCTGTCGGATGAAGAGAAGACCCTTGAAACCTACCTGAGGCTTGCGAAGAGCGGGACGGACAAGGGGTCATGGAGCCTGGGAACGGAGAGGAACAACATCACCACGCCGCTGGAGATGAATAGGCTTCTTGAGTTTATCGTGGATGGGACGGCGGCGAGCAGAGAGGGCTGTGACGCTATCCTCGAGACTATGGGCAAATGCCAAACTGGGGAGTACAGGGTGCCAAAATACCTCCCCACGGAGAAGGTGAGGATGCAGAGAAAGACTGGAAGCCTGCCGGGGGTGAGGAACGACGTAGGCGTAATTATGATACTCGCCACGGGGGAGAGATACTGCATTAGCTGCTTCACGAAGGGGGCGGTGGACGTCTACGCAGCGGAGGAGGCGATCGCCAGGGTGAGCATGGCTGTCTACAAACACTTCGCCGGGTAATCTTGTGATGTACTACCCCTAATAACAAAGGTTTTTTTCGGGTTTAGCCAGAGGGTGCACGGGATTATAAATCCACGCATAAACACTTACACACGTAAATACATGTCCTTATAAGCAGTTATGCACATATGTGTGTATGCGGATGAGCGTAGTGCCGAGTAGCCGGCGCTTACTGCTTACCCGAAGAACAGGAAAGCTGAAGAGATGGGCCGAATAAACGTGGAACTTTCAGATGAGCTAGAGAAAAAGCTCAGATTTAAAACAATAGAGAAGTTCGGCGGGAAAAAGGGTGACCTTACGAAGGCGATAGAGGAGGCCGTGAAGAAGTGGGTCGCCTCAGATCAGAATGCGTAGTAGATGGAACAGTAGCCCCGAATTAATCGGTCGGTCCCCTCCGCACGCGCTGCGGATAATGCACCGCGCGCGGAGGAAGGTTGATGCACCCGGTTTCTTGCGTAGGAGTCGTGAAAGAGGAGAACAAGACAATGGCAAACACAATTAGCCCAGAGGAGCGCCGCTTGATGATACTCAGAGGCATAAGGAAGGACCACACAAATATTCAGATTGCTGCGGAAATGGGTGTTGGTAAGTGGACGGTGCTCAACGACATTAAGGCGATGAGCCGCAACGGGGACCCAGAGCTCAAACAGGCATATGTAGACAAGGAGACGCGCTTGCACGCGAATAGTGTGTCGGTGACGAATCTTAGGGATGCGAAGTTCTTAGTCATGACTGGGTTGACGTTCCAGGAGAAGAACTTCCAGAACATGATAAACTACTACCAGGCGGAGCTGCAGCTCATCTACAAGTCGAGGGATGAGTACACTGCCATCACTCATCTTTCCACGGATATCCGGAAGACGCTGAAGCGTAACGATATCATCATTGGGCACAGGGGTAGGATTAAGCTCACCGATAAGGCGCGGGACTACCTCTATCATTCATAGGTGAATCTGATATGAGGATCGAGTCGGTTGGGCGTATTTCCTTCAATGAGAGGCGCCTGGATGGGAGACCCGACTCCCAGTCAGTTTTCTCCCAGGTGCTCAGCTATCTGCCGGGCGACCTCCTGACGGACATCACGATTCTGCTTCAGGATACTGGCTATGTTACGATTAGGCCGATAAAGTTGGCTAGGGCGGATTGGTACCGGCTTGACCGGAGCGTGAAGAAGATGGGCGGGATATGGGTCAGGGGCTCCGGGTTCAGCCACTGGAGCATACCTCTGACGCGCCTCAATTAGTTGATGGGTCAATTCCTGTAATCGTTAAGTTTTCTTCTCTATTTGGCTCTTCGTTAATATGTCCTCAGTTTCTTTCCCTCTGTCTCTTCGCCTTCGTTAGCCTTTTCATTACCTTCTCATGCTCAGCCTCGTGGTTCTCGGTCTCTATATCCGATTGCTAGCATATTCCTTGAGAGCGATTGGGGTAGGACGCGGTATCCTTTTAGCGGGTGTCCTCTTCTTCTTGGTTGATATTTGTATGTCACAGGTCGAGGGGCGTAACCCGGTTGTCGAGACCCTGAAGCGGGGCGGGGTTCGTAAGGTGCTTGTCGTTAAGGGGTCGACGACCGACCCGAAGATCAAGGAGATAGTCGAGATGGCGAAGCGGCGTGGCTCACCGGTCGAGTTCGTCGAAAAGGAGGCGCTGGATAGGCTCTCGGAGACCCGCCGTCACCAGGGCGTTATAGCCCTCGTCGAAGCTCCCGGCTACGTCGCCCTCAGCGTGGTTGTGAAGAAGGCAGGGAGGACGCCCTGTGTAGTCATCCTCGACGGCATCGAGGATCCCCAGAACCTTGGCAGCATACTCCGCACCGCAGACGCGGCCAGCGTAGACGCGGTCCTCATCCCTAAGAAGGAGAGCGTGGGGCTTACGCCCACCGTCCTACGTGTCAGCATGGGAGGAGGCGCACACGTCGCCGTCGCCAGAGAGAACATTTACCCCGCCGTCAAGCTCCTCAAGGACGAGGACTTCAAGCTCGTTGCCGTCGACCCATCAGGGAATCATGACCTCTGGGATGAGGACCTGTCCGGCGCGATAGCCCTCGTGCTCGGCGGCGAGGGCGAGGGCATAAGCCCTACCCTGCTGGAGAAGTGCGACTCCGTCATCAAAATACCGATGCACGGCATGGTCCCAAGCCTCAATGTCGGCGTCTCAGCCGCAGTTGTTCTTTATGAGAGGCTGCGCCAGCAGAAGGCTAAGTTGGGGCAACGACGTGCGTGAGCAAGGCTCTCAATTTGATTGCAAGATGGGTGGTTCCTAGACGATTAGTAATTCCAAGGCCTTCTTCTGGGTAACGTTTTTAGGGGTTCGCGTGGGTTGAATCTCGGTATGTCTAAGGGAGCGCGCCCCACCTGCATAGGTTTGCTCAGTGAGGATGAGGAGTGCAAGGAGTGCGAGTGGCGCTCCGACTGCGATGTGATGACGAAGCAGCTGGAGGCCGATGCCTTCAGGGGCGGGACGCATGTGCGTATAACGGGGAAGTACTCGGAGCGAAAATATAAGCCGAAAAAAGTGCCTTAGCCGTAGGCTAACTCTTGTGTGACTCTGCTCTCTCCTTCGACCTTCTGCACCTTGATGAGGTTGACGCCCTCCTCCTCTCCCTGCCCGTGGTGGGTTACGAGGAGAACCTGACCTATTTCCCTGCTGCTCCGCGCTATGTACTCTAGTAGGTGAGGTACGTTCTCGGAGTCGACAGCGTCGGTGGGCTCGTCTAGGATTAGGAGGTAGGGGAAGTTGCGGACTCTCAGGAGTGCGAGGCGCTCGGCTAGTGCGAAGAGGCTCTGGTGGCCGCCCCCGGCGCGCCAGGCTGGCAACGAACGTGGGCTTCCTTTCGGCTGCACTTCGAGTGTGTATCTCTCCCTGTCGATCTTGCAGGCGGAGTAGAGCTGCTGGTCGGTGAGGCGGCGGAAGTATTCGAAAGTAGTGTATTCAAGTAGGCGGAGTGTGTTGTCGCGTAGGTCTCTCTCGTATATTCCGTAGCGGTCGACGATGCCGTCTAAGGCGCGGATCTTCGCCTCGTACTCGGTCACCTTCGCGAGCCTCTCTCGCGAATCCTTTAGTGTCTGTTCGACGCCGGTGAGCTGTGCTCTGAGCCTCTTCTCGGCGGTGTCAGCCTCCTGGAATCGCGTCTCGCGTTCCCTCACGGAGGCGTGTGCCTCCCTTTCAGTGATGCGTAGAGCCCTTAGCTTCTCGTCGACTCGCCTCCGGGCTTCCTCGATTCCTTTGATGGAACCGAACTCCCTCTCGACAAGCTCTGTGAGTCCCTCGGTGCCGACTTCGAGCCTCTCGGCGAGCTTGGCACCAGAGTCGTCGAGCCTGAGCATGGCCCTCCTTCCCTCGTCGAGGCGTGCTTTGAGGTCGAGGAACCTGTCGAGCGCCCTACCCGCGTCGATGCGCTTCTCCGTGGCGGTTTTGGCCTGCGTTTTGAGGTCCTGTATCTCGGAGGCTGCTGCTGCCATCTGCTTCTTCGCGGCTTCGAGCTCCGCCGTCCAGGTCGTCAGATCTTTCTCTATGTCGGCTGGGTCTATTGGCTGCCCGCACTTGGGACAGACAGTGACCCCTTTCTCGAATAGCTCCCTGTGCTCCCTGATCTGGTGTGTAAGTCTATCTGTTGTCGCCGCTGCCGCTCTTCGGCGCTGCTCAGGTTCGGCGTCGCTGAGTTGGCGTAGTCTCTCCTCTGTCGCCTTGGCGGTGTTCGCTCTGTTTTCTAGGTCCTTGACGCGGATGTCTGGGCTCTCTCCCATCTCTGAGGCGACACCTTCGAGTTCGCCTTCCTTTGCCTCTCGGAGCCTGCGGTTCGTCTCGTATTCCTGCCTTATGGCGTCGAGCTCCCGGAAGTTGGTTTCGTATCCCTCGACGCGCTCGACGGCGTCCTTCGCGTTCTGTAGCTCGTAACGTTTGACGCTTAGCTCGGTGACGAGGGCGGTCTTTTTAGCAGTGATCTCGGTTAGCTGCGCTCCGCCGTCGGCGAGTGTCTTCTCGGCGTTCCTTATCCTCTCCTCGAAAGCTGGTTTGAGGGGGAGTTCGCCTCTATGCTCCAGCTGCTTTCTTACCTCTCTTAGTTGCTCCCGTATTTCACTGGGGGCGGTGAGGCCGAGGATGGCGTTCATGCGCCCCTTTTCGGGGTTGAGAATGTCTACGAACTCCTTCTGGCGGGCGTATACGACGTTGAAGAATGTGCCGCTGCTTACGCCGAGGAGCTCTCTAAGTCTGTCCTGGGCGTCTCGCTCGCGGGTGATGGGTGCTTTTTCGCCCTCGATCTGCATGAGGAATTCCTTTGTCTTGAAGGCTTCTTCGGTACCCTTCTTTGTGAGTGTGGCCTCTCTGTGGATCGTGACTTTCGTTCCCTTTGGGGTCCTGAAGACGAGCTCTATGAAGAGGTCGCCTCCGCCGACGGGTAGTAAATCTCTCTTCTCGACGCCGGGGACGTCCCCGAAGAGGCCGAAGAGCACCGCTTCGAGTATCGTCGTCTTTCCCGAGGCGTTCCTGCCGCTGATCTTGTTTACGCCTTTTGTGAAGCGGATGGTCTGCTGGCCTCGGTAGCTCTTGAAGCCGCGGAGTGTGAGGGATTCGATCATGGCGTCGCCTCCCTGAAGGTCTTTGCCTCGAGTCTGCGCACCCACTCGGAGATGAACTCCGCCCGCTGCGTCGCGGTTAGGAGGCCGGTCTTCGTGCTCGCCTCCTCTTCAAGTGCTTCGCGGACGCGGCCGTGGACCTCTCTTATGTCTTCGGCGAAGTCCTTGAAGTCGCGGAAGTATTCGGCGACATCGGTGTTCTCCGCCATTGGGCGTGCTACGCTGGGGGGGAGGTTCAGTTCAAGGGTGTCTACGTCGACCCAGAGTAGGAGGGGGTCTGGGGCGGCTTCCCGTATCCTGTCCTCGCTCACGTCTGTTGGCCACCCCTCGCTTAGCGTGCCCTCGAGCTTGATCCTGATGTATCCCTGTTTGTGTTGGGCGTGGAGCTCGTCGGTGAAGCCCTTGAGCACCTTGATTGCCTCCGCCTCGTACCATTTTGGGTCAGCGACGCGTCCGTTGCTGACCTTAGCCTGTCGCATCACGTGGAGGGGCTCGATGGGCACCCAGCTCCACTTGGGACCTTCGGAGTCTACTATGTAGAAGCCCTTCTCAGGCTCCTCTGCGAAGTCGTAGACCTCGGTGCTCCCGGGTGTGGCTACCCAGCCGTTGCCGTTGAGCTTCTTTGGCTCGCATTTCTTGTGGTAGTGGCCGGTGAATACGTAGTCGGCGCCAGAGTTGGCGAGCTGGTCGAGGCTGAGGCTGCTGTCTCCGGGGGGTACGTCGTTGTAGTTAGCGACGAAGCCGTGGAGCATGAGGACCTTGACGCCCTTTCCCTTCCCGAGGGCGGGCTTCGCCAGCCTCTCATAGGCGATGTCTATCTGGTCGTAGTAGTTGAGGCCGACGACGTGGATGCGGTCGTCGTCGTAGGTGATGGCGTCGTCGCCGAAGACGTGAAGGTATCTGGCGAGTGGGTGTCTGATGTAGTCGAGGGCGTCGCTTTGGCTGCGCCCGTCGTGGTTGCCCCTTATTACGAGGATGCGGATGCTGCGCTTATGCTTGGCCTCCGTCTCCTTCACGAGGCGGAATAACTCTCTCTGGGTGAACTCCACCATGTGCGGACGGAGGGTACGCCTCTCGAATAGGTCTCCGCAGATGAAGACATAGTCCACACCGGAAGCGACTATGGCGTCAACAGCCTTAGTCAATGCCCTTTCGAAGGCCTCTCGCCGGTGCTCCGCTATGGCGAGAGGTATGCTCCTCCCGATGTGGAGGTCGGCGAGGACAGCGAAGCGCATGCGGGACACCTAGTGGAGTGGGAACGCGTCCCTCTTTCTCTTAATCTCGGCGTCCTCGCGGGCTTGTCTTAGGAGGTCCGCAATCTCGGGGGTGCGCCCGCCGTGACGTGTTTCGCGCTTGGCTGTCTTTATCATGACTGGTACGGGGACGAAGGGGCCAACCAGCACTGCTTCACCCTGCTCAAGTGCTGGCAAGTCAGCCAGCAGGTCCTCGCTGAATGATTCAGATGCTGCTTGTATAGTGTTCTGGTCGGTGCTGTTGACGACGCGTAGTATAGCGAGGTTGCTGCAGTTGCTGAGTATGTCAGGGTCGATCCGGCGTGGGCGTTGGCTGATTACTGTGAGAAATACGCCGAACTTGGCTCCCTCTGCGGCTATGCGTGCGAGTATGTCTCTGCTGAACCTGCCTCCACCTTCATCGGGTGGCGCCGCGAACCTGTGTGCCTCCTCGACGAAGATGAAGAGTGGCAGCTTCTCCTCGTGCCTGTACTTGATCTGGAAGACGCGGCGCAGTATCATGCCGACGAGGACGTCCTGCTCGTCGTCGGATATGCCGCTGAGGAAGACGCTGCTCATGTGCATGGGGGTGAAGAACTCCTTGACGGGTAGTTCGCCCTCACTGAAGATGTTCCTCTCGGCGAGGCCTTCGAGGTGCTCGATGATGCGTGCGACGCGTGAGGCGTCCCATCTGCCCTTCTTCTTTTTCTTTGCTTCCAGCGCCTCCTCCTCGTCGTTCTCCTCGAGCTGTTCGTATAGGACGTCTATGATGTCTTGGAGGCCGTAGAGCTTTTTGCGTGCCTTCGCCTCCTTTACCGCCTTGGCGAGGAGTATCCTCTGCAGGCTGCCTGTGACATGGGCTAGCCTGCATAGTTCTCCGGTTGAGCATTGGCTCACGCCTATGTGAAGTGGCTTGACATGAGGCGCGTCGAATGCCTCGGCGGCCTCGGGGCGGTAGACGGTGACTTTGTCGCGGAAGTACTCGTGCTCGGCGCCGTCGGTGTCCTGAGTCATATTAGCGTAGTCGCCGTGGGCGTCGATGACGAGTATGGATGCGCCTTGTCTGACAAGCTGTTCCATGATGCGCCCCGCGAAGTAGCTCTTGCCGTATCGTGTCATGGCTAGGATCGCTGTGTGCCTATGGAGCTCCTTGCCGCTCACTGGGACACGTATCCCCTCTCTGTGTAGAAGGTTGCCCACCATTAGGGGTATCTCGCCCTCGCCGAGGTTGAATAGGCGTTGCAGAATCTCGTCTGAGGCGCGGTAGACTGGCGATCCAGGCATCGGTGGACTTCGGGGTCTGCGGACGTCGCTTCTCCCTCCCTCGTCGTGGATGTAGCCGAGCACCTTCGCATGGGCGAATACCTGGATTAGGTCATCGTCTATACCCAGCTCCCCCATCTTCCTCGCGGCGTCAGGCGTCGTCCTCTCATCGTAGAAAGGGTGGCGGCTCGTTATTCTCTTCACCTGCCCCAGGACGCGTATGCTCTTCATAGAGCCGTCTTGCTGGGGCTCCTCTACCTCAACTTCGACGTACTCGTAGCTTACTGGGCGATTTTTTGGATCCATTATGTTGAACTCGAACCACGTGGGGTCGCTCTGCCCTATGATGCTGCCGTACTCTTTCATCCGAAATTCCTCTTCTCCCTGCGTTTTCCCTCGACGTCTAAACCCGCCTCCTCGAGGCGGTGCACTATGAAGGGCTCGTACTTCCTCCTGTAGAGGTCCCTGTCAAAGTGTGCGAGTGTGTCAGCCTGCTTGAGGGGTATATTGTACTCGACCTCGTTGCAGAACCAGTGGTTGAGGTGGTTCAAGACCTTTTCAAGGTTGGGGTTTGGGTCAGTGAACATGTTACGCGTGTGGCTGTTCCACGCCTCGGGTCGCCCGAGTAGGTTGGCGAGGACGTCCACCCTGAACGGGCGCGCCTTGGCGGACGGCTTCCAGTAGATCGCCGCCACCCCAGGGGCAGAGAAGAATTCCCTGATGGCGCGCTTCACACGCACCGCGGTGTCCCCCTCCAGGTGTTTGTCGACCATCCTGTAGAGGCTCATCGTATCGTTGTCGGAGTAGTAGATGGAGGGTGAGAGATAGAGGGGCGCCGTGTAGCCTGGCGTTGTGGTTGAGTCCTTGACGAGTAGTGGGTCGCATAGTGGCCGCTCCTCTATCCACGGCTCCATTTGCTTCCACTCCTTCTCGCCCCAGTTCTCCATCCTGCCTCTGAGGTCGAGTGGTGAGGACGCCTCGTCCAGCTGCTTCACGAGGTTGCCAAGCCCCGCCTTTGTGATCGCGGTCTTGAGGAGTTCCATGTAGAGGAAGAAGACCGAGGAGTCCTTCGCGACTCCGACCAACGGAAAACCCTTGTCGCGTGCAAGGTTGCGCATGCGGGTTATCGACAGGAGGAGATCTATGATTAGCTCAGGATGATGCCTGTATTCACGGATAGCGTAGGGGAACCTGCCGAGGTAGAGACTGCCGTCCATGAGGACTACGGGTTGTCCGCCCTCGTCGAGGACCTTTCTCGCTGCGGCGTAGGCGGCCTCGTATTCGCAGATGGTGCGCACATAGCTTGGGATTATTCCCTTGTCGCGTTCCTCGTAGACCTGGCCCACGTATATCTTAACTCGCCTCTCCATACGGCGTCCTTCACTGGGCTTGTGTATGAGGGCTATTGCGCGTCCGGCGGCGACGAAGTCACCGTAGGCGAAGTCGCTTTGCTGAATGCCTCCGTCGACGCTGATGAGCGCAGCCTCGCGCTCGTCGTCGCCGGCGTATGTTATCCACCTCGCCTTTACTTCGTCGGCGAGTATCGACGGTTTTTGGTCCTCGTCTTTCCTCACCGCTATTTCACCCGCGACCCTCTCCAGCTCCGAGTAGAACTCATCGAAGAATAGGTCCCTGACTCCGCTCAAGCCCTGTCAGTGAAGACTGTTCTCTTCGGCTTATATGGATGAGAGGTGGGTGAAGGTGCAGTGGCGGCTCCTATGGGCAGTCGGGATGGCGTGGCGCAGGTCCGCGTCACCCCCCTCCGTCCCGAGTTCCCGCGAGCGCCAAACGTTCAGACTTAGGTTGCTCCCTCCCGGGCCTGGCCAGGTTCGCCCGTCGAATGCACGCGCGCCCCCCTACGAGAGCGTGCGACGCAGCCGCCGGCCCCGCGGGGCAGGACATCGACGAGGGGCTCCGCGCCTTACGCCACGCTTCCCCCGGCCACCTAAGAGGTTACTGATCCCCTTTGTAGCCCGTTAAGGGTGCGGGGCAGGGCTGGCTCCCCGATCCTACCCACCACTGCAACTTATGGAGCGCGGCGATCCGGTAAAAGGGTTGCGCACTCGGAAAATATTATATCCTGATTCGACGCTAACCCTTCATTTCCACGGAGTTTTCAAATGTGCTAGAGCCCTCGGCGGAAATGAAGCGTAACTACTACATGGTCATCGCGGCAATGGTCTCGATGCAGGTGACGACGAGCACTATCTATATGGTGCTCCCTGTTTTCTTCAAGCTGAATGGCGTATCAAACACTGAGAGCGGTGTGCTGATAGCCATAGGTACCTTTGCGGGCATCATCAGCAGCTTCCTCGCTGGGAGGTATAGTGACACCCATGGGCGTAAGCCAGTGCTCATCGCGGGTATGGTGATGTATAGTGCTGTCTTCTACCTCTTTGCCCTTGGGGGGAGGGACTTTAACACCTTCTTCATTCTGCGCTTTATTGAGGGGCTTGGCTTCTATATCACCCCCGTTGCCGTGATGACGATTGCTGGTGACATCTTCCCGGCGAGGCAGAGGGGGAAGGCGATGGCACTATACACTATGGCCTCGGGAATTGGGCAGCTCTTGGGTCCTCTTGGTGCTGGTTATTTTATCCAGGCTGCCACGTACACGACGTATTTCATACTCTGTGGAGTCTTCGTTACAATAGGTGTGCTCGTCGTTGTCTTCTTTGTCAGGGAGACCAGACCTGAAGCTGTGAAAAAGAAGTCGGATGAGGACAGGCTGGCGAAGAAGACTTGGAGCCTCTCGGGGATACTGCGTGATACGCGTGCCCTTGGTGCTGCTGTTGGCTTCTTTTTCCTAGCCGTTCTGTTTTATCGTACTGGGAACACGATGGTCAACCCCTTCCTGAGCATCTACCTTACGGAGGAGTTGCACGTCACGATGGGTGACACGGGGTGGTTCTTTGCTATCCGCGCCTTCATGACGCTGACTTTCGCGCCTCTCGCAGGGTGGATGGCAGATAAGTGGGGGAGGAAGATACCTTTTCTCGGTGGTATGGCTCTTCTAGTCGCCACGATGCTTGGGTATCGCGCGGTGACCAGCTTCGATCAGGTGCTCGTTATAAGGGCCTTGGAGTCGGTGAGCAACGCTGTGCTTATGCCTACGACGCGTGCCATGGTGACTGACCTTTTAACGCCCGAGAATAGGGCGTTCGGAAACGGGCTTTACAACACGCTTGTGGATGAGAGTAGTACTATGGGGAGCATAGCGGGTGGATGGGTTTACGACCTCTACGGTTTCGGCACCGTCTTCGCGATCGGTGCAGTGACCGCCGCAATATGCATGGCAATTGTCGGATTACGAGTTCCTGAGCCGAAGGATCTCCCGCACAATATCGGTAAGAAGCCGAGTGAGACCTCGGCTGGGCGGCATTAGGCTCCGCGATTCGCTGTTTTTCCCTGTTATTTCCCTTGTGGATACTTACATCGTTCAGTGAGTAAGTGTTCATACATATGCTAGACGAAATGTTAATATCTGGAATGTAGCCCCGTACCTGAGTCGTGTCAACAAGGGTGGACCATTCGCCGGATGAGACGGTCACGCCGCAACAGCGTCGCAACTACTACTTTATCATCCTCTCAGTGGTCTCGATGCAGATCACCGCCTCGACGATCTACATGGTTTTGCCACTTTTCTTCGCGGAGTATGGCATGAGTAACTCGGAGAGCGGCATTCTCATCTCTATAGGCACCCTGGCGGGGGTCTTTAGTGGACTCATCGCCGGAAAGTTCAGCGACAATTATGGGCGCAAATGGTTTCTCGTTGGTGGAACCGCTGTCTACGCTGTCGTTTTCTTCCTATTCGCGTTTCTCGGAAAGGACTTTAACACCTTCTTCGCTCTCCGCTTCTTTGAGGGTATAGGATTCTACGTGATGCCTGTCCTTGTAGGTGCTATGTGTGCCGACATTTTCCCGACTAAGCAGCGTGGGAGAATGATGGCGCTCTTCTCTATGGCGGGTGGGATAGGCCAGCTCATCGGGCCACTGTCTGCCCCGTATATGATTCAGGGGAGTGACTACACTGTCTACTTCCTCTTCTCGGGAGCCTTTGTTGTAATTAGCGTAGTTAGCATGATATTCCTTGTTAAGGAGACATTGCCTGTTGAGCAGCGTGTCGTCCGTGAGAAGGGGAAGGCTCTGAGTGTCGGTGGTTTTCTAAGTTCGGTGAAACTTCTCGGCGCCGCCTTCCTGATACTGCTCGTTTCCATTCTCCTCTACAGGACGGGTTATACTATGTTCGATCCCTTCTTGAGCATCTACCTAAAGACCGAGCTCAAACTCGACATGTCGTCTGTGAGCTATGTTTACGCGTTGAGGGCGATCTGTACGCTAATGTTCGCTCCTGTGGCGGGTTGGATGGCGGACCGCTACGGCAGAAAGCCAACGTTTCTCCTTGGGATGGTTCTGACTGTTATCTCGCTCTTTGCCTACACGCAGATGAAGGGTTCCTTTGATATCTACATAGTCAGGGCGCTAGATGCCATCGCGACGGTAGTCGTACTCAACTCTATCAGGGTCTATACAGCTGACCTCCTAGCCCCACAGGTGAGGGGGTTCGGTATGGGACTCTACTCGACCATCAGCCAGGAAAGCTCGACAATAGGCTCCATCTTTGGCGGCTTGATCATTGATGCCTTTGGCTTCAACATGGTCTTCCTAACCGCTGCGGGATTCGCTGCCCTAGCCCTGTTCGTCGTGCAGCTCTGGGTTCCAGAGCCACACGGCGCGGTTAAGGGGAAGACTGAGGCCGCCCCGGTGAAGAAGTAGAACTTCTATATCTTCATTTCTTGGTTTATCCTCTGGACGAATGCGTTAAACGGGGAAGCGCCACCTATTCTGCGACAGCAATTGGACGAGAAGTTCTTCGCCTCTCAACCCCCACTCAACGAGATAGCTAAGCGTATTGAAGGTTTTACCTCCTGGATCGAGGTTGACCTTGACGCCGTCACCCATAACCTCGAGGTCGTTAGGAGGCGTGTGGGCGTTGAGGTCATCCCCTGTGTCAAGACGAACGCCTACGGGCACGGCATTGTCCCCGTCGTCGCCCATATGATGGCTCAAGGGGTCAAGAGGGTGCTTGTGGCGAAGCTCTGGGAGGCGGAGCAGCTGCGGGACGCTGGCCTCGACTGCGGAATCGTCTCCATGGACCCCCTCTTTGCAGAGGAGCTGTACGAGAAGCTGGTTAAGCGGGGAATCACCCACACCATCTACCAGAAGGCGACGGCCGACGCACTCAACGCGGCAGCGTCTAAGCTGGGGAAGAAGGCAGCGGCATGGGTGAAGATTGACACAGGCTTAGGCAGGGTCGGCGTCCGCTGGGGTGAGGCAGTCGAGCTGATCAAGTACGTCTCAAAGCTGCCAAACGTTGAGATAACGGGTCTCTTCTCCACGATGTCCGAGAGTGATGAGCTGGATAAGGTGCAGGTTGAGCGCATGAAGACAATTAGCGGCGAGCTCGACCGGCTCAACATCCGTTATGGGACACGGAGTATGGCGAGTGGTAACGCCGTCTTCCACCGGCCTTTCACGTTCCTCGACGCTGTGCGCCCCGGCTTCATGCTCTATGGCTTCTATCCTGACCCTGAGGACAGGGACACAGGCTTGGACTTACAGCTAGCTTTCACCTTTAAGGCGAGGATAGAGCAGGTGAAGTGGGTCGAAGAAGGCGAGTCGCTTACATACAGCAGGCGATTCACGGCCCCGAAGAGGATGAAAATTGGGACGGTTCATATAGGCTACTCGGACGGCTTCCCAAGAGGCCTCACGAAGAAGGGGCTCGTGAAAGTAGATGGATTCGTGAAGCCGGTCCTCGGCACAGTCTCGGTAAACCACTTCCTTGTCGACTTGGATGGAACGGACGCTGAGGTTGGTAGCATTGTCGAGGCTATCGGCCGCGATGGCGCGAACGACCCACATATGGTCGCCGAGCTTGCGGGGATAATGACCTACAGCCTCATGGTTGGGCTGAACCCGCTCACTCCCCGAGTCTACTATCGAGGCGGAAAGCCCGTCGCCATCAGTGAGCCTAAACTTGTCTAGGTTTAGCCAGGGCATCAGGATTTAAATTAGGGAAGCGTGTACCTGTCAGAAGGGCCGGGGTAGCATAGCTTGGCTAATGCGCTGGACTCATGATCCAGAGGTTTAGGCACCAGTGCCTTAGCCGGATAGAGACCATGGGTTCAATTCCCATTCCCGGCACCACCCTTGAATCCCCGGCAATTTATTTTAGATATTTTACTCGCATAAGATTTAGAAATTGTGAGTGTTCGTCTCAATTACTTATTAATTAAGATCGGTATCAATTACTCATCTTCGGCCTATTTTCTCTTGACGTAAGCCAGGTCATACAGCTATCAATTTTGGTGACGTTAGCAGTGAGTTACTTGCAAAACAGAGAAAATTCGCGTTCACGGATACTTGAGGCCTGCTTGTTCATTATACTCTAGGAAAGAAAGAGCGTAAATCATATAGGGCCTTGGTCTTAATCCCTTTCCGGTCGTTAATTTTATGCCCTTTTTTCATAAAAAGGTTTAATCGCCGATAGTCTAACCACCATGTATTATGATGATTAGAGCTGAATTTTTTTATGGAATTACCTTAATACTGATAGGATTTGGAATCGAGGCGTTGGGTTGGAAGATTCATCAGCAGATTGTTGGGATCTCGGGTTTTGTTTTTGGATTAGTAGTTGGGGATTTTGTTGGTTCTCAATTATTTCATCTTGATTTTTTGTTTAGAGTTGTCATCCTTTTAATAACTGGTTTTAGTTTTTTGTTACTTTTTTTTATCTATATGAGGGTATCAATTGCTTTTACCAGTGGAATAATTGGTGCTTTAATCGTTTCTGGTTTCACCTCGTATCAAATGATTACGGAGTGGAGGCTAACCTATGCTGTTTTTCAGACAGTTTATAATTATCCTGCGTTGCTGCTTTCTTTCCTTGTATCTTTCTTAGCGGGTTACCGTTATTATAAACTTGGATATATTGTGCTTTCAACGGGAATAGGTTCAATTTTCATTGCTTATGGAGGGATTTTTACCGGTATATGGAATTATAATGGGCTGGGTATCTTTGTTTTACTATCATTGATGTTAGGGGCAATTTTTCAGCTTTCACAAGAGGGGGCCATTAGAGAAAGAAGGTTGCAGTTGAAGGAGTTTAAATACTGTCCTAGCTGTGGAAAACTACTTGATGTGGGATCAACCGTATGCACGAAATGCGGCAATATTGTTATTGAGGAAGAAAAGTAATTGCGTTAAGCTTATTTTCTCATGGTATCAAGGTAAGAACGAATACCGGGGACTACTAGGATGATGTCATCTGCGCCTAAACAAAACGCTATTGTCCAACTTTTACTCCAATATAACAAACCAATGTCTATACGTGAGATTACAAATAATAGCGATCTAACTTATCATCAGGTTGCCAGTGTACTTATGGCGTTAAAGTCAAAGGGATATGTTAAACGTATTGAAACAGGGTTATACGCGGCTACGGATGATGCGAGATTGATAGAATTATCTCCAGATGAACAGATTAAAATTCTTAAGAATAAGGTAGATGAACTAGAATCTCAGGTGCGATCTCTTCTTTTACGGCTTTCTAAAAAATGATTATTAACATAGTTACGTTTTATAGAGTTCTTCCTGTGGCAGCGCACGCGTTAATACGCGCTTTGTCACTTGGTACTTGCAGCCTCCAGATGAGCCAGGTGCAACGTGTTTTGTAAAGCCCTTGTAGTCGCGTGTGTCCCACTAATAGGTATCAGTGCTCCATAACAAGTTTATAATCAGAACAACCAAAATACCTTGAACCTACTTTGGCCTCCGAGATACAGATATTGAGGTCAATCCAAGACAAGAGGCAGATTGAGCCTAAAAACCACTACAAGATCTACAAGCTCGGCTTTTTAGAATCAATCCGCTTCGAGCTACAGGGCTACGTTAAACTCGGCTCCATATCGCGGGGCAAGGGTCAGCTCGACAATTATCTTTTCAAATGTAGCGTCCACGGCTTACAGGTGACCACTCCTTCTGGCTACAACGACCTGCTCCTCTGTCCTGAATGCATAGGCGAAGTTGAGATCCATAAGGAGCCCAAGCTTGACCATATGGCAACCACAATTGAGAAGGCGAAGACCTTAAGCAAATATCTTAGTAAAAATAACGGAGAAAACCGTTAACCGTATATTTAGCAGGTATTAAGAACTTTCTGAGATTTAATGATAGAAAACGGAGGTCTCGGCGCGCACCCGATCTATCTACTCTATAGCCCTATGGGGGGATTTTGATGTGTGCACTTAACTTGGCTTACGGGTCGAGCACGGAGATCAAAGTATTGCTCATAGACCTAACACATCGTGTTGAGCGCGCGCGATTTTGTGAATGAGCTTGCATCAGTCATCCATAATTATGTGGACATGTGTTTCACCTCTTCAAAGGAGATAATGTAATGATAGTTCTGTAACATTGCGCGCGAGGCGCGTGTTGAGCTAAATAGGAATATGTTTGATTCATAATTCATTTATTATGGGGAGAGTATGAGCCGTTAAGGAATAGTCTTTGACGACAAATGTTGCCGTGTTTGGTTGTGGAGTCTGGGGGTCTAACCATGCGAGGGTCTATTCGGAGCTTCCTAACACTAAGCTATTAGCTGTCGTTGACACGGACGAGAAGAGGGCTCGAGAGATTGCTCAGAAGCATCACACAGAGTGGCATAGCGATCCGATGGTAGTGCTGGAGAACCCTGACATCCAAGTCGTCAACATCTGTACTCCCACGGTTACCCATTATGATCTCGCGATGACTGCTATTATGGCTGGGAAACATGTTCTCGTGGAAAAGCCAATGACTGACACTACGGAACAGGCGAGGAGCCTCATTGAAGCAGCTGAGAAGAAGGGCGTTAAGTTGACGGTTGGATTCGTCGAACGATTCAACCCAGCAGTCCAGGAGGCTATTAAGTGTGTCAACAACGGGGAGATTGGGGATGTCGTCTTGGCGCATACACGCAGGGTGAGTCGTCGTCCACCGCGCATTGGCGACGTTGGAGTCATCAAGGATCTCGCCATCCATGACGTCGATATAATTAACCACCTGTTTAAGGACAAGGCGAAGACGGTTTTTGCCATCGCTGGTAATATTAAGCATAGGTATGAGGACTATGCGAATATTAACATCACATACCCGGGAAATAGGAACGCCATCGTTGAAACCAACTGGTTGACGCCTCGGCGGATAAGGACGCTCACGATAACTGGGACTCAAGGGATAATCAACGTTGAGTATACGAATCAGGAGATTACCATCGAGAACGAGACCCAGATGATTCGGCCTTATTTCCCAATTGTGGAGCCGTTGCGCCTCGAGTTGATTTCATTCATCAATGCTATAGAGAAAGATGAAGAGTTGCAGGTTACTGGCTCTGATGGGTTGAGTGCCTTAACGATATGTGAGGCTGCACTAACATCGGTGAAAACTAGTCGGGAAGTAAAGTTGTAATTAGTTTATGCGTATGCCCTTTTTCTTAGGGATTTAGGGAGATAAGCGCACGGATGTGCACAGTCTCTCGTAGGTACGCGATAATTGGTGTGACACATCGGGGCATTTCCGGTTTATATGACGGGAGTGTATAGGTTGGCTCATGTGGCTACTGGGCCATCTAGCCCTGGGGTACTTCTCAGCCTATTTTGTGGGCAAATATTCGCGTGAGAGGCTAATTGTGCCAATTGCGCTCTTGATCTCAATGGCGCCGGACTTTGACTTCTTTTTCCGGGGGTCATCATCCATAGGGGGCCAACCCACAGTCTGCTTGTCGTTGTCGCTCTTTTTGTGCCGTTGTTTCTACTCTTACGCAGCGGATACCTGTACTTCGCAGTCTTACTCTCACATCTCATAGCAGACTACTTTGTCGCCAACTACGAAAGAATACAGCTATTCTGGCCACTTACGACAGCTGGCTTCGCAGCGCCATCCTTTCTAAAGCTCAGTGGGGTGGCTGAGACCATTGTTGAGGTGGGGCTATTCATCATCATGCTCGCTATGCTGGCAAGGCAGGCACAAAAGTCACGTGTAACCCTAAAACTGAAAGCTGTTGGTTAAGGGTGTGCTGACCCTCCGTGTATTATATGAGCTCATGTTAGACATCGGAGTGATTTGCATTGTTTTCTTCTTCTACTGGTATTACACGATCGTAGAGTGAGTGTTTTAGTACTTATGTTATTTACCTTTAGATGCATACATTTTATTTACCCCTATTATTTATTCAAATAACTATTACGTGTAAATTGTCTTGTTTAGTGTTCTATGTAATTTCGACTGAAGGGGAGCACGTAAGTAATAATTTATTTCCTAGAGATTAAAGCGTTATACTTTAACTTGTAACAGCATTACTGTGTAACCATTAAGAGTAATTGGGGTGGAGGGGTTTACCGTGCCCTTTTGAACACTTGGGGAAGTATAAGAGATTGAGTTATCGAGTTTAAAATAAGTCATCTGAGAAGATACCCCTTTGATGGTTATGGTGTTCTGGGTTGTGACTTTGTTAATTAGCAAGATATTCTTGACCTCTCCGTGGATCCATGAGAAACCAGTAATCCCGCTTAACCCACTTTGAACTTCGTATACTTTATCGCCAACAGATAGATTCGAGCCAACCAGTTGCATGACATAATAAGGATACCAGGGCTTTGAAGTGTCGGTGTTAATCATTCCGAAGCCATATCCCTTCGTAGACTTCGTTTTTTCTGCGTTTGCACTGCTGGCATAATGGAAGTATATGTCGGTAACGAAGTTGTTTAACACCGCGGTTTTTATTCTCAACGCTTGGTAAACCGCACCGGCCATTTTCTGGATCCGAGGATCCGTGCCACTAGTATAAGTGTAATTCAAATTACCTTCAGTGATCAGGACGGGTAAATTCACTCCAACTGCTGCCTTGTAGACGCTGCGTGCCTTACTTACGCCATAGTAACTACCACTATCCGTCAGATACTTCGTCTCAGCTGATTTGAAAACATCTGCGTCTGATGTCGATATTGTGCTAGTGGCGTAGTTATGATAGCTGAGGAAATCGATTTTCACATTTTTGACAATGAGATAGTCCAGTACCGCCTTCATTATGCATGCATCGTTACCAACTTTGACATTAGAATCCGCTGCACGCATAGCGCGTGCGGCAGCATCGAACAATGTGGTGAAATAGCCAAGCTTTGGTTGAGGAGCAGGCCAGCCGTCAACTTTCCAGTAGTTGAAGGGTTCGTTGAAAACCTCATAGTATCTCACGGGAAGATTTAGTTGTTTAAAATGACTCACCCAGGCCTTACAGTAAGCCGCCCAACTTTCAGGCGATGGTAGCCCTGTGTCCGAACGCTTAACCATCCCATTTGGTACTTGGAGCGACTTTGATGTCCAACTGTAAAACCCTAATACTATGATTGGTTCAGCTCCAATCGCAAAAATTGCCTTTACCTGTTTGTCTACCTCTGTCCAGTCCCATTTACCCGTCTTGGTGCTTTCGTACCATTGGGTACACGGTTCGAAAAGATTGTTAAAAAAACGCACATATTGAGTATTCATATTCTTTGATAAGGCTTGGAGAGTTGAACTGGACTGCCATTTCCATGCATCGGCTCCAGTCAGTTGGAACCCGATGGAGTATTCATTTGTTGTTAACACATTTGATGTGATTGTGATTGTACTTGTAGCTCCAAGTGCACTTAGTTGAGGAGCAAGAACCGATCCTATTACTACTAAAATCAATAACGATTTTAAAAACAAAGAAACAGAATTTTCCCGATGAGTCATGTCAAAAAATATCAATCTTTCCTTTATAAGGGCAAGGACTCCTAGATGACTTTTTATGTGATTTTTATCAATAATTCGGCTAATTTTCTTAATATTTGATCAAGCAATTGAATTAATTTAATATTGTTATATGCCCGTTATTATGCAAGATTTCAATTTTTTAAAGATATAAAAGAATCGTGTTTTATTACTCGCTCAGATTCTCATTTCTGAAATATGCAAAAAGTATAAATCGTCTTTAAACAGGTTTATCCTGATAATATATATGCCTAATGGTGGTAGAAATGAATAAGAAATTAACTTCTTTTTTAATTCTATTTATTATATTAGTTCTATCTCAAAGGTATTATATAACTTACTGTCAGTCACAATATGAAGATATTAAATATAACATAGAGACTAGATTAGTGATCGAATATAATCTTGTAAAAATGCTGGATCAAGAAAATATCGATGTAACTTACTATGTCAATGTATTAAATCTTATCATGGATACTCTAAGTTATGCTGAAAAATATTATTTAATTGGAGATGAACAAAATGCTAATTCTAAGTTAAATCTAGCAATATCCCTTTTAGATAATATAGATAACGATCTTAAAGCAACATTAATCGACTACTACTCAAAAGAAATGTGGATAAATTTCTCGAAATTTTCAACTCCAATAATTGCTACTTTCTTTGTTATGTTTTTCACTATTATTTTTTGGATAGTTTATAAACAATATTATTATAATAAATTACTTAAAATGAAACCTGAGGTAAATGAATTTGAAAATTAATGAAGTAAAGATTTTGACTTTAATTGTTAGTATATTAATTATAGTCGTTATTTGGGTGGCATTTTTCCGTGGAGTTATTACAAATAATGTTGGTAATCAATTTTTAGCAATGGGAATAATTGGGGGCGATAATGATATTGAAAATTATTTTGATAATAATAATGCTGAAATTACTTTTGGGCTAGATAATCGCTGGAGTGTCGCAGTGACTAATAATATGAATGACGTACAGTACTTGGATGTTAAGGTGAAATTATTATCGTATCAAGATACATTACCGAACTCAACCGCATTAATACCTAGCTCAGCTACAACAATCTATGATATTCCCTTCTTTTTAGCCCAGGGGGACACCATTTACCACGAATTCACTTGGTCGATTGATGAGCCCACACCGATCATTATTAACAACCAGTTTTTTGAATTATCCACTAATATGGTTATTAACAATTCAACATATCCAATATCATTAACACTTCCACGTCTCTCTCAAAATACGCCTGACGGTGATACTTTCACGTATTCAAGGATTGTATTCGAGTTATGGACTTACGATGATGTTCTAAATACTTTTGATTTCAAAGTGGAAACCCCTTCTAAAGATTTTTGTATTTGGAACCAAATATTCTTCAAAATCGATCTAAGTAGTATCATATAGTATATTTCAAATACATTAAATTAAATAGCACATCGCCGGTAACAGAACGCAAAAATGTCGGTCTCCGTCATTATCTCCACCTATTCAATCAATCAATTGCCGCTAGTGCTGACGTGCCTCAATTCACTTAAAAAACAAACAAGAGCTCCTGATGAAATCCTACTTGTATTAGACTCGAATAAGGAAGTATTGGAATTTTATAGAGACAGACTTCCCGACATTAAAGTTATTGACAGCGGTGGTTTTGGCTTATCAAAAGCTCGAAATGCCGGAGTAGTAAATTCACAAGGCAATATTGTTGTTTTCATAGACGATGATGCATTCGCTGAGGATAATTGGCTCGAAGAGATCGTCAAAGAACTGGATCAACCTGAAAACGTAGGGGTTGGAGGACCAATCATCCCCGACTGGGAAAAGACTCGGCCGGATTGGTTTCCTGAAGAACTAGATTGGGTAGTAGGATGCACTTACAAAGGTCAGCCAAATGATAAAAAGATGATAAGAAATCCTATCGGTGCTAATATGGCTTTTAAAAAGGAAATATTTTCAAAAGTAGGTTATTTCAAGGAGGGAATAGGTCGTGTTGGCAATAAACTCCTTGGTAGCGAGGAAACCGATTTCTCAATTCGAGTATACAACACGTTATCTAACGTGAAAATCATTTACGCTCCTAACGCCGTAGTACACCATAGAGTGAATAAAAAACGAGCTAAAATTAACTATTTAATTAATAGAACCTACTACGAAGGTGTTTCAAAATCACTACTATCTAACACAAAAATAAACTCCGATTCATTCAAGACTGAAAATGCTTATTTTAACTACCTCTTTCTTAATGCTATACCTCAAAGACTGATAAAAATCTATAAAATGAAAAATGTGAAACAAATTCTCGTATTGTTTTTAGCGGTTTTCTCCGTTGGCGCAGGCTACATTAGAGGGAAATTTATTAAAATGGAGCGATAATAACAAGATTGAAAGTTAAAAGCTTTTCACAAGTAATATACATCCAACAAAGTAAGGAACAGTTTGATAAGAAGCTGGTTCGTCAAATAGTAATAATGAGAAAAAAACATGGTTGACAGGGATCCATTAATGACTCGCCTAAGTTGTAAGATGTCTGAGAATATTGCTTCTAAAACCTTAGAGAAGGATATTTCGTTTAGGATTAGAGGGTAACCCTATGCTTAACGTTGACGTAGTAGTAAATAAGCGCCTCTGCCATGGGTGCGGTACATGTTTCGCGGTATGTCCAAAGTCCGCCATAGAAATGAAGTACAATGTGGAGGCGGGGCATTTTACTCCAGTCGTCAATGAGAACTGCATTAACTGTAGTCTTTGCCTGAAAGTGTGTCCCGGATATGAATTGGATGTTGAAGCTTTAAACAGCGTCATCTCAAAAACCCAGTCGGAAAATTCGAATGTAGGAGTATTCACTGACTGTTATGTCGGCTATTCAACGAACCCCGATATCCGATTTGATTCCGCTTCTGGTGGATTAATAACTCAGATCTTGGTGACACTCCTCGATGAGAAGAAGATTACTGGGGCACTTGTTACCTCAATGAACCCTGCCGATCCAATGATCCCGATGGCAATTCTTGCGACAAGCAAGGAGGAGATTATTGAGGCCTCCAGATCAAAGTACTGCCCCGTTACATTAGCCGATGCGTTGAAAATAATGATGAAAACCGATGGCAGATTCGCGGTCGTTGGTCTGCCTTGTCATATACACGGATTAAGAAAAGCCGAACAACATTTCCCTCAACTAAGGGAAAAAGTGGTGCTTCGTCTTGGATTATTATGTTCGCATATGGTGGGCTTTCCTGGAATTGAGTTTTTATTATCTAAAAAAGGGATCTCCTCTTCTAACTTGATACAAATGCAGTATAGGGGTAGGGGCTGGCCCGGTTCAATGCTGATAAAGACAAAAAACAAGGAAGACCAAATAATACCCCTAGTAACCGGATGGAATTCATACTGGCCAATTTTTTCATCATATTTCTTTACCCCAATTCGATGTATGATGTGCCCCGATCAGATGGCCGAGTTCGCTGATATGTCTTTTGGAGACGCATGGCTCCCTGAGTATAACTCAGATAAAATTGGTCAATCAGTCGTTATTTCAAAAAATACATCATCTGATAAAATCCTAAGAGAAATGACGAGGAACGGTCAGCTTAGTCTACGACAAATCTCCGTTCACAAGATCGAAAAATCTCAGCAACCAAATCTAGTTTTCAAAAAGATCGACATAGGAGTCCGTATGGCAATTCTATCAACTTATAACCAAAACGTTCCGATATTAAACCCTCAACCCGAGGTTAATTTATCCTTTATCTCAGTCATTCGGACGCTTTTAGTTTTAAACACTTTTTTCTTATCAAAAAAGAAGTTCTTTAGACGAATTGGGATATACATACCTCTTCCCTTATTCAGACTTTATTCCGGTTGTTTTAAATATCTGTATAAAATTTAAATAAACAACAATGGATAAAAAATTAGTCTATATATTTCATGCTGGTAACATGAATAATAGAGGTACGCAAGCATTAATATCAAGTGATGTAAGCTCCATAAATAAAATATTTAATAATAATGTGGATATAATAATCTCTACAAGTGATATCCCTGGAGTAGAAAAACTAGGCTTAAAAATAAAGGAAATAACTGGTACTTTAATAGATATTCCATTTGAAAAATCTGATGAATTAATTAGGAAAAAAGGAGAAGTTAAAAGAGGGATAAAATATACTGGGTTTTCCCTATTCTACTTTATTCGAATGTTCTTCCAATTATTTCTAGTTTTTATTTCAACAATTTTAATGAAAGTTGGGTTTGAACCATTATATCAATCAAAAATTTTGAACTATATTAAAAGATCAGATATTATAATATCCTGTAGCGATGAAAATTATAAGGAAGGTTCCACGCTATATTCTTTAAATTTAATCTGGTTAATGACCTGGTGGTCTCTGCTTTTCTCTAGAACTGTAGATGTGTCAATCTCAACGATGCTAAAGAAACGCGTTGTTTTATTTCCCAACTCAGTTGGGCCATTCCAGACAAGCATTGGACGACTATTGGCTAAACTATCCTTCTCACAGTTCAGCTACATATTATTAAGAGAGGCAATTTCATTCGACACAGTAAAAAAGATGAATTTAAACTCGAAAATGATACTCACAGGAGACGCGGCTCTACTGTATGAGGCCAGCAATGCAAAGGAATACCGAAAGGAGCCTGCTCATCCAATAATGGGTATTTCTGCAGGTTTTTACAGTGGGATTCTATCTAGAAAAGAAACTGAAAATTATGTAATCGCGCATGCAAGGCTGATCGATTATTCGATAAAGCAATATCACATGAAAGTTCGTTTGCTGCCTCACTATGTCTCTGGCTTCGAGAATGATGACCTAGACATTAGTAAACAAATTTTCGAAAAATGCTCTAATAAAGACAAGGTCACAATAATAACAACAGCCAGTTTGAAGGCGTTCAAAACTGAGCTAAATGCCTTAGATCTTCACATATCATCCAAGATGCATCCGACAATACTCGCCACAAGTAATCTAATTCCGGCTATCAGTGTAGCCTATGACCATAAGCAGATCGGATTCTACCAAAACTTTGGCTTAGAGGGAATGGCAGTCCAGCTGAAGGGCCTCACCTTCGAAGGCCTAAGAGAGGAATTAGATTACGTGTGGACTAATAGAGTAAGTATAAGAAACAAATTAGAAGAAAAAGTGCCGGCTCTCCAGCAATCAATATTCGCCTCAATGAGAGAGGCGGTAGAAAAATGTGTTTTTGATTAGAAAAATTCATTCTAATTAATAGGGGATGGAGATTTAAATAAAGGACGTCAAACATAATTCTTGGGTCGGTTGAGTAAGTGAATAAATCAGACATCCTATTCTATACTTTAGGCATAATCATAATCTCCGCCGGTCTCTATACCACACTTACTACATCGATCAATAGCTTCGCCCCAACCGATTTTGGGCTCGTTAACCGTTTACCAATAGTATATTGGATAGGATTAGTAGCTATTGGTCTTCTATTTTTTACGGCTAAAGAGTCGCTATATAAGTCAGCCTTCGCATTCATTTTCTTAATAATATTCCTTTTTATCATACCTGCTGTAGCCAGAGAACCTGTATGGCTCAGCAACTCTTACTATCCCTACGCAAATAGCCTTAGGGCTAACGATATAAAAACATCAATTGACCTAGCTCAAGAAACTGATATTTCGACTAGCTACTACTACTGGCCTTTATTTCTCTTTTTAGCAAGTATACTAAACATCACAACAAATAGTAATGAAGAATTAATCTTAAAACTATTACCCATATTAACAATTTTAGCAATTGGCGGTGTATCTTATCTTATTTTGAAAAAGAAGTTCCCTCAAACCACTTCAATAGCAGGTGCATCTTTAGTTATTGCTAGTTTTTGGTTGAGGCAACAATACTTTGGACCCCCCGCGATATCATATATTTTCTTCTTTTTTTCTTTATTCGCTTTTTCCTACATATTGTTTAAGCCAATTAAATTTAGAAGTGAAATTTATGTCTTATTTATATTATTTTTCACATCAACTCTATTCACTCATTTACTTACATTTGGCGTGTTTTTATTCATGTTAGGATCCATATTTCTATTGGATAGAATAAAACATATAGAAAATTATAAGCCGCTATTTTATCTTACAATATTTTCCGGAATATCTGGTCTTATTTACTATTTGCGAGGATTTATTGTACCGTCTGGCGGCGGATTATCCACCAACTACATTACATGGATAGTTAGTACCCTGATAGACTCAATAACCCAAATCAATAATCTCTCACTTTTTAAAGAATCCTCGCGAATTCAAGCTACCCTTCCGCAAACCCTGAATTATTATTCAAGTTGGATTATCGTTGGACTGAATGGTATTTGTTTTGCCTATCTTATTTTAAAATTTATTTTGAAGCGGTTTGATCGTAATAGCGAGTTATGGGAAACTTTCTCATTGTTTCTCGTAATATTTCTGGCATGTCTTGGAGTAATGGCTGTTGCTTTGACTTACGGACCCCATGAGTCATATCAACGTGCATTCATGTTTGGGATCTTTCCTCTTGTTTATTTCTCAGTTACTGTACTCCAAAAACATAGAAATATTCTCTATTGTACACTACTGGCTATAATTTTACTTAATGTGCCGGCTCAATACGGTGCAGATAATTTCAGGACCGCTACCACTACGCAATTATCCGGGAGCAAGTTTTTTTCAGATTTTGCAATTAGCTCAACCGACACAACATCAATAAACACCTTAAGTTTGTACTCGAGATATTTTAATCCCGAGAAACATTTTGATTTTAATTCAATTGGTACTCTTCCATTTACTTCTTTGAATACTATATTAAAAGATCAAAGCGTTAAGTTAAATTCAAATAAGTTTCTTATGTTATCGAATGAAGAATACAATTTTTATTATTACTACTTGGGCTTCGATCCCATTAACATGGTTGACTTAAACACGTATACTATGACACAAAGTACTGCGAATTATACCACTTTACCAGTTTATGTTACGACTCATCTTTCAAGGAATAATGCAACTGAGTTCTATACAAGCAGGATTTATGATAACAGCGGGTTCCAAATAATCAGACTATACAAAACTTATACGATTACTTATTTATCCGAGACCAAAGATGGGTATTCCGTTCTTTATACTAAACAAGTCCCGCAGGGAACACGACTGTCATTCACACAGAATGACCCACTTTTTGACCACTGGGAGGTAAATGGAGAAAATTGGGGAAATAGCACAACTCTCAATGTTACCGCGAGTAGG
>JBFYNQ010000075.1:0-5662 GCA_041304265.1 Candidatus Bathyarchaeota archaeon | reverse complement strand
CCTAGACTTTTCGCGATCTCGTAGGAAATCGTAGCGTATGCCTCTATGGATACCTTCCTGTTCTCGGGTGTGCCGGGGTTCCCATTATACCATCCACGTTTCGCCGCCTCCTCACTGGAGAGGGCGACAACATCCTCGTAGGTGCCGGGAGCCCTGTGTATGATCCCGCCAAGCTTCTCCATAGACGCAATGCGGGGCGTGTGATACTTCTCGGGGATGTAGACATGCACATTGACGCCGAAGAATCGTGATAGTGATACGTAGCTCGCGCCAAAGTTACCGCATGAGGCGATGACGACCTCCCTGTACCCCTTCCTCTTAGCCAGCCGTAGACAGGCGAAGGATGCACGGTCCTTCATCGTCCCAGTCGGGTTGCCCCCTTCAAATTTTAAGTAAATATTGCTATATCCAAGCAACTGTTCGAGATTGCGGGAATGTGTAAATATCGTGTCACCGATACCATGCTTGATTAATCCGGCTTGCAACATTGCAGTCAAGATCTGGGTCTAACCTGATAGTAAGCAATAATAAGTAGCATTAATGAGTATCGTCTCTGGATAGAAAGTCCACGCAGGTATATGTATAGTGTCTAGCCTCTCCATCGAAGCGAGACAGATAGAGACGGGTTATGAAATTAATCTCCGCGGGTCGCGGTATGTCGTAAAGTACCCCAACGGCTTCTGGAAGAATTATCCCCAGGAGGCGAAGGACGTTCTCTTCGACAACCTCGTCTATGCTGAGACCGTCCACCTCCCCCTGACCCTCCGGAAGAGCGAACTGAGGTACAACACTTCAGCCCCCTTCTTCCAGACGCAGTTCTTTCAGAACCTACTAATGGATCTGCCAAGCTGCGCAGACGTAGACGGGACACGCACGTCGGAGCTCATCAAGGAGTTCATGAACCTGAAGATCAAGTTCAACGACTACGACGTAAAGTTCCCGACATATAAGCAGCCTAGCAGGGACGACAGCAGCGTCGTCGCCCTCAGCTTCGGCAAGGACAGCCTACTCACATGGGCAGTGTGTCGCGAACTAGGTCTCAATCCACAGGCGGCGTACGTCGTCGAGCCCCTCCTCCTATATGAGGAGAAACACAAGGACGTGCTCGCCAAAGAATTCGAAAACGAGTTCAAGGTGAAGCTGAACAAGATCATACATACGACGGGCCACCTGCGTGACGGCATACGCCTCGGCGTAGGCAAGACGGAGATCGGCTGGGGCCTCCAAAACACACAGTACGCAATGATGCTCCTCCCCATCGCCAACACGTTCCAGGCCAAGTACATTCTCTTCGGCAACGAACAGAGTTGCAGCGAGTTCTACTACGACCGCGAGGGTTACATCTGCTACCCCGCCTTCGACCAGAGCCACAAGTGGACGGTTAACATAGATGTCATCACACGCCTCCTTACAAATGGCGGAGTCCGCACGATGAGCGTCATAGAGCCGCTCAACGACATCGCAGTCGTCTACGCCCTCTACAAGAGATACCCCGAAGTCGCCAAGTACCACATGAGTTGCTTCGTCGAGACCGAAGCTGGCCGCGACACACGCTGGTGCATGAGCTGCAGCGTCTGCAGCAAGATGTACCTACTCATCAGGGCGTGCGGCTTCGACCCCAAGTCCGTCGGGCTAAACAGAAATATGCTGACGGAGGACTGTAAGGAGTACTTTAGCCTCTTCGGCGGAAGCGACGTCAACACCTACGCCCTCACGGGCAGGGGTCGCGACGAGCAGCTATTCGCATTCTACCTCGCATGGAAGAACGGGGACAGAAGCCCCCTAACTCAGGAGTTCGAGCAAAGGTTCCTCGAAGAGGCTAAGGGCCGCGAGGACGAGCTCTACAAGCTTTTCTTCGGCATCCACGAGTGCATCACGATGCCAGAGAAGATCAAAAACCAGACCCTGAGCATCTACAAGGAGGTCCTCTCGGACGTCCCATAGTCACAATAAGTTGAGGATAGCTTTTTGTTGTAACACTCGCCATGACAAAGGCGAGTTCCAGGTCGAATACGAGCCACCCCACACAATTGAGCTCGTGAAGCACGCCATCGAGGCCGCTGGCTGGGAGTATCTCCAGATCGAGGCGGATGAGACCTGCTTCGAGACACTCAGGCGTGAGAGGCCGGATCTCGTGCTCAACAGGGCTGAAGGCATCCGTGGCGAGAGTAGGGAGAGCCAGGTCCCCGCCTTCTGTGAGATGCTCGGCATTCCATACACGGGGGCTGGAATCATGGCAACCGCCATCTGCCTCGATAAGCCCACGACGAAGAAGGTGCTTGAGTGGCATGGCGTCAAAACCGCGCCATTCACCGTCCTCTACGAGAAAGACGACGCAGTTCCCGCCAAGCTCCGGTACCCACTCATCCTTAAGCCAAGCCACGAGGGCAGCAGCATCGGCATCAACATCGACAACGTGGTACACGATGAGAAGCAGCTGCGCAGGAAACTCAAGGAGATGCTCGGCGTATACAAGCAGGGTATACTCGCCGAAGAGTTCATCGATGGACGAGAATTCAGCGTCGGCATAGTCGGCAACTTCATAGAAGAGGAAAAACCGCGCATCCTTCCCATTTTTGAGATGGATTTCAGCAAGTTCGCCCCCGAGCTCGGCACCGTCCTCGGTCAGAAGGCGAAGACCATCTACGACACCTCTGCCAATTACCTCTGCCCTGCCAATCTACCCGCCATTCTTAAAAGGGAGGTCGAAGAGACCACCCTTAAGGTAGTTAAGATACTCCAGTGCTACGACTGGGGCCGCCTCGACTTCAGGTATAACAGCCGCGGCGAGCTATACTTCCTTGAGATCAACCCACTCCCCGGTATCGACGCCGACCCGTCGATGGACGACTTCAGCTTCTACCCCTTTATGTGGCTGCGAGGCGGCTGGAGCTTCGACGACATGATTCGCGAAGTTGTCGGCGCAGGTCTTAAGCGGTACGGCATCAAGTAGCTCCCCAATGTGCGAGGAGCCACCCTTTTTCGAGGAAGCAGCGAGGCAAGTAGAGGAGAGACTTAGCACTCTTCTTGGGAGTCCTGTAAAGATCAGCATCAATGTTACACTAGACAGGGTGCTCATAGACGAGGTTCTTAGCATCGACTCCCAGATGTTCAGGGAGGAGCTCAGATACACGGTCTGGGACATGATCAGGAGGGGTGAGAAGGAGGGCTTCTTCCTCATGATGGTCAGACAGGGAAGGGAACCTCTAGCCTTCTTCTTAGGCTACGAGGACGCAGAGCTGACCGGCGGCTTCTACGGTGACGATATGGCGAGCCTCATCGAGGGCAGGGGGGTAGGCGGGAGCCTCTTCACACTCGTACACATCTACTGCTACGAGAACGGTTACACTCATTTCAGCTGCCACGCCGAAGAGATGGATGATAAGGGCAGACGGCTTAATGAGTGGTACCAGACTGTGGCGGAGATGGAACGCGTTAGGGCCTCAGCTACGGAGGGTGACCTGTTGAGGGTTAAGCTAACGCCTAGGCACGTGAACTGGATGTACCATCGCCACATCTTGGGCGAGAAGGATTACAAGCGCGTCGAGGGATTGTCGGAAACGAGGTAACTCTTTTAAACATTATAGTCCCCAATCAGCCCCATGCTGTACTTCTCATATGGTTCCTTCTTGGACTCGACTACTCTTCAGAGGCATTGCCCCAAGGCGGTCTATAAGGGTAAGGCGTTCCTCCCGAATTGGGAGGTCCAATTCAACTTCATGAGTCGCACCTACAAGGGAGGTGTTACGGGTATTGAGCCGGCGGCGGCCAAGCTTGTAAGGGGCGTACTCTATGAAGTGGATAACGATGAGCTACTTCACCTCGACTCCATCGAGGGCGTGCCCGATGGCATTTACTTCAGGCAAACCATCTACGTCGTCGACGAGGCGGGTAAAGCAGTAAAGTCGGCTACGTACAGGACGACGAATCCAAAGGGTCCCTTTAAGCCAACAAAGAGATATCTCGGCTTAATGGTCAGTGGCGCTAAGGAGCATGGGCTCGAGCCTGATTATATTAAGGAGCTTGAGACCATTGAAACAGCGGATTAACTCAGCTACCTATCCTAAATGTATCAGATAATTGATTTCTAGACACTGGTTATAGACAATACATACGCCAATAATATACTTACATTACAGTGATCACCATACAGAAACGTAATAAGGGCTAAGGCATATTCGACCGCACTTAACTAATTTTTATAATATCCCCTATCCTCCTCGGTGGAGGAAGAGGCATTATTCACCCATAAAATGAAGTTAAAACCCCTTGTGGAAGAGGATCTTCCCACCGACAAGGGTCATGTAGACCTTGGCATCACGTATATCCTCTGCCTTGATCTTCGTAAGGTCTCTATCCACGACAACTATGTCGGCCAGCTTTCCGACCTCGATGCTCCCCTTTAGATCCTCGTCGAAGCTCGCATAAGCGCCATTAAGAGTGTAGCACTTAATCGCCTCTACCAGTTTTATCCTGGCTTCCTTGATGCCGTGGTTTACAGCGCTCCAGATACCGTAGATCGGGTGGAAAGGCATACCGTCGCTGCCAAACGCGAAGATTATACCCTCGTCGAGCATAATTCTATAAGGGTTATTCAGCTTGTTGCGATTTGCCCCGAGGCGCTGCTCGTACATGCTACCCGGACCTGCCCACTCGCCGACGAAGTTCGGTTGGACAGCGGGGATTATCCCAAGCTGCTTGATCCTCTCGATCTGCCCTGTGGTGAGTATCTCGCAGTGCTCGATCCTGTGGCGGTGATTCTTCCTAGGCTTCTCTTTGAGGGCAGCCTGTATGCTGTTTATGACGCACTCGATAGCGTAGTCGCCTATAGCGTGTATCGCTAGCTGGTTGCCGTGCCCGTTTGCAGTTTTCGCCTTCTCGTCGAGGGCCTCGGGCGGCATTATCAGTAAACCCTTCGTATAGGGCTCGTCAGTGTACGGCTCGAATAGCGCCGCGGTGCGGGCGCCGAGGCTACCATCCATCAACAGTTTCGTTGGCCCGACCTTTATCATATCGTTGCCAAAACCTGTCCTGATTCCGACCTCATAGCTCTGCTTCTGGACCGTCTCGTTGAGGAAGAGGTAAACGCGGACCTTCAGCATGCCCTTTGCGAGCGCCGTCTGATATGCCTTGAGGGCGTCCGCCCCCAACCCGGCGTCGCCTACGCTTGTACATCCGAGGCTAAGAGCGTATTCTGACGCAACCTTCAAACCCTCGACTGCCTGCTCCTCACTCGCCTGTGGGATGCAGGTTTCTATTAGGTGCCTGCAATCCCTGAGTATGCCCGTAGGCTCGCGGTCATCACCCATGTCGATGTGTCCGCCCTCGGGCTGCGGGGTCTTTCCAGTGATTTCCCCCATCTTCAGCGCGGCGGTATTAAGGGTTAACAGGTGGCCGCATATCCTGACGATCATAATGGGGTTCGTCTTACTGACGGCGTCGAGATCCTGCTTGGTGGGGTACCTATTCTCAGGCCACTTGGACTCGTCCCAGCCCTTGCCGATTATCCACTCCCCCTTCTTAGCTGCCTTAACCTTCTCCTTGAGGCGGGTCAAAGCGCCTTCGAGGGAGGGAGTGTCGCGGAGCTGGACGTCCCGTATCATCGAGAGGCCCATGCCGTAGAAGTGGCAGTGGCTGTCGATGAAACCCGGCACTACAGTCA
>JBFYNQ010000074.1:0-19412 GCA_041304265.1 Candidatus Bathyarchaeota archaeon | reverse complement strand
ACTATCGGCGGGAGTACGAGCCCGTGGTCGTCGCCGTGCTGGCTTATCACCGCGGCGAGGGTTCTACCGAAGCCCATTCCGTAGCAGGTGTTCGTCGCATTGACCTGCTCGCCTTTCTCGTTCTCGTATGTGATCTCGAAGGCTTTGCCAAAGTTGTAGCCAAGCTGGTGGACAGTGCCGATCTGGTTAGACTTGCCGTCTGGGTTCCACGCGTCGAAGGCTACGCTGTAGTCTGCGCCGGCGAACTTGTCGAAGTCTGGGCGCTTGAGGCGTATGTAGGCGAGGCCGAGGGCGTCGTAGACCTGACTATAGATGTCGATCGCCATCCTGACGTTTGCCTCCGCCTCCTCGTAGGTCGCGTGGGCGGTGTGTCCCTCATTCCAGAGGAACTCTCGCCCCCTGTAGAGCGGGCGAGTCGCCTTAGTCTCATAGCGGTAGACGTTGCATGTCTGGTTCATGCGTATCGGGAGGTCGGCGTGGCTCCTCGTCCAGAGCTTAAACATAGGGTAGATGGCGGTCTCGCTCGTCGGGCGAAGCACCAGCCTCCTCTCCAACTCATTCTCTCCGGCGTGGGTGATCCAAAAGACCTCGGCGCTGAAGCCTTTGATGTGCTCCTCCTCCTTCTGGAAGCTGTCCTCGGGTATGACTACCGGGAACTGCATGGGGTCGTGCCCCGAGGCATCCAGCTTCTCCTCAAGCATCGCGATTATTCGCTTCGCCGTCGCGAAGCCCCACCCTGTGTAGACGGTGAAGCCCTTGACGGGGTAGCGGTCGTCCGCTATCTTTGCCTCAAGTAATATGTTATCGTACCACTCGCTGAAGTTCTCCTTCTTCACGAGTTCCTTCTTATCTGAGGATTTGTTCCCGGTCATTGTTCCTCAACCCTTCGAGGGGGATGGGGGTGATTAAAAAGGTGTTGCGTTTGCGACCTTTTTTAGTGAGAAAAACTTTAAAAAAACTGATTCTCGCGCGGGCTTGTCCCGCATGCAGCTCCTTGTCTGGCTTAGTACCTTCTCGGTGGCCTGTGCTTAGCGAAGCATTCGTTGCAGTAGACGGGCCTGCCCTCGGTCGGCTTGAAGGGAACATCACATTCCTTTCCGCAGTCCGAGCAGGTCGTCTTGTGCATCTCCCGTGGTCCACGGTCGAAGCTGCGCCTCTCGCGGTAATCCATTTCTTTTTACACTCCTTGTATAGTCGGCCACCTTACGGAGCCCGATTATACGGAGAATGGGGGAGTAATTTCTTACCTTTAAATCTATGTATGTTTTTAAGGCGTATTTCGTGAGATGTTTCATCCTTTTTTTCCTTCATTAATAAAAATAGTGGAAAAGCCGATACAGGTAGTAAGTGTATTAGATATTGTTTTTATCTGACCCGACTGAAGGTCTATCCGCCTTGGCCGAGGGAAACGTCTTCCAACTGCTCTGCAGGCCCGTGCGGCGTCTCCTAGAGGAGCGTGGGTTCACTGAGCCGACTGAGCCGCAGAAGAGGATGATACCGCTCATCCTCGAGGGGAAGAACGTGCTCCTCATCTCGGCGACGGCAACGGGAAAAACCGAGGCGGCGATGTTGCCCGTCATGGATCGTTTCCTCATGTCGGGGCAGAGGAGGCCGGGGATAAGCATCCTCTACATTACGCCGCTCCGCGCCTTGAACCGGGACATACTCGACAGGATGACCTACTGGTGCAACCGACTGGACATTAAGCTGGGGATACGCCACGGGGACACGGGCACTCAGGAGAGGAACCGGCAGAGATCTAGTCCCCCTGACATGCTCATCACGACCCCCGAGACGCTCCAGGCGATTCTCCTTGGCAGGACTCTCAAGCAATACCTGAAGACCGTCCGTTGGATAGTCATCGACGAGATACACGAGCTTGCCGACAACAAGAGAGGGAGCCAGCTCGCCGTCGCTCTGGAGAGACTCAGGGAGCTCACTCTCCAGCCACCCCAGATGATCGGGCTGAGCGCGACGATTGGTAGCCCAGAGAAGGTGGCGGCATTCCTAGCTGGCGCCAACAGGCCCGTGGAGACAGTCCAGGTCTCCGCCCTAAGGGAGACGAGGTTCGAGATAGTCTTCCCTGAGCCGGAGGCAGAGGACTTCGAGACAGCGACGACACTCTTCACGCATCCCGAGGTCTCGGCTCGTCTACGCGCTATACGGCGACTCATCGAGGAACACCAAACTACCCTCGTCTTCACGAACACGCGCAGCACGAGCGAGATGCTTGCGAGCCGCTTCAACCTCTGGGACACGGATTTTCCAGTCAGCATCCACCACGGCTCCCTCGCCAAGTCAAGCAGGATAGCGGCGGAGCAGGGGCTCAAGGAGGGTAACCTGCGCACTGTCATCTGCACGAGCAGCCTCGAGCTTGGCATAGACATCGGTAGCATCGACCTCGTCATACAATACAACAGCCCGAGGCAAGTCACACGCCTACTCCAGCGTGTTGGGCGAAGCGGCCACCGCCTCGGCAGGGTCAGTAAGGGAGTAATAATCAGTCTGAACAGCGATGACGCCTTCGAGTCGATGGTCATTTGCCGGCGTGCCCTCGGGGAGATAATGGAGCCGCTACGCGTCCCCGAGAAGCCCTACGACGTAATGGTCAACCAGATGACGGCGGAGCTCATGGCGCGGGGTAGGCTCTACTTCCTGCAGGTCGCCAACCTCTTCAAGGGCGCTTATCCATTCCGCGACGTCACAACCGAGGACGTGAAGTTCGTCGCGGGTTACATGCACAACCGGTTCCCCCGCCTCGCCTGGGTCAACCCCGAGGACGAGGTCATCATCCGACCGCGCGGCAGCCGCAAGACCATCTACACCTACTTCTTCAACAACCTTAGCATGATTCCCGACGAGAAGGACTACCTCGTATTAGAGGCGAAGGACGAGTCCCCCGTGGGTGTGCTCCAGGAGGCTTTCGTGGCGGAGTATGGAAAGCCAGGTGTTAAGTTCACCCTCAGAGGTAGGGCGTGGAAGATACTCAACGTCCACAACGATAAGATATACGTCAAGGCGGAGGATGACCCAACGGGCGCCATCCCAAGCTGGATCGGGGAGGAGATACCAGTGCCGATGGAAGTCGCCCTCGAGGTCGGCAGAGTCAAGGCGCAGATCGAGGAAAGGCTCAACACCGGCGAGACGCCAAAGACAATAGCCGCGAAACTCGCCGAGGTCTACCCCGCAAGCCAGTCAACGATGCTTCGCGCCATAAGGGAACAGGTAGACCACCACAAAGCCGGTCTTCCCGCGCCGACGGATAAGCGCGTACTCCTCGAGGAGTGGGAAGACAATGTCCTCGTTCACGCCAACTTCGGCACCCTCGTAAACCGTACACTCGCCCGAGTCATCGGCCATGTCATCAGCGAGGAGACCGGATACCCCGTCGGAGTCCAGCAGGAGACCTACATGGTGGCGACGCAAACAGTCGGCGAGATAGACGCCCGATATGTAGCCCATATGCTCAAAACCCTCGCCAATAAGGACGTAGAAAGGATCATCGAAGACGCCGTGACGAAGACGGGTTTATTCAAGAGGCGCCTCATCAACGTCGCCCGCAAAGCAGGGGCTCTTAGCAAGTTTGCCGACTTCAGCAACATCACCCTCGGCCGCCTGCTGAAGAGCTTCGAGAACTCGGCCGTATATGAGGAGGCGCTCAAGGACACGTACAGGCTCGACCTCGACGTTGAGGGTACCGCCACCCTTCTCCGGAAGATGGCGGAGGGGGAGATCGAGGTGGTTGTCCTCGACACGGAGGGGCAACTGACGCCACTTGGCAAGATGGCAGTCGAGGGTATCAGCATGAAGACCGACATAGTCCCCCCCGAGAAGATGGACAGGATCATCATGGAGTCGGCCAAGGCGCGCCTATACGCCGAGACGCGAGTACTAGCCTGTCAGGGCAAGCACGACTGGGTCGACCAGCAGCGGGTACGCGACCTCCCCGAGAAGCTCGTCTGCCCCACCTGTGGCTCGACGGAGATCGCCGTCTACGACCGCCCCATCGAGGAGGTCCAAGAGCTGCTCGCCCAGGACCGGAGCCGAAGCACGAAGGAGAAACCAAAGTGGTGGACGAGGGGAAAGGACGTCTCTAAGCTCGTATCCATGTATGGGCGCAGAGCCGCTATCATAGGCTCGGCGAAGCGCGTCGACCTTACAGCCGCGTGGGACATACTCGCTCAGACCGAGGGCGAAACCGACGAGTTCTTCACAAAGGTCGTCGAGGCGGAGCGGGACGCACTGAAGAAGCGCTTCGTTTAGGGGCGAAGAGAAACCTTCCCCATGTAGAACGTCGGCGTGTAATACACCCCCGTAATGGAGTCCTTCACAAACACAAGCGAGTCCCCGTGTCTGTAGATTCTCTTCGCCCCACTCTCCTCTATCGCGTGTACGAAGGCGGTCAGCGAGTCGACGATTATCACCTCCGTGGGTGTCGGCTGCTTGGTGAATCGCATCTGAGGCATGAGGTTTGGGTCGTCACCTCTGTCCGTGAAGATGGTCGCGCCTGTCTTCCCTACCCAGTTGGATATCTGCATCCAGCCCATCTGGACGTTTTCAATAGGCGGCGTGTTATAGAACGCAAGCAGCCCCCAGATGGCGACGAGCAGCCCCCGATGATTATTATGTCCGTCCTCCCGATCATCGTCAGCACCCAGTATTGTTTTCTCAGACCTAGAATTGAGCCTATTTGTTTTGGGCCGAGCGAAGATTTTAACCCAACTGAGCCCCCTCTCTTCTCGACATGAAGAAGATAGGAATGCTCACGATCGGGCAGTCGCCCCGCACAGACATCCTCCCCGGACTCATGGAGATACTCGGGAAGGACATCGAGATAGTCGAAGCGGGCGCCCTCGACGGGAAGACGATGGAGGACGTCAAGAAGATACCCCTCCATGTCGAGGACTACATACTTGTCAGCAGGATGAGGGACGGCACAGAGATCAAGATCACAAAGAAGTACATCCTCCCCCTTATGCAGGAGAAACTCGACTACCTAGAGAATCAGGGGATACGCCTCACAGTTGTCATGTGCACGGGCAACTTCCCACAGTTTAAGTCGAAAGGCCTCGTCATTACCCCCAAGGAGATCCTCAAGGGCGTTATGGAGGGTAGCATAAAGAAGGGACGCCTAGGAGTCGTCTACCCCACGGCAGAGCAGATGCCAATGGCTGAGGGAGAGTGGGGGAGACCAGGCGTCGAGATATACCCCGACACCGTCAGCCCATACGAGCCAAAAGACGTCGAGGGACTCTGCAAGCGCCTCGCCGCCCAGAAGCTAGACCTCGTCCTCCTAAACTGCTTCGGCTTCCCAACCGAAATAAAGAAGAATATACAGAAGGCGACCGGCAAATCGGTAGTGCAGGCGAACACGCTCGTAGCCCACGTACTCGCCGAGTTCATCAACTAGGGTTTCTTCTTTCCATACTCCTCGGGCTCCCCGTAGTCGGGGAGGTTTTCACCCGGCAGGGGTCCCGCCTCCCTCTCGGGGGGCTCGGTTTCCTCGCCGGTTAGGGAAGGGGGGAGAACCCTGTCCTGGCGTAGGTTCTTGGCGACGACGTATACTTCGGCGCTCCCCTTCCGGGAGGCCAACGGCTTGACGATGAAAATCTTCTCGAACATCGCCCGCATCTCCTTGATATAGGCCTCGTGCTCCTTCCCCTGGAATATCTTTACGACCATCCAGCCGTCCGGCTTGAGCAGTCTGTCTGCGATGCTGAGCGCCATGCGTGCGAGGTGTATCTGGCGCAGGTCGTCTACCTCCCAGACACCCATAACGTTCTGCGCCATGTCACTCATAACGACATCCGCCTTCTCCCCCTTGAACCTGGAGAGGATATCCGCCTGTACCTCTGAGTCCCTGACGTCACCGACGATGGTCTCGACGTTCTCCATGTAGAGGGACTCTATCTCCTTGAGATCGACGCCGAGGACGAGCCCGCCCTCTATCGACTCGCCAGCGACCTGTAGCCAACCCCCAGGTGCGGCGCCGAGGTCCAACACCCTCTTCGCCCCTTCGAAGAAGTGGAACTCGTCATCAAGTTGCTTGAGTTTGTAGCTCGCCCTGCTACGGTAGCCCTCGGCCTTGGCCTTGTTGTAGTAATGCTCCGTCTTACGCTCGTGTAGCCATCGGCTGGGCATGGACTTTCGATCCCCTTCGCGGGGCTTATCCTTTAATAACGTTTGTTAAGTCAGCAGCGGTGGCGTCCGTCCTTATACCACGGGAGTCGAAGTGTGTCCGCGCCACTCTGAACCCAGCGGTGGAGAGCATCTCGAGGACCACCGCCATGTTGAGACTCGACGTGCCAGCGCGCCTACTGAACTCGTCGAGGTGAAAATAGGTGGGCGGAAACCCGATCTCTTCCCTGATCGTCTCGACGAGGTGAATTAGGCGCGGCTCCCAGCCCCCGACCTTGACCGCCTTTTCAAGCATCTTCCCCGTGAAGTCGTTATCTGCGAGGTCACCGAGCCACATGGGACCACCGACGACCATCGGACCGCTGCACGCGAGGCAGTTCCTCGACGCCTTGAGATAGGCACCCTTTACGTTCTCCCTGTGCAGGCACCGGGGGCAGTGGACGACGTGGCCCATCTCGGTGAGTGCGGCGTCAGCGGGCTTAGCGCCGTGCTCAAGGGTGAGGTAGACGCGTATGTAGTGGTCGGCGTAGTAACTGAATAGGGGTCTTACACCCATCTCGTGTATGGCTGCTGCCCGTACTGCTGCGCCGACTAGGAGGCGGAGCGCTACCTCGTGGGTGTAGACCGTCCTCAGCGGCTTCCCTCCATATTTGCGTAGGCACGCCGTTGGGCTCACCCCGCATAGAGGCGCCATGTCCGTCGCCGTGAGCGCGATAATCCCCCCGTCCCTCATGGCGCGCACCGTCGAATCGAGGAACTCCGACGGCGAGCCGAAGGGATCGATGTCAACATAGTCGAACCTATTCATCGGGCTGCTGTGGAGGTTGAGCATGAGGTTCGCGTCCATGAAGCGGACGGTCACCCTGTCGGCGACGCCGTTACGCAGAACGTTCTCCTCGGATATCTGCACGCCGCTCGGATTCAGATCCCCCATGAGGACCTTTCCCACCTCTGCCTCGAGGACGAGACGCACGCCCCGTACCCCGACGCCGCACATCGGTTCACACGCCTCAACGGGGCGCCCAAGCCTCTCCCCGAGGATGATGGCGGCGAGGACCGCGGTGTCTCTATTGAGTCTCATGAGGGGGTTGTAGAAAGCGGCTGCCCTGCTTCTGGCGTGGTCGAGCGGCTCCCCCTCCCCTCTCGCGATTGATGGGACGAGGAGCTTCGCCGCGCCTTCCTGCGCTTCCTCGACGGGGAACCAGAAGCCCATGGCGGATGAGGGCGCGGGACCCCATTTAACCGTGTCCCCGACGCGAAGCCATAAACCCGCGGAGAACCGGACATAAAATGATGAAGAGGAGCCTCATATCATAGCATTTGCCATTCTCGTAGTCGTTGCTGCGGCCATGATCATGCTCAACCGACCAGTTGCACCACCACAGACTACTACCACGACGACGCTGCCCACACTGTTTACACCCAGAGGCGTGGCAGTCTCACCTCGAAGCTACGCTGGGGGTGAATTCACTGCCTTCTTCAGAGTGGCGAAGCAGGTGGGGAACGTCGTCACCTGGTCGGGCGACTGGGCCGAGCTATCCAGCCCCAACGGTGGTCCTCCCTACGTGGTTGCAGAGCTCGCCGCTTCAAATAACCTTGAGCTTATCGCGATCTCCCAGTTCTTCACGCAGGGCACAGGTGAGCTCCTCTGACCCATTAACGAATCGGTGAAGCAGGCATACAAAGCGGGGGCCGTCGCCTTCGCCGAGAAATACAAGCCCGAGTACATGGGCTTCGGCATCGAGATCAACGCCCAAAGATCCCGCCGCGCGCGCTCGACCTCCCCTACGTGGGGGGAGTGGCTCAAGCCTTGAGAGCGATCTTCTCGTCGAGGCCGAGCTCCCTGCTTATCCTCGTGATCTCCTTCCATGTATCCTCGGGGAGCTGTATACCGTCCTTGAGCCTCTGAGCCTTGCTTATCCTCTCCGGGTCACCGGGGATGAGTACCTGCTGCCCCTTCTCCGGCTTCCTGGACTTTACGATCTTGATGACCTCGCTCGACTTCTTCTTGAAGGCGTCGAGTCCGACGAATGCCTCGGGGTTGACGGCGATGCAGAAGACACCGTTGGGGCTCGGTGGGTTCTGGCTGTCGTCCATGCTCGTTCTGCTCCCCGTGAGGGCGGCGCCGAGCAGCTCCGATGCCATCTGTATGCCATAGCCCTTGTGCTCACCGAAGCCGACGAGGTAGCCGCTGTCGTAGAAGGCGTTCGGATCGTCGGTGGGCTCCCCCTTCTTGTCCCTAATCCAGTGGTTGGGGACTTTGGCATGCTTGGCTCGTGCGACGCTCAACTTGCCTGCGGCGGCGAGGCTCGTGGCGTAGTCCATCAGGAAATTTTCACCCGTAGTGGTGGGGGTGCTTATGCTCGCCGGGTTTGTGCCGAATGTCCTGCCTGTCCCGTGGAAGGGGGACACAAGCGGGTTGCCCACGTTGGCGAACATCATACCCACCATGTCCTGCTCCGTGGCCCACGTCGTGTAGTAGCCGAGGCGGCCGATGTGGTTGATGTTGAAGCCACCGACGGCTGCGACCATGCTGGTCTTCGCCTTCTCGACGGCGACCTCCATCATCTTCTTCGCCACTATCTGGCCGAAGCCCCAGCGCCCGTCGACGTATGCAGAGGCGGGCGTCTCCTTAATGATCTTGGGATTTTCCTTAGGATGGATGTGTCCCAGCTTTATCCTGTCCCCATAGACGGGGAAGTAGAAGACGCCGTGGCTGTCGTGTCCGCAGAGGTTGGCCTCGACGAGGGTCTCGGCGACGAACTCGGCCTTCGCCTTCGGTGCGCCGAGTGTGACGAATATCTGGGTTCCGAGCTCCCTGAGCCCCTGAGCCTCGGTTACAATCATAAAGAAGGATGCGGGCTGAGGTTGTAGAAAAGGGTTCGGCTCATTTGATCTGCTTGGCGAGACCGTCTAGGAAGGCCTTGATGTCCTCACGCTCGATGCCGTAGTGTGTGCAGAGGCGCGTGCCGCCGCCGTGGCCCTGACTCTTCCAGCCCAGCTTCTTGGTCGCCTTGTCCCAGTCGGTGTCCTTCCACCCGATGGCTGTGTAGTCGATGTAGACCATGTTGGTCTGAACATCGTTGTTGATCTTTATGCCCATTTTGTTGAGCCCCTCGGCGAGGAGCTTGGCGTTGTCGTGGTCGTCCTTGAGCCTGTCGACCATCTTCGTCATGGCGATGATGCCGGGAGCTGCGATTATGCCCGCCTGCCTCATGCCTCCGCCGAGCATCTTCCTGAACTTCCTCGCCTTTTTGATGACGTTGGCCGGGCCGACGACTACGCTGCCCACGGGGGCGGCGAGTCCCTTGCTCAAGCATATCTGGACTGTGTCGGCGTACTGTGTTAACTCCTTGACGTCGATGCCGAGGGCGACCGACGCGTTGAAGACGCGGGCGCCATCCATGTGGACGGCGAGCTTGTGCTTCTTCGCCACGTCCCAGTCGGCTTTCATCTGCTTAGTTGTGAGGGCGATGCCGCCCGCGGAGTTGTGTGTGTTCTCGATGCATACGAGGGTCGTCGGCGGGTAGTGGATGTTGTCGGGTCTGATAGCCTTCTCGATGTCTTCGGGTTTCATCCAGCCTTTCTCGCCGGGTACGGTGCGTGCCATGAGCTGCCCCATGACGGCGAGGCCGCCCACCTCGTTGTAGAAGATGTGGCTCTTCTGCTCGAGTATTATCTCGTCGCCGCGCTGCGTGTGGGCGAGTACTGCGACAGCGTTGCCCATGGTGCCGCTGGTGACGAAGAGTGCCGCATCCTTACCGGTGATTTCCGCCGCGATCTTCTCAAGCTCATTTACAGTGGGGTCGTCGCCGAATACGTCGTCCCCGACCTTTGCCTTGTAGGACGCCTCCCTCATCTCTGGGGAGGGCCACGTGACCGTGTCGCTCCTGAAGTCCAGGTTCTTCTCGACCATACGAAGTCGAGTACTAGAGACGCTCAACACGCTTAAGGAATTATGGGGCGATCTTGAATAAGCCTTAAAGGAGGGCAGATCTGGTAAGGTTTGAGAGCCATTGCCGGAGAAACAGAGGAAATTCGGTAAAAAGACGATAATAGCCATTCTATTCATACTTCTATTCACGCTCAGTCTCGCCGTCGTCTTCTTCTACCCGTCGCCAGAGGAGGAGAACGTTGGATACGTGAACGTCAGCCGCAGCGAGGGCTACTGGGAGAACACCCTTGGCAACGTAACTGACACCAGGTACCTCATCAACTACGGCGTCTACGCCCTCTCCGACACCCCCAAGGTAACAATCAAGGACAAGACCGACGCCGGACTTATCGAGATCCAGGTCACGCAGGACACCGACAACGTCAAGGTCAGCTACGACAAGACGACTGGCGCCATTACCGTGGTCGTGACGGACATCCCAGCCGAGGGGAAGGTATTCGCGCAGCTCGCTTTCATCATGGACCCCGTAGATATCTTCGCCCCCAGCGAGCAGCCGACGACCACGGTGATCCCCGAGAAGATATACTGGGGGGACAAGACGGAGGTCGGCGTCGACATTGCTCCTTTCACGATTATGAGGACGACAAACATGACTGAGGTCGGCGTATATGCGTGGCTCACAGACGCAGTGGCCGAGATATCCAACGTCACAACGGCGCCACAGGCGGTCTGCGATCCTCCAATGTACCAGGCTATCTGGCAGTACAAGACTCCAAAGGAGTACAGCTACACCAGACACAACGTTAACTACACGGTAAGACTGCCAGTGACAAGCCAGGGCGGTGACGTCCTCCTCAGGACATGGGTCGAGGTGAGGTACTATTCGCCGTTGCGCATGATAGTGGACGGTACGATTTCAGGTGCTAACGGCTACTTCTTTAAAGTCGACTCATCGATAAGCTACCAGTACGAGAAGGGTATAAGCGCCAGTGTGTTCGGCTAGGCGTAGAGTTCCGCATTCCTCAGGGCGAGTTTCAAGTTATCCTCAGCCCCGCTTAGCACGGGGACGCCGTGTCCCGAGAGCATTACGTCCACCCTAAGCTTTGTCAACTTACGCAGCGACTCTATGAGCTGCTCAATACTGCCCGATTCCCCATCGAAGCGGCCGAAGTAGCCGTCGGGGAACGCCGTATCGCCTGAGAAGAGTGTCCGTTGCTCCCTCGCGTAGAGGCATATCCCGCCCTCAGTGTGGCCCGGCGTCCAGATAACCTCTAACGGCCAAAGTTCAGTCTCGATGATGTCACCTTCTTCTGCTTTGACAAGGGATTCGCCGATGCTGGATGCTATGTATCCGGTATCTAGGGTCTGGACGTAAACCTTGGGTTGTGCTTTCTCCAGTATAAGGAAGGCCCCCATAGCGTGGTCGTGGTGGGCATGGGTTAGGACAACCTTGTCGACGTTCTCCGGCTTCACGCCTAGAGAGTCTAGCTGAGGCCAGACCGGGTTGAGCCTGTTACCGACGCCTGCGTCAATTATCGTTGCCTTCTCCCTGCCGACGACATATATGTTGCTGCAGAGACCGTCACCGACGATCATGTGTACGCTGTGGAGGATAGTGGTGTCGTTTCCGAGGTTTATTACCAGGGGCATCAGGATCGCCTAGTCAAGGGTGCGCGTCTCTATAAGGATTCTAGGGTATGCGGACGAGGTGAAGGCGCAGAACCAGGTAGCCCTCCTCGTAGTCATAGTCGAGGCCCTCGAGATCGTGCCCCTCTGGTATCTTGTAGCTCTTGTCGAAGTTTTTGTCCGCCGTACTGTGTAGGTGGATGGAGGAGCCGATTGACTCGACCATGATGGTTTTCTCGAGCTTCTTGGGGAGCTCGGCGGTGATAACGTATTCGACGTGCTCGAAATTGTCGCCACCGGTGAGGTTACCCTCCGTTATGGTGATGTCTTCGTCCTCCGACGAGGATGGTTTTTCCCTCGTATGAATGTACCACGGGGCGAGGGAGGCAATAGATAGAATGAGGAAGAAGAGTAGGCTGTAGAGGCCCGCGATCCAGGGGCTCACGTTACCCACAATGAATGGGAAGACGACGGTCACGTCCTCAGAGGGTATCCCGGCAACTATCCCCGCGGCAGCAGTTGAGAGCCCCACGATTATCATTAGGAGGCCGCCTGCTAGCATGAGCTTCTTTCGCCTCTCCTTGTTCGTGATGTCCTCCTCTATGCACTCAAGGCACCTGTGGGTTTCCTCATCGTAGCAGTCGCTGCAGACTAGGTGGCCGCAGCCCGGGCATAAAATGTCGGCACCCTCGCCGCCACAGACCCAGCAGTCCTTGCCCATGCCATTCACCAAGCTATCAGCCCTACGAAGCTCGCGGCGTAGAGAGCGAATGTAACGAGAATCCCTACGATTATGAAGAGTTTAATAATGCGCCTGCTCTCGTTTGCCCTCGCGAACGGTTTGTTGAGGAACCCTAGGTGTCTCTTCTCGAGCTCGCCGGGATCTGCACGAAGACTCATGTAGACCATCACGACGCCTAACCACGCGATTATGAAGCCTAGCCCGATTACCGCGATGGATGAGTCCACTTGAACCTCTGACAGATGGCTTAGCCGGTTGTCTTAAACCTTTCTAGCAGTGATCAAGCTTTCAAATATACTACCGCGTCTTGATAGACACTCTAGGTGTTCCAGAGGCTCGCCTTACCCATATACTCGTTGACCTCCCATTCCCGTATCGAGACACTGTCCACGTCCACTACGTAAATCGCGTGGAGGCGGGCGTTGCGTATCTCCTCGACGCTGACGGGAGGGTTTGTGTAATAGAGGTCGCAGAGCTTCTTTATCGAGGCGATTTCCTCCTCGGTGCGGAACCGGGGAGGCTTTGTGAGACTGGGAGGTATCTGGAGGACGTAGTAGGGAGGCGTGGCGAGGACAAACTTACTCGCGTAGCTGCTGTAGCGGACGATCTTGCTCGCGGCGCGTGCCCTGAGGTAGATGAGGGGATCGACGGCGTTCTCGGGGGGCACGAATCCTGTTTCGGCCTCCACCATGAGGCTCCCAAGGCCCTTCTCGGCATAGACGTCCGTGCTTATCCCATTGACAGCGGTCTCGAGCTTGACGTCGAAGCCTGCCTCGACGAGGTGAGAGGCGCAGACGAGTTCCATAACGCTGTGGTTAATCTTTACCCTGTTCTGTTTATGCATGCGCTCGAGGTCGTCACGCAGTTGACGTATCTTGGGGTGGTAGGTTAGGTCTAGTTTATCGAATATCTTGGAGACGACGGAGTCTACGTCTCGCATAAACTCCTCTGTAGACCCTTTTGCCCCCACTATCGGCACCGGTGCCCTTACCCTCACTCAGCGAAACTAACTATTAAAGTGTCCCGGTCAGTCCGGATGATGATAAATATGATCATGTGGCACCTTACACGCGACCGATAATGCCCGAGAAGAATGTTTGGGAGATATTCAGCACCGAGTGCCCTAGCGTCAGCGAGGCTTACATGAAGCTCAGCGAGGAGATCAGCGCTCACGGGGGGCTCGACGAGAAGACGAGGCTCCTCATCCTCGTAGGCATCCACTCTACAACCCGCGACCCGGTGGCTCTGCGCCACTTCGTAGGCCTCGCCCTCAAGGCAGGGATACCAAAAAAGCAGATAGAGTCCGCGGCGCTTCTCGCCTTCAACACAGGCGTCACATACGCCGAGCTCGCCATCCCGATCATCGAGGAGATGGCGAAGAAGGTAAAGTAGACAGGTCCACCTTCTTCAGACCCGTTTCTTTTATGAACCCAAATGATTTGACCCTGAAGAGATGGCTCCCACAGGAGCAGTCGCTGCAGCCGAAGTGGTTGATGGCTTCTCCCTTTTCCGCGACCTTCTCGGCTATCTCGCACTCCATCCTCACCGCCCAGTCGGTCGCGTAGATCGCCTCGATGTCGACGCCGGGCTCGCGAAGCAGGTAATCGATGTGCCAGTGGGCGATCCTCCCCTCACCCCTAGCGGTACGTAAGTGCCTCCCAAGTCGGGGGATTAGGCTGTTCAGCGCTGAGCCGACGTAGACGTAGCGTCCGGCGGGGAAGTCGATCTTTCCTAGGGCGCCGACCCTGATGCTGCTGTCTCGATCGACGCTTATGCCGAGACAGTAGCTCCCCCGGGTTACCATGAGGGAATAGAATCGTCTTCGTTTAAAAGTGGGTCACTTGAGGTGCGCGTTGAACCAGTCGACCATGTCATGGAGGCGTTGCTTCCTTATGGCGGGGCGTGCGAGGTTTCTAAACGAGTGGCTGCCCTCCGTGTAGAGGTTTAGTTTAGTCTCGACGCCGAGGTACTTGAGCGCCGTGTACATCTGTATGCTTTGGTCCATCCAGCACCTATTATCATTCATGCTGTGGATGAACATGGTCGGCGTCTTGACGTTCTTGGCATAGGTGAGGGGCGACTTCTCCTCGTATGCCTCGGGGTTGGTCCAAGGGTCTCCGCCGATCTGGTCGGGGCCGAAGTGGAAGCCTATGTCGGTTGTGCCGAAGAAGCTTGTCCAGTTGCAGATACTGTTCTGGCTCAGGGCACACCTGAAGCGGTCCGTATGGCCGATGACCCAGTTGGTCATGAAGCCTCCGTAGCTTAGCCCCGTGACGGCGATACGCGTCTCGTCTATCCAGTCATATGCGCCGAGGACGTGATCTACGAACTCCATGAAATCGCGGTAGTCCCGAGTCCCGTACTTGAATCGGATGTCGGCGAACTCCTGGTCATAGCCGTCGCTGCCCCTGATGTTCGCGTAGACGACTACGTAGCCCTCCGAAGCATATATCTGGTGCTCAAACATGGGGGCGTAACCATACTTACTCCGAGGCCCGCCGTGGATGTCGAAGATGGCTGGGTATTCCTTTCCCATCTTCCACCCGTAAGGTTTGAGGAGCCACCCCTCGATAGTAGCGCCGTCGCTCGCCTCGAAGCTGAAGTGCTCCCCGTCGATCATCGGCGCCTCCGCAAGCGGGGCTTCTGATAGGTGGGTGATCTTCGCCTCATTCTTCCCCATCTTGACGTAAACCTCAGCGGGCTCCGCGATTCCGGTGCGAGTGTAGGCGACGACTCCACCTTGGACGCTGAACTCCTCGACACAGAAATCGCCCGAGGCGACCATAGTGACCTCACCGTCTTCCGGTTTAATACTGCGTAGCTCGTTCCTACCTCCGTCGCTCACAGGGAAGTATATCCTGTCGCCGTCCCAGATGGGGCTCGACAAACCCGCGTACTGGCTGCGGAGGTCGTTGTAGACGACGCGTCCGCTGCCCCTGTCGAGCTTTCCAGTGAGGTCTGTGGGATCGCCGCCGATTGGGGGGATGACCCAGACCGTCGTGTGAGTCGGGTAGCCGTGGCTCAGGTCGTTCCCGGTGAAGAAGAGCAGCTCGTCATCGGGGGACCAGCCTATGCTCGCTATTGTTTGCTTCTCTAGGAGCTTTAGACACTCCCCCTTCTCCTCATCGAGTACGTAGAGAGTGGTCTCCCTTGGCGCCGACTCTGTCTCGGCGACGGCGTAGGCGACGCGCGTGCCTATGTTCGACGGGGCGTGGCAAGCGACGTCCACCTCATCCTTCGTGATCTGTCTCACGCTGCCCGAGGCGACGTCGACAACGTGAAGGTGTTTCCTCCTGTAGTGGGTCCAGCCGACACCGTCATACCAGAAGGTGAGGTGCTCGATGACGCGTACGTTTTTAGGCTCCTCGCCAACGTAGCCGAGGTAGTAGATGTGCTTTCCGTCGCCGCTCCAGGCGGGCTGCTCAGCTCCCCCCGGCGCCCTGCAGACGAGGCGCGGCTCCCCCTGCGAGGTCGTCACCCATATCTCGGCGCCTTTCTCCCCATCTTTTAGCCCCCTGTTGGAGACGAAGGCGAGCTGCGAGCCGTTGGGGCTCCATGTTGGGCTCCGCGCCTTTTCCCAGAATGTCTTCGGCGAGCCATTCTTCGGGTCGACGACATAGAGTGTAGGTATGTATGCGTCTCCCTGCGCCCGGGTGATGACGTAGGCGAGGCTTCCCCCATCCGGTGAAAGCAGCGGGTGGGAGGCAGCCACGTACTTTTCGAGATCTTCTATCTCAAGCCTTCTCGGCAATGGAATCACTGGAATAGCATAGGGATGATCCGGATTTAAGATTGGGCAGGTGGGGGCTGCCTGCAAAGTTTTTTCGGTGTATGGGGGTAGCTGTACATATGGTTCTCAAACTGAGGGATGAGTGGCCCCTGCTCAAGGGTAAGATTCACTTCGACACGGCTACGACAGGCGCGATGCCAGCGTCGACGATAAAGATTCTCGGCGATTACGTCGAGACAGTCCAGGCCATGTTCCGCGGCGACCTGCCCTGGCAGTCGGGCACGGGTGACTACTCGAACCGGCGCCTCAATTCGAAGAAGTTCTTCGCCGAGGTCATCGGGGGGAAGGAGGAGGAGATCGCCTTCATCCCGAATGCGACAGCCGGCATCAACACCGCGATCAACATGATCCAAGTCAAGAAGGGGCAGAATATCGTTTGCACGAATCTCAGTTTCCCGATGGGGGCGACAATCGTCAACAAGCAGAGGGATCGCGGCGCCAAGCCTAAGTGGCTCAAGAATAAGAAGGGCATCGTCACCCTCGAGCAGTTCGAGAAGGCCGTAAACGACAAGACCGCTGCCGTTGTCGTGGACCAGCCCAGCTGGTTCAACGGCTATCTGCACGACCTAAAAGCGCTCAGCGAGGTTTGTCATAAGCATGGGGCAAAGCTCGTCGTCGACGGCACCCAGAGTATAGGCAGCCTCGCGTGGGAGGCGGACAGATGGGGCGTCGATTTCGCGGCGACGAGCACCTACAAGTGGCTCATGGGCGGCCACTATGGGCAGTCGGCGGGCTTCCTCTTCGTCTCGAAGTCCAACATCGACGCGACTCAGCCCGTCTACGTCGGCGAGAAGACACTGGAGCCGAAGGTCGGGGAGCAGAACACATTCGATGAGTTCACGCTCTACGACTGGAAGCCCCGGAAGGGGTTGGATCGGATCGAGGTCTTCGCCAGGCAGGAGATCAGCTACGTCGCCGTGGAGAACTCGATGAAGGTACTACTGGCCCACGGTAAGAAGGCGGTCGAAAGGCAAGTCAGGGACGTGGACAACACGCTCGTTGAGGAACTTACGAAGAGGCACTTCAAGCTGCAGACGCCGAAGGAGGAGGAGAGGCGCATATACGTCAACGTGCAGGTCCCCGACTTCAAGGCAGTAGGCGAGAAGATGATGGCGAGGAACGTACATGTCGCCGCGAGGATCGGCGGGCTCCGCATCAGCCCTCACTTCTACAACACGGAGGAGGAGGCAGTCGCACTCGTCAAGGCGCTCCGCGAGGTCACAAAGCCCCGGTAAACGCTTTATCTCAAGCTGGGTACTTCTCAATCGATCATGTATGAAGGTGCTAGTCGTCGGCAACGGGGCGAGGGAGCACGCGATAGCTAAAAAGCTCCGCGCCGACGGGGCCGAGCTTACCTCCGTAATGGCGAAGAGGAACCCCGGAATAGCCTCAATAAGTAAATGCGTCGAACTAATCGACATAAACAAACCTGTCGACTACGACCGCTTCTCGGGCTTCGACATTGCATTCATTGGCCCCGAGGCGCCACTCGCCGCCGGCATCGCCGACGTATTGGTCGCAAAGGGGATACCAACAGTCGGCCCTGTTAAGAGCCTCGCCCGCCTCGAGTGGAGCAAGAGCTACGCCCGCATGGTTCTCGAGGAGGCCGGCATTCCTGGCAACCCTGCCTTCAAGATATGCAGGAGCCTCGCTGAGGTCAGGCTCTTCCTCAGGGATCACCCCGACGTTGCTGTCAAGCCTGATGTCCTCACTGGCGGCAAGGGCGTAAAGCTCACAGGCGAGCACCTCAGAACCCAGAAAGAGATCGAGGAATACTGCGCCGTGTGTATCAAGAACGACGGCCTCGTAGTTCTGGAGGAGAAGCTCCTCGGCAAGGAGTTCACGCTGCAGGCGTTCGTCGACAGTAAACACGTCGAAGTGATGCCGTTGGTGCGCGACTACAAGAGGGCGTACGACGGCGACAAGGGTCCCAACACGGGGAGCATGGGAAGTTACAGCTGCCCAGACCACGGCATGCCCGACCTCTCAGTTGATGTCGTGAAGACGGGCGCCGACATTATGAAGCAGACCATCGCGAGCCTCACTGAGTCAGTAGGCGAGTACCACGGCTTCCTCTATGGCGGCTTCATGAACACCTCCAACGGTGTCTACCTTATCGAGTACAACTCGCGCCTCGGCGACCCCGAGGCGATAAATGTACTTGCCCTCCTCGACGACTCGCTCATCGACACCGGGTTCAAGATGGTCGAGGGCAAGCTCAGTAAGCCCAACTTTAGGAAGGAGGCGACGGTTTGCGTATATGTCGTCCCCGATGGCTACCCGGAGAACCCAAAGAAGGATCAGTCTATCACCGTTGGGAAGCTCAAGCACTCGGAACCCTACTATGCTTCGGTCTACGCGGAGGGAGGCGTCATAAGGACGACGACCAGTAGGGCGATGGCGCTCCTCGCGAGGGGCAGGACCGTCGCCGAGGCACGCGAGCGCGTCTATGCGGACGCTAGCGCCGTTAAGGGCGCAGTCTTCTACCGCCGAGACATAGCCGCTGGTGCCTAATCCACACAAGTTATTAGGAAACGCCCCGAGGAATTAGTATTCAGGTGCTTCTATGAGCAACAGGGATGATAGACTGGCGAGGCTTGAGGCCATCCTCTACGCCTCTGGTCGTCCCCTGAGCCTCGCTACCATAGTAGCTCATTTAAAGTTGGAGAACGAGGTGGAGGCGAAGCAGCTCACGTTGCGTCTTGGGGACATCTACGAGCAGGGTGGAAGTCCTCTCGAGGTCAGATATCTCCCCGAGGACCGCGTAGTCATCCAGTTGAAGACTGACTACACGAAGGAGGCGCGCAAGTTCAGCATACGCCCTCTACTCACCGCGGGGCCACTCCGCACCCTCAGTTACATAGCCTACAACCAGCCCATCGAGCAAAGGGAGGTCGCCATCGCGAGGGGTAGCCAGAGTTACCAACATATAAAACAGCTCGTCCAGATGGGGTTTGTCACAAAGGAGAAGGGTACTGGTAGGGCTAAGCTACTCAAGACGACGGACGACTTCGCGGACACCCTCGGACTCAGCAGGGATCGTGGCAACATGAAGCGCCAGCTTAGGAGCCTCTTCCATAAGTTGGAGACGGAGGACCTGCAGAACAAGCAGGCGAAGCAGTCGAAAGAGCAGTAGGCGACGGGTCCACGCTGCGATAAAATGATTTATCCTCATTCAACGCAAATAAAATGCGGTGACGTGTTGCCCGATCCTTTTCCCT
>JBFYNQ010000073.1:0-9000 GCA_041304265.1 Candidatus Bathyarchaeota archaeon | reverse complement strand
CTTCACCACGCCCCTGAGCAGTTCGATGCCTCTGTGCCCAATAATCGGCACTCCGTCCACGACGACACGAGTGAAAGCCGCCTGTGCCGGCTCCGTCTCCACTTTGAGTAACTCATCGATGTAAAATAACACTCTGCTGTGATCCATAACTTCGCCAGCGGGATGGTAACCCCTGTCTGTGGCGCCTATCGCGTTCACGAGGTGCGTATCCGAGGTCATCGCCTCGGAGTAGAAGCCGAGTTTGGAAACGTGGGTGAGTATCTCCTCGCGGAAGCCCGGGATCATGTTGTTAGTATCGAAGACGATGTAGACATTCTTTCCTACTGTCGTCTCAATGATGACGACCGCTATCCCGCAGGGGCCCATGCCCTCGTTAAGCCCCCACTCCTCGGGGCGCACACGCGCGACGCCAACCCTGAAGTGCGCCTTTGGTAGACTCAAAGCCTTCTCCAGCGCCGTCGCGGCGGCAGCCACGAGGTTCTCGATATCAGCGTCATCGAGTAGGTCGTCGTGATTAAAGCAGTTGTGGGCGTCGGCAACGACCGCCACAAGTCCGCGGGTCGATGTAACTTCCCTTATGCGGTCCTTCGCAGCGTCGGGTATGTCGTCGTGGCTCTTAGGGCTGAGCGTGAGGGTGAATACGGCAGCTTCACCGAATATCTGGCAGGACGCTTTTGCTCCCTCGACCTCGGTGCGTGCCATCGGCGTGCAGGTTGGAGACGCGGCTCCTCTCTCAGCAGACATCACAGCTGTGACCAGTCTTGCTATATCGTCACTGCGTGTTACGTCCTTCTCGTGGCTTGACACGCCGTGGATTACGACCGTCCCCTCCCCGAGTCCCTCCGTCAGTGAGAGGCTCAGGCCGCTGCTACCGACGTTCCTGAAGGGGCCAGGGTGAACATATGGGGCGACAAGCCTCCCTATGGACGCCCCGGACGAGTCCGTGAACGTCAACTCATCGATCTCAAGTCGAGCCGTCTCCGATACGGCGGCGAGCTGCTCCTCAAGGGGCTCACTGTGCTGCTCAGCCCAAGCGTATATAAATGCCCTGAAGAGAGGGATTATCTTTATCGAGCCATCGCCGAAGACCCACTTCCTGATCTGGATCAATAAAATCGCGGGACCGAGCAGTGTTAGTCCCAGTACCGCGACGATTACGAATGGCGGCACCTCCCAGATGGATGGTATGAGCATGTATGATACCGCAGCGAGGAGTACCGGTTGGATCGATATACCCAACGCTGTCCTCCCGGCTCCGCGGGTTGAGAAGACGGCGTAGATGAGAAAACGAAGTGAGGCTGAGGAGTATATTGTTAGGAGTATGCCACGCAGGAGTAAGTCGGGTGCATCAAGGAAGCCGGCGATCGCCCCTACAGCCACTAGTAGGGCGCCACCGGCGATGCTCCAGACGAAAGACACTATGTTCACACGCCTCGGCGAAAGGAGGGGGTCGTCCCTGTAGAACAGCCCCGTTAGCACGTCGGATGCGATGAGGGGCAAGGCGAGTCCGAGGAGGCCGAAAATGAAACCCTGCCGCGCCGCCGTCCAGCCTATCGCGAGTGTGAAGCTCGCGGCACCCGCGACGCTCGTCGCGGCGAGGACGGATGCGACCATCACCAGGCGGGAAGGAAACGTCACAAGGTATGAGTAGTAGTCGACGATGTTGCTGATTGCTTCCCGGCTTTCCGACAGAGTCGACCCTACCTAGCTGGAAGTTGTATGCCGGGTGGTGGTTAAAAGTCTCGCCCTAAAAGACGAGTCCGGCGAAGAATATTCTTGCGACGAGCACGACGACGATGAGTACAGCTGCGCCGCCGACGACGAACTCTGGCCTGATCTTGGGGCCGTTCGTCTCATCCTGGAAGAACCTCATTAGTCCAGCGCTGCTTTGAGGCATTCCAGCTGAGCCATCTTTCTTCTTCCTACCGCTCATGGATTATCGTCCCAGATACAGGTAATTCCCCCTAAAAGGGTTACTGTGCGGGCTTCTTTGCAGACGACCGCATAAAGTCGGTGAGGCTGAACTGCTTTGATGTCTCCTCGGGGACCGCCTCTTCGACGAATATCTGGCTCATCTCCAATTTTACTAGCTCGAGGCGGTCGACGTAGTATGGGTCGAGCTCGTACTTCTTCACCATGTCGAGGGCGGGCTTGAGGTACTTCTCGATGCCGCCCTTGTGGACGGTCATCTGTATGGTGCCGCCGCAGCGCAGGCACTTCCCGGCGAGCGGGGGACGCCTATACTTCCTGTTGCACTTTGTGCAGCGGAAGGTCTGGCTGGTGAAAGCACGAAGGTTCCCGACGATGTCCTTCATGAAGTGACTGTTGAGGATCTTAAGGGCAACCTGCTTGGCGTCGACGGCGCGTAGCTTCTGGGCGAGCTCCAGCTGGCTGTCGAGCTTCTCCACCATCGTGGTGAGTGTGTTATAAGCGCCGTGGAAGCCGCCGAGGTTTATGTCGCTGCAGTCCTCGGTGTAACTTATGCCCTCGAACTGGGCCTCGGTGCCGAGGCGTGCCCCGATCGTGTCGACTAAGGCGCCGTACTGGCCGCTCCCCGCCCCCTCCGAGCAAAGCTTGTAGAACTCCGGCGGGTAGCTGCTGTTCACGTCGACGTTGTGCGCCTCCTTATCAACCTCACTCGGGTTCATCGTGGGGATGATAAATAGAGGCGCGTCCATCTGGCCACCGCTCTGCTGTGGCAGGTAGGCTTTACTGAAGTTGAGCAGCGGGTCGAGCGCTAACATGACTGCGTCCTCATCGCCGTCGCAGTTCCTCCTCTTCGCAGCGTGCCAAAGGGGGTGAGCGTACTGGTTGCGTACCTTCGTGAAGCCAATGAGGCGCCCTGTTATGGCGGCGGAGGTGTGCGGCGCCAGGCCAAGTAGCAGGCAGCCCACGAGGTCGTTCCGACTCTTTGCGTTGTAGTACGGTTGCATCTTGTAGAAGTCGCGTAGCTGGTCATCGAGGAACTTGGATGCCTTGAGGAGGTAGTCGCCGCAGTCCTCGGGGAGTATTACGTCCTGCACCTTGAGCTCAAGCATCTGGTCGGGGCGCTCTAGGGGTGCGCCATGCGTGTCATGGGTGTAGCCGAGGCTCCTGAGACTCTCGACGGGGACAAAGACCTCGTTGGGTCTGAAGTGTGTGAGGGGTATATCGGTAAGGTCGAAGCGGAGCGTGCCGTCCTTGAAGACGCTAAGGTCGTAACGGGCACGGAGTATGCCTTTGGCGAGGTTCTCTGGCGTCCTCGTCGCGTTCATTAGCCTCTTCACGCACTTGACGCGCGCCGGTAGCTGTCCGCCGATCGCTTTGCGCGCCGCCTCGAGCTCCTCCTTCAGGTCTACCTCGACGCCTGTGTAAGAGACGATCTCGGATCGGCACTGGGGGCACCGCTCACCCTCGAATCGAAGTCCGCAGCGGCTGCACCTGCGTATCTCTTTTGTCTCTCCCCCGCAGTTCTGGCAGACGGTGGTGCTGCCTATCTCGCCACAGGTGAGGCACTCCCGCTGACTGAGCTCGATCCTGACCGTTTTGCCCTTCTCTGCCTTGAGTATGTCTCTCTGGGGGCCGCCCGCCTCACCGACGGGGTAGAGACTGTGGACGTAGGGGGCCATGCGACGCTCCTTCGCCTTCTCAGGGCGCCCCATGCGGGCTCCGACAAATACCCCTACCTTCTCCCGTACGGGGAACCCAGCGAAGTAGTTTACGACCTCAATCGGCTTCTCGCCCTTGACCTCCGTGTATCTCTGACCTAGGTTGAGAGTCCTCGCTAACACGCGGGCGTCCTCACCGAGGTCGAGTTTGCCGCCGCGAACCTTGTGGGGCAGGAGCAGTGCCTCGAGAGGCGCTTTGATCTCGGGGATGTTTGGGTACTCGTTGGACTCAGGGTTATACTCGGTGGCGAGTGTGTTGCGGAAGGCTAGTAGATCGTCTTTCGTGAGGGCGGACCAGTGATAGTTCCACCTCGGGTGTATGGGGACGTCCATAGCCGTGACTGCGAGCGCCTCATCCACAGTCGGGCGGTTGAGGGGGCTCGACTTGAGGAACCTAACCCTCTCTGAGAGGAGCCCCGTGAGGCTTATAGCGGCGTCCTCGCCGAGCCTCGCACATGAGGCGTTGAGGTCCTGCACCCACTGGTTCTCGTCGTACCCCGTTGGGAGTAGAGCCTTATTGTTCTGGATGAAGTCACCGGCGTTGCTGAGGTAGTCGCCGAGGAAGATTATCTTGTTTATCTGAGGGAGGAGGAGCTCGGCCTCGGCTTCTGTCTCTACTCTCTGTACCGAGCCGTCTTTGAAACGCACAACCGGCGGCTCTATTGAGTCGACGGGGCAAGTGGCGGCGGACTTACCCGGTAGCTCTGTTCTCATTTGAACGCCTGTGGCGAGGAACTTGTTGAGCACGACCATGGCTGCTGGGTGTACGCCAGAGGCTGCGAGTCCCGTGTTGCGCGCCCTGCCGTAGCGGAGTCGGAACCCCCCTATCGCCCCGGGGAAGCTGAAGACAGGGCGACCAACAATTATCTCATCCATGAAGGCGGCAGTGGGCTCCGCCTTTACCTCACCCTCGACCTTCTTCTTCCTCCCCATCTTGAGGAGCCACTCCCAGCCGGTGATGCCGAGCTTGTCGCAGGCGCCATGGAGTTTCCTTGCGCGTCCAACGACACCATCTACGACGACGATGAGGGCGCCACCGCGGAGCCTGTTCGTCTCAATACCAGCGACATCTCGGTAGTTGCTCACCTCGAAAGGATCTGTGGCGACTCCCGTGGCCTCGACAGGTATCTGGCGTATTGCTGCCTCGAGGTCGTCGTCGGTGGTGTGGTACTGGAAGCGGCGAACTGTGCGTTCGTAGAGGCGCACTTCCTCGACGAAGCGCTGGACTTGGTTCTCGCTTGGTTGGAACTTCTCTAGGCCGAGCTTCTTGCGGACATGGTCAGCGACGACTAGGGTCATCGCCTGGGCTGTGCCTCCGGCGGGGCGTATGGGGCCGGCGAAGTAGAGGCTCAGGTATTGTGTGCGGTCGGGGTTGGGCTTTATGCATATCTTTGGGAGGCCTTCGATTGGGGCGACGGTTACGCCCTCAGTCATTATAGCGAGGGCGGTGCGTATCGCCTGGTCGGCGGCCTTTTCTTTCTCTAAGCTGCCGAAGCGTCCGAGGGTGATCTCCTCCGCGATCTTGAAGGCCATTTCTCTGCGGTCCATGTCCTCAAGCTCGCGCATACGCGCCGTGAGGCCAGGTGGGCCTAGCATCTTCTCGACTCGCTCCGCGATATCCCGCGTGATCTGAGCTTCGACCTCCGTGGAGGAATCGAAGCCCTTTTTCCTCGCTTCGCCCGCGATCTCGTATAGTTTAACCAGTTTCGCCTCTAACTCGTCGAAGTATGCCCTGTACTCTGGGGTCATGCGGAGCTGGCTCAAATCGAAAGGGTAACAGCGTCGGCGGGATAATAGGCTTAGGTCTTGAGGGCTCTGGTGATCTCGGAGATGCGCTCCGTGACCTTTTCCTCTTCCTCGACGAGCGTGCCGGTGACGATTATTTGTGCCCCCGCCTTCTTGGCGGCTACCGCGGCCTTGGGGTCGCGTATGCCCCCGCCGACGATGAGTGTGCCACTGCAGTATTTGCGGACGGCGGCTATCATCTGTGGCGTTACTGGCTGTGGTGCCCCTGAGCCAGCTTCGAGGTAGATGTAGCGCATACCTAGAAGCTCTGCTGCCGAAGCATAAGCGATGGCGAGTTCTGGGCGCTCGTATGGGATGACGCGTGCCTGGCCGACGTAGCCTGCGGCGCCACCGTAGCCAATGATTATGTAGCCCATCGGCAGAGACTCGATGCTGAGTTTCTTCACCATGGGTGCACCGATTGCTTGGCTGTCAATGAGGTAGTATGTGTTGGAGCTGTTGAGGAGGCTCATGAACCAGATGGCGTCGGCTGCTCCGGTGATGCTGGCGATGTTGTTGGGGAAGATGATGACGGGGAGCTTAACTAAAGCTTTGATGCGCTTGACAGCGTCCTCCATCTCGACGCCTGAGGCGACGGTGCTCCCTCCAACCATTATGGCTGCAGTACCCCCTGTCTCGGCCTGCTTTGCGATGGCCGCGCAGTCGTAGCCCGACTTTTTCTCGGGGTCGAGGAGGGTCATGTGTATGCAACCCTCCTCCCTGATGCGCTTCTGGAGGTATTCCTCTACCTTAGCCAACTTTCTGGGTCGCCCCTTCCTCGTAGTACTTGTCGACGAAGGTGCTATAGGCGTCCACGGGGGCGGTGTTCGGCTCGATTACTATTCGTCCATGGAGGCCGCATGCGCTGCAGCGGATGCCGGCGAGGTTGTTCTTGGGATCTATGGTGACTTTTATGGAGTTTTTGGCGCAGTTGGGGCAGAGGAAGAGCTCCGGCAGCGTCTTCCTGATGATCTTCTCTTCTTTCTTCCTTCTTCTTCCCATGGACGTGTCTCCTAAGTGTTATCGTAGGGGGTTAGCTTAGTCTTAAGATTGCCGGAGAGCGACGTTTGTGCTTGTTGGCTGCTATCCTGGTTATTATTCCCTCTACACTGCGCTGGTCTATGTCTATCTCGGCGGCAATCTTAGCTGTTTCCCAGCCTAGCAAGTGGGTGTGGACGATAAGGTCCATGCTGTTGTAGGGTAGTCCGATGTCCTTCTCTGTGTCCTGTCCTGCCCAGAGGCGAGCCGAAGCTGGCTTTTCGGTGATACTCTTTGGTACTCCCAGGTGCCTGCCCAGTGTCCTGATCTGGCACTTGTAGAGATCGGCGAAAGGCATGATGTCGACTCCGCCGTCACCGTATTTAGTGAAATAGCCTAGATATAGCTCGGTTTTATTTGATGTTCCCATGACCATGGACTTGCGTTTGTTGGCGTAGTAGTAGGCGAGGAGCATCCTAAGGCGCGCTTTCATGTTTCCGTAGACGACGCGGTCGTCTGGGTCGAATTTGGGGATGTTTTTCCGCATCATGTGTAACATCGGCGTGATTTCAACGTGCTCACACGTGACTTCAAATGCCTCACAGAGTTCCATCACATCATTTACGTCTGCCTGGGGTGTGATATCACGTTCAGGAAGGGTGAGCGCTGTGATCTTGTCCGGTCCCAGGACTCTCACAGACGCGGCTAGTGCTACCGCTGAGTCGATTCCGCCGCTTACAGCTATGATAACACCGTCTTGGTGTGCTCTTTTTAAAGCATTTTTTATGAATGTGGCGATCTTTGCCAGGGTCCTGTCGGGATCGATCTGTAATTGCTCAATAGTGATCATTGTTTGTGAGGGTGTAATTAGGCGGATTTAAACCGTGCCTGATGTATTTTTAGCTAATTTATAATGTTTTTTTAGGTTATATGCCTAGAAAACGCGATCCGTTTTCCAAAAAGCAGTTATGACCGCTGTTTCCTGGTTAAAACAAAAGATTGATACGGCATACAGTATTGTATACATTGGTATCATTTGGCGTAATCAACTCTGTATTGAGGCGATGCTATGGAATCACCTGAAGACGCCCAAAATATAATCCAAAAAGCGTTTCAAGACCCAATTACAGACTTGTTACTAAAAAACAGCAATTTAACGAAGATTCAGTTTGAAACACTCATGATTGATCTCTTAATTGATGTAATGTCTGATGATAAGGTACCATTTAAAAATAAGGCCATTTATCGGAACAAAAAGGTGAGTCGGGGTTCATTTAGCCGTACATTAGGGCAGGGAAGGGGGAGAGTGATATCCTCAATTTTCACTATAGTCTTACTTAGCTACGTTGGGGTCTTCGATGCAAAGCCCTTTGAGGAATACCAAAATCTCGTTGAAAAACTGAGGGATTATCTTACGGCAGTAGAAAAATCGGGTCCTAACGTTTCTAGGGCTATGCTCAAGCGAATCGAGAGTGAGTTAACCGAAGGAATCGAGTTGATGGCGAGGCCGACGAAGCTTAAAGTGGTGTGATATCACACTAAATCACAGATGCAAGGGCTATACACGATTGTCCTAAAGCCGAACCACCATCTCCAGGTGGAGTTTTTTTATTAATTAATACTTTTACCCCATTATTTTCGAGAGTTTTGATAATAGTATTAGATATGTACTCATTTACAAAGACTCCGCCAGATATTACCACTGTGTTTATGTGTTCAGCTCGTGCTATCTCGATGGCAATATTTGATATACCAACGGCGAGATATTTTTGGGCAAATACAGCAATATCTTGTTTTTTAAGCTTATTTTGGTATATTGTCAGATAATTGAGGATTTTAGCCGTGTTAAGCACTCGAATATCCTTATTGAGACTGATTATCGGTTCTATTTGGATGTTTTCAGGGTTTCCAAATTCAGCTAGTGACTCCAGTCTCATCGCGGGTTCACCCTCATAGGTTCTGCGATATGTCAAGCCAAGAAGTGAAGCAATTGAGTCAAGATAACGGCCAGAACTCGAAGTTTTTAACACGTTTTTCGTTCGTGCCTCATGGAGTATCACGTTGAGCTCATCATGACCGTTAACTAACGCTTGTGATATGTGATTTTTCGTGATATCACGTATCTCCTCGTCACTCAAAGTGAGTGTCAGGGCTGAGATCAGCATCCTGTACGGGCTGTATGCGCATTGATCGCCTCCCGGCATAGGCAGATTTTGCAGATGACCTGCCCTTTTATAGCTAAAATACGTCGAAATTAGCACTTCTCCACCCCAGATCGTACCGTCAGGACCGTATCCCGCACCATCTAGCGCTATTCCCACGACAGTTTCGTCGGGTTTTACTCCGTTCTCAGCGCACACTGAGACTATGTGGGCGTGATGGTGCTGTGACTTTGTGATTTGCGACCCTGTCTCTTGTGATATCACCCCCGCCAACTGTGATGTCATATAACCCGGATGTTCGTCACAGGCAATCACATCGGGGTTACATGTGATTTTAAGAAGGTCACGCATAGTGTAGATGGCTGTATTTTCGTAGTCGAAGGATTCGAGGTTGGATATATCGCCTAAATATTTCGTTTGATAACACT
>JBFYNQ010000072.1:0-9785 GCA_041304265.1 Candidatus Bathyarchaeota archaeon | reverse complement strand
GGGCTAGGCTACCTCGTGGGCAACTATGCTTATGAGGATACCGCTTATGGCGCCGCGATGGGTGAGAAAGCGGGCTTCGTCAAGCTCATCGCCGAGGAAAAGAAGCACCTCATACTCGGCTGCCATATAGTCGGGCCTCACGCGGCGACGCTGATACACGAAGTCATCATCGCCATGAACGCCGGAGACGGATCCGTCTACCCATTAATTGACTCCATGCATATCCACCCCGCCCTCAGCGAGGTCGTCCAGCGCGCTGTCTGGCGCCTTCAGAAGCCCAGCCATAACCACGAATAGCCGAGACCGTTTATATTCAGAGACACCCAAACCCAACGTGGAGATGCATCGCGGTGAACGTCGTCGACGCTATTGAGAAACGCAGGGCATACCGATCATTGGAGCCAGTTGAGATAACAGACGATACTGTGAGAGACCTCGCGACCCACGCCGACCTCGCTCCAAGCTGCAACAACAACCAGCCCTGGAGATTCATATTTGTCAGGGATCCAGCGCAGCTGGCGAAGATACATCTCGGCTTGTCGAAGAGCAACAAGTGGATCCAACTGGCGAGCATGATAGTCGCCGTGTTCAGTCGTGTCGAGGACGACTGCACAGACAGGGGTAGGGTATACCATCAATTTGACACAGGTATGGGTGTCGCCTTCCTCATTCTGCGCGCAACCGAGCTGGGTTTAGTGGCTCACCCTGTCTCCGGATACGATGAGACGATAGTGAAACAGGCACTCGACATCCCCGAGAACTACCAGTTGATAACACTCGTTAACATTGGCAAGCACTCGGAAAAGATCCACCCCTTCCTCACCGAAAAGCAGGCCCTGAGAGAGGTCGAGCGCCCCGCTAGATTTCCCTTCGAGAGATACGCTTTATTCGATAGATACACGTCCTCCGAGCCTTCACAGCCAATTTAAGTACCCCCTAGGGGTTGAGTGAAAAAACGCGCGTGGAAGCACTTACTTCGTCGTTATGGTGTACTGAACTCCGAGAGGCGCAAGAATCTCATCGATCTGCTCGATGAGCATATTTATCTGCTCCATCTTCGGCTCCTTGAACCACTCGAAGATAAAGTCATAGTCACCCAACTTAGTGCTGCTCTTACTAATGATCGTTCCACAACGCTTCTCTGGGATTCCGCCCATCGTGGAGAAGTAGTTCATAACACCCTCTTGGGCATTAAACTGGGGCATAGACGACTCGATCATGGTATCCATGATGCAGACCTCGGGCATGTTGACGGCGAGCTTCTCGAGCGCCTTGATCGCCTTGAGGAGCGGTGGGCCGTAGATCCTAACATAGCTCTTCATTTACAGACCTCACGTAGGTTGATGAAAGCGTAGTTTATTAAAATTTAGCATCCGACCTCAGATTGTCGCCAGCTGTCGCTCAATATCAGCATATTTAGGCTCCACGCCGGGGTCGTCGGACACCCACTTCCACTTGAGAACGCCGTCCGCGTCAGCTATGAAGACGCTTCTTTGAGCCACATTGTAGCCATTAAGGCCGGCGAAGTTCCTAAGTTCGACACCGTACTCCTTTACGGTGTCACGTGTGTAGTCGCTGAGTAGGGGGAAGTTCAGGGCATTATCGTCATGAAAACCCTTGAGGCTGAAGGGGTCGTTCACGCTGATGCCTACAATTTGGGCTTCTAGCTTCTCGAGCTTTGCTAGGTCGTCGCGGAGCGTGCACATTTCCTTCTTGCAGGTACCTGTAAAGGCGCCGGGGAAGAAGGCAAGCACGAGTTTTCGCCCCCTCCACTCCTTGAGGCTGCGCTTCTTGAAGTTCATGTCAACGAGTGTGAAGTCGGGTAGCTTTTCCCCTATCTCTACCATAATTCATCGTCTGATTATTAGGAGAAACCGGTTTTTAAACTGACTGGGAAGACGCATCTGATGCTCTTCACCCTCAGCGAGTCGATGCTTATTATCTCCTATCTGGTCAGTTTGTAGCTAGTGAATGTATGGGGGGCTGTCATTTTTAGTGCAGATCTCGGTGCCGGCCTCTTCCGTTAGTGCCAGCGCGCGCAGTCAATGAGGGGTGGCACGTCAAGTCTCATTAACCCGCAGACGCATACCTTCCCGGTGCATGTTATGCCGAAGATTGACGGACTTGTTACCTTTCTTTACTATGACGACCTCGCCAAAGCAGCAAAGTTCTACACCGAGGTTATGGGCTTAAAAGTGATAGTGGATCAGGGCTGGGCGAAGATACTGCGGCTCACCGATACGGCGAATGTGGGCCTTGTTGACGGTAAAAAAGGGAGTCTCCGCCCCAGTAAAGATAAACCGGTGATGGTGACTATCCTCGTCCCTGACGTCGATGCGTGGTACGCTCACTTCAAAAAACTCGGCGTCTCTACTATGAGCGAGCCTCACGACGAGCCTGGGATGAACCTACGCCAGTTCATGCTCAAAGACCCTGAGGGCTACGTCATCGAGATGCAGCACTTCTACTAAGCCTACCCACCTTGTTTTGGTAAAGCATAAATCCCCGTCTTCATGGCTCATCAGGATACGCGATGAGCGCAAAGACGCCGCGACAGTACTATGATGAGGTCCTCACCGCCCTGCAGGACCATCACAGGGCGTTCAACAGGTACATCCCCCTCATAGCGAGTGAAAACGTTCCGAGCCCCGCCGTGCGTGAGGCGATGACCACCGACTTCGGCAACCGCTACGCGGAGGGCTGGGTCGGGGAGCGCGTCTATGCGGGTTGCGAATGGATAGACAAAGTCGAGTACGCCTGCATAGAGCTTGAGAAGAAGCTGTTTAAAGCGGAGTTCGTCGATCCTCGCCCAATCTCAGGCGTTGTCTCAAACCTCGTAGTCTACACCGCCTTCACGGAGCCCGGGGACACCATAATGGCACTACCCATCACCTGCGGCGGACACATCACATACGGACGCAAGAATCTCGGAGGTACAGCCGGCGCGGTCACCGGTCTCGAGGTTGAGTACCTTCCCCTCGACTATGAGGAGTTGAACATCGATGTTGACAAGACGGCTCAGAGGCTCATGAAGCTTGTCGAGGAGGGCAAGGCGCCGAAGCTCGTAATCTTCGGCGGCAGCGTCTTCCCGTTCCCGCACCCCGTCGAGGAGCTCGCGGGAGTCTTCCATGACGCAGGTGCAATGATCCACTACGACAGCGCGCACGTTAGCGGCCTCATCGCGGGGGGCAAGTTCCAGGACCCGCTACGGGAGGGCGTCGACACTGTCACCGTTAGCACGCATAAGACGTTCTTCGGCCCCCAGCACGGCACGGTGCTCAGCTGGGACAAGTACGCTGAGCCGATAAAGAAGGCGACGCTACCAGGCCTAGTCAGCAACCACCACCTACACGCGCTCGCTGGTGTTGCAATCGCTTGCGCCGAGATGCTCCAGTTTGGAGAAGCTTATGCCGAGCAGGTCATCAGGAATAGTAAGGCGCTCGGACAGGCACTCTACGAACGGGGCTTTAAGGTTCTTGCCGAGCATAAAGGATTCACCGAGAGCCATATTCTCCTCATCGATATAACCAAGTTCGGCCTCGGCGGCGACATCGAGAAGAAGCTTGAGAAGGCGGGCATCATCATAAACCGCAACCTCCTTCCCTGGGACGTCAAGGAGGGGCGCCATTACATGAACCCAGGTGGCATACGCCTAGGCACCTCTGAGCTCACACGCCTCGGTATGAAGGAGGGTGAGATGGTCGAGGTCGCTGAGCTCATGGAGCGAATAGTCGTCAACGGCGAGGATCCCGCGAAGGTCGGCGCAGACGCCGCCGAGTTACGCAGCGGCTACGAGAAGGTCCAATACTGCTTTGAGAACTCTACCAAGGCCTACGAGTACGTCAAGATCAGGTAGCTGGGCATAGTTTCTTAACGCCCGGTCAAGACTAATTCTACAGTTCTAGGGAGAGATGCATCCATGGATGAGACGCAAATCAGGAAGCTCATCGACGCGAGCGGCTGCGCTGCCTTCGTCGTCTTCGGAGCCGACAACTTCCGCTACTTAACCGGCGCGACACTGCCCTTCGCAGAGAACTACCCGGAGAGGCAGGCCGCGGCTGTGGTCCCCGCCGATGGGAACACATGCGCTGTGGTCACCCCCGCAGACTGGATTCAGGCTGTGAAAGACCAAGGCTGGAAGGAGGCGGCGGTCGCTTACGACGAGAACGAGGGACCGCACCCTGCAGCATTCGCAAAGAGCCTCGGGAAGACGCTGGCGGGCATGGGACTTACAAAGGGCAATATTGGGTATGACTCTGAGCGCGCCTCCGCCGGTCTCGTCGAGGCGGTGAAGGCGGTGTCTAAGGCGAAGCTCATTGCCATCGACTCTGCCCTCTCGGGGGCACGTGCCGTAAAGACTCCCGCCGAGGTCGCTCTCATCGAGCAGAGCTGCGAGTTCGCTGACAGGGGCATCATACATGCCCTCAACCACCTAGAGGGCACACTCTGGGGACCAGGCTACACAGTGCCCGAGTTCGCGGAGAGGGTGAGAGTTCACGCCTTCGAGAGCGGCGCTAGCGGCATCGGCCATATGGCAGTAACGATGGGCGACGACACGCGCCTCGCCTACACGCCCCACCGCGGCGACGTCGACGAGGGCCTCGTTATAAGGAGCGATATTACGTGCCACACGATGGGCTACTGGTGCAGCATAAGCCGTATGGCGTATACCGGCTACGCGCCTCCCGAGGTTGAGGATGCCTACGCCGATAACCAGTACCTTAAACGCGTCGCCGAGGACATGCTCAAGCCCGGCGCCCGCTGCGACAAGATCTATGTCAAGGTCGCCTCCGAGGCGGAGAAATCCGGTATTAAGCTACATAGTCCCATCATTGGGGTGGGCGTCGGTTGCAGCCACTTCGAGGCGCCATATATCGTAGCCGGTAACCCCTCTGAGCTAAAGACGGGCAACGTCGTCGCCCTTGGCGTCGAGACGCTCGGCCCACGCAGGGAGATCATCGTCGACCGCGACGTCTACGAGATCACACATGAGGGTGCGCGCAAGCTCAGTTGGTACAGGTGCTGGGATAGCATATACGAGGTGACGGGCTTCAGGGCCGTCCACTAGGAGGAATATGAAATGGAACTCTACGATAGGATCGAAGCAGCGGTCAAGGGAGGCACGTTCGACTACGTATTTGTGACGGGGGCGGACAACTTCGCTTACATGGCTGGGGCGGCTGTGCCCTTCCTCGCCCTCTACCCGAAGAGCCCTGTAGCGGTACTCTGGCCTAAGAGGGGCGACCCGACGATCATAGTTCCCGAGGAGTGGGAGGAGACTGTAGTCACGCTCAGTAGCGTCAAAAAAGCCGTCACGTACAGCGGAAGCATCGAAGCCTTCACTGCGGCGGCTATAGGTCTGCTCAAACAAAAGAAGGAAGCACGAATTGGTGTTGACCTCCTACGCATCCCCGACGCGACACTCCAGAAGCTAAGAAAGCTTCTTCCCGACGCTGAGTGGGTGCCGGCGGATGGACTCATCCGAGAGCTACGTGCCGTCAAGACCGATGAGGAGTTAGATCTCCTCGAGGACGTCGCCTATAGGATCGACCACGGTATCTTCGGCACACAGCACCACGTACTAATAACGAGTACACGCAGTGAGATGAGCCTCGGCGAGGAGGTACGCGTGCACTGCCTTGAAAGGGGTCTCGACGTAGTCGCAGGACACAGCGTCAGCCAAGGGGCGAGTGGGGTGAACGCTACCAAGTTCTGGCCAAGGGCTCCCTACTACGGCATCGGCCACGAGAAGAAACTCGCAGCGGGCGAATACGTCCGTACGGAAGCCCGGTACAGCATAGACGGGTACTGGGGCACGGGGAGCCGCCTGATGACTCAGGGCTACCCGACAGCCGAGCAGAGGGAGGCCTACAACACCTTGGTCGCCCTTAGGGAAGTAGCCCTCGCGGCGATAAAGCCCGGCGCCAAGTGTAGCTCCGTCTATAAGGCGATGTTGGAGGAGGCGAAGAGGCGTAGCGTCAAGCTAGTCGAGGGGCTAGCACTCGGACATGGTATAGGAGTCGCCGACGTCGAGGCGCCGTACCTCTCCGCCAAGGACGACACGGTGATCTGCCCAGGGATGGTCATCGTCATTCGCCCCGTCATCGATGGGCCGAAGGGAGAGCTGCTGTGGAGCAGTGACACCGTTGTCGTCGAGGATGATGGTCCAAGTATCGTGGGCTGGTACAAGGATTGGCGCGCCCCCTACGTAGCCAACTATACCCTTTAGGTGCTGTGGCGTGTCACTGAGCGTAGCTGGTACGGAGGTTCAGCCTGGAACTAGGGCTAGGGGGTACCTCCGCGTCTCAGAGTCATCCACACACGTGGTCACGGTTCCATGGGTCGCCTTCAATGGCCTCTTCCCAGGGCCAACCCTCTGCGTTATCGGAGGTGTCCATAGCCTTGAATCTACCCCCATTGAGGGGCTCTTCAGGATAATCGATGAGCTTGACCCGTCGAATATGATGGGGAGGCTCTTAATCGTCCCGTTCGTCAACTCCACTGGGTTCAACGCCCGCACGCCATATGATAACCCGTGGGACCACCTCAATCAGAACAGGGTCTGGCCCGGCGACTCAGAGGGGCCGTTGACGAAGCGGGTGGCGCACGCTGTCTGGACCGAGTTCCTCGCGAAGGCTGATGCGGTCGTCGACGCCCACTCCGCCGACCTCGGCGAGGATGCAACACGAAGTATCTTCATCTTCAAAACGGGGGATGAGGCGCTGCGGAGCAGAATGTTGGACATGGCGGGGTGCTGGGATGTCGACTACATCGAGACCGCTGCGGTGGCGGGCAACACGGGGGAAGTCGTGCCCCGCCTAGGTGTCCCATGCGTCATGACAGAGTCTGGCGCCCCATACCCTCTCAGGGAGAAGGACGCCTGGTGGTTCGCCAAGGGCATCTACAACCTCATGCGCCACCTCGGCATAACCCCCGGCGACCCGACTGTCAGGAAGGTGCCCGTCGACCCAGAGTCCCGCCGACTCTATGCCGCTCGGGGAGGAGCCTGGAGAAAGCTAGTCGAGGCCGGCACAAAGGTGAAGGAGGGACAGCGCCTAGGCACCGTCTATAGCCTTGTAGGGGAGAACCTGCAGGAGGTTCACGCCCCATTCGACGGCACTGTGACTTTCCTTCGCACTCATTTCAGTGTCAATGAGGGCGACACCCTCCTCTGGCTGACCCGAGTGTGACCCGGTTGGTAGCCCACCTGTGGCTGCATCGCCATGGAGTGTTTTACTAGAGTTCTTGGGTCGGAGTTCCCGCTCCTGATGTGTCCAGTATCGAAGAGCGTAAAATGGCCCAGAGCCACAAGAACCCGGCGACAGTCCTTTAATACACCAAACGCAGGTTTCCATGAGGCAACCCTACGAGGAGTGCCCATAATGTACGACTTTCTAACTTTAGACGACGTAGAGGTGAAGGGGAAGAGAGTCTTCCTCCGCGTAGATATCAACAGCCCCCTCGACCCGGCGTCGAAGAGGATACTAGACGATGCAAGGATAAGGGCGACGGAGGCAACCCTCAGAGATCTCAAGGAGGCGAAGGTTGTAATAGGCGCGCACCAGAGCCGCCCCGGTAAGTACGACTTCACCAACCTCGAGGCCCACACCCGCGTGATTCAGATGTATCACGGGAACAAGGTAAAGTTCGTTGAGGACATCGACGGTCCCAAGGCGCAGGACGCCATAAAGGCGTTAAAGGTTGGAGAGGTCCTCGTTTTAAACAACATGCGTATGCACGTGGACGAGAATCTCGACGCGCCTCCGGAGAATCTCGCCGAGTCTGGGCTCGTCAAGACACTCGCTCCCCTCTTCGACCTCTGCGTAAACGATGCCTTCGCCGCAGCACACAGGGGTTCGGCGAGCCTCACGGCCTTCGGCGAGGTCATGCCGATGGCGGCTGGCAGGCTCATGGAGAAGGAGCTTACGGCCCTCAACAATGTTATTTACAACCCATCGCGCCCCACCGTCTATCTGCTCGGAGGCGCCAAGGTTGATGACCGCATACCCGTAATCAATAGGGTCCTCAAGGACAAGATAGCCGACCATATACTCATCGGTGGCCTCATCAGGGACAGCTTCCACATGGCAAGTGGCGCTATGCCCGAGCGTTATGCCAAGCTTAAGGAGGAGGATAAAAAACTCGTCGCCGAGGCGGGCGTGATTCTAAAGAAGTACAAGAATAATATCGAACTCCCCTTGGACGTCGCCCTCGATACGAAGGGCGGCCGCATCGAGGTCCTCACAAGCCAGATCACGGACGAGACAAACATCTACGATGTAGGCCTGAACACGGTAGCGAAGTTCAGCAAGTTCATCCGCGAGGCGGGCACAGTCGTCGCCGAAGGCCCACTTGGCATGTTCGAGCGCCGCGGCTTCGACGTCGGCACGAAGGAGCTGCTGCGCGTCATGGCTGATGCTCCCGGCTACACCGTGGTAGGGGGAGGTCATATGGGCGGGCTCGCCAGCATGCTCGGCATCGACGTCAAGATGAAGCACGTCAGTACTGGCGGCGGAGCCATGCTAAGCCTCCTCGCGGGTGAGGAGCTGCCAGTCATCGAGGCGATGGCTAAAGCGAAGAAGCGCTGGGGCTAGATGCGGCGAAGGACCTGCAACTGCATCTGGGCGTAGATGGGTTGCTCGTGGTACTTTATGAGAGGCACATAGTTCCATGGCAGCTTGTCGTAGCTTCCGAACAACCTATCCATCTTCAGGGCTAGGTAGCTTTCACCGAGGTCCTCGATGGCGTATGTCAGGTCAGTGAGTGCCTCGTTGAGCCAGCCCGTCCTCGGAGGTGCCGCGAGTCGTTGGTATTGTATACCGTAATTGATTAAATCGGGTTCCTTGAACTTGGTAAAGACCTGGTCACGCCGGTTGACCATGCAGTCGAGTGATAGACTCGCCTGCTTCTCGGAGAGTCCCGCTTCTCTGGCTATCTTCTTGACGCTGAGCGGCTCGATGACGGGTTTAGTCGTAACCTCGTAGAGGATCTTCCTCGAATGGCGACCGAACTGCATATCATCAAGCTCGTCCTTCGTCTTGAGCTTGAATGTACCCTCGTTGAGCATCCTTATCGCTTCAACGCCAATTATCGGAGCCAACTAATCCTCTTCACCGTTAAGGGCGGACGCCAAGGCGCCCCAATAAGCACTTCTACACCGTTCCTTTTAGGTTCACCGCCCAGCAAACCGTAGGAAAAAACGTCGCAAAAGCTCTTTTTCTGGATTTTTTATTCACCCTTGGGGGATAAAGATAAAACGAAGCCCCGCGATTAACCGGGTGCGGGATCGTAGTCTAGCTTGGTTAGGATACGCGGCTTGGGCCCGCGTGGTCCCCGGTTCAAGTCCGGGCGATCCCACCACCTTCACCTACCGGGGTACTTCGGGGCTTCGAACCATTTTTAAGGACTCTCGGCGACGTGGCGATCGGTGCAGCTATGGTGAAGACGATGATGAGTCCCTGCGGGCTGGACTGCGGTGGATGCGAGTGGTATATCGGTGGGAAGCAGCCGAAATGCGCCGGCTGCGTAGCGATAGAGGGTAAGCCATTCTGGGGCACGTGTCCGACCTACACCTGTGTTCAGGATCATAAGGCTAAGCACTGTGGCGCGTGCGCCGAGTTTCCTTGCGAGAAGTTCGTGAACGCCTTTGACCCGAACGACGCCGAGGGTAAAAGGAGCGCCGTCTACCGCGCCGGCGTCGAGGCATACCGTGCCCGCCACGGCGACGAGAAGGCTACTGAACTAGTTAAGGCTACCTCTAAGCCTCACTGAGCCACCCCCGCACC